>NZ_JAMYVF010000004.1:0-465952 GCF_040323735.1 Mesorhizobium sp. M0029
TGATGCCAGTCTCTCGCCAAACCATCGCCGGTCCTCCGGCGGACAAGAAAACTGTCACCCATGCTATCGGTCCATTCTGTTACCTATCTATCCGGTTCGGACACCGGCACCTTCTCCCCGTATAGTGACGGGGAGAAGGGAGACGCTCTGGCAACACTCCCTCTCTTCGGTTAGCTTCGCCAAAATTCCTTGGCGGAAGGATGAACCTTTTTGAACCTATCGGCGACAGAGCAGACAGGAGCCAGGCGGCTCGACCGGCCATGACGGCAGCGACCGAGACTGATCGCGCGCTTGTCGACCGGGTCGCGAAGGGCGACCGTGCCGCTGTTCGGCTGCTGTTCATGCGTCACCACGCGCGGGTCTACCGCTTCGTGGTGCGCCAGACGGGATCGGAAATGATGGCCGACGATATCGCAAACGAGGTCTTTCTCGAGCTGTGGCGCCAGGCGCCCGGTTTCGAAGGGCGCTCGGAAGTCTCGACATGGCTGCTCGGCATCGCCCGGTTCAAGGCGCTGTCGATGCTTCGCAAGAAAAAAGAAGACTGGATCGATGACGACGATGCGGCGCAGGTTCCCGACGGCGCCGACACGCCGGAAGTCGCCACCATGAAGGAAGACAAGGGCGCCGCTTTGCGGCGCTTCGTCGATGCCTTGCCGGAGGAACACCGCTCGGTGATCGACCTTGCCTATTACCATGGACAGTCGGTGACGGAGATTGGCGAGGTGCTCGGCATCCCGGTCGCCACCGTCAAGACCCGAATGTTCTACGCCCGCAAGAAACTCGGCGAAGCCCTCAAGGCCGCCGGTTACGACAGGGGGTGGCCATGAGCAATCCTGAAGACATGAGCGCCGCTGAAAAAATGTCGCGCCGTGACGAAATGGAAACGCTGCTGCCGTTCTACCTGAACGGCTCGCTGGAAGGCTCGGACCTCGAAGCCGTCGAGGAATGGCTGGCGAGCGATCCGGCGGCGACGGCGGCGCTTGGCGACGCTGAGGCGGAATTCTCCGGCGCCACCGCCGCCAACGAGGCGATCCGGCCACCGGCCGATGCGCTCAGCCGCTTTGCCAGGGCGCTCGACGCCGAAGCCGGACCGGTCCGCGCTCCCGCGGGCCGTTCCTGGCTGGCGCAGGCACTCGGCCGTTTCATGGCGGTGCCGGTCGGTGTCGCCTGGGCGGCAGCGGCGGTGCTGCTGGCGTTGGTCGTGGTGCAGTCCTACGTGCAGACCGGCGGCAAGAGCCATGATTTCGAGATTGCCGGCGCCGAGGATGATCTGGCGAAACTGCCGTTCGCGCTGGTCAAGTTCAAGCCGGATGCGAAGATGTCCGACATCGCTGTCTTCCTCGACCAGAACGCGCTGAAGATCGCCGGCGGGCCGGCCGCCTCGGGCGTCTTCCGCATTGCCATCCCGGTCAAGACCGGAGCAGACTACACCAGGCTCGTCGGCCTTATTGCCGCCCAGCCGTTCGCGGAGACTGTGATCGAGGGAAGGAAACCGGTTGATGGCAGCTAGGGCGGTCATTCGATTTGCGGCGATCCTGGTGGCGGCGACGACAATCGTCGCCGTGCCGGCGTCGGCGCAGACCAATGATCCCAATGCCGGCCGGGCCGACTGCACCGACGCGGCCGGAGCGGCGGCTGCCGACTGCCCGAAAGACGGCAATGAGGCCAAGGTCGGCGGCGAACCAGGCGCAGTTACCCTTCCGGCCCTGATCGTCGACCTGTTTCCCAACCCACCGGCTCCCGTAGCGCCCGTGCCGACGCCACGGCCGTCAGCGCCGCCTGCCGACACGCAGGCCGGGCCACCCGTCGGCGGGGCGATCGTTTCGCCGACCGATCTTGTCGCGACTGCGCCGCGCCGGGCCATCGCCGGCGAGTTCGTGCCCGACGAGGTTCTGGTGACCGTCGACGGCGATGCCGGCGCCGTCCAGCAGATCGCCGCCTCCTTCGGCCTTGAAGTGCGCTCGCAGCGCCAGTCGCGGCTGCTCGGCACCACGCTGGTGCGCTTCGGCATTCCCGACGGCCGCCCGGTCGGCGCCGTGCTGGCGCAGCTGGCCGCCGACGGCCGCACCCTGCGGCGCGAGCCAAACCATATCTATTCGTTGCAGCAGGCGGCCGGCATCATCAACTATGCCTTCGAGCGCATTCAGCTCGACAACAAGCGAGCCAGTGGCGAAAACGTGCGCATCGCCGTCATCGACACCGGCATAGACGACACCAATCCGGCGCTTTCCGGCGTCATTGCCGATCAGTTCGACGCCATGCCCAACGTGCCGGTCGAAAAGCGTGACCACGGTACCTCGGTCGACGGGCTGATCGCCGGCGTCGGCGCGCTCGAAGGCATGGCGCCCGGCGCCAGGATCTATCACGCCCGCGCCTTCGAGGACGGCAAGTCGACCATGGATGTCATCCTGTCGGCGCTCGACTGGGCGGCGGACCAGAATGTCAGCATCATCAATATGAGTTTCGTCGGCCCCAAGAACGATCTGCTCGCCACCGCCTGCCGCAATGCGCGCGGGCTCGGCATCATCCTGGTCGCTGCTGCCGGCAACAACGGGCCGAAAGCGCCCTATGGCTACCCCGCCGCCTATGACGGCGTGATCGCGGTCACCGCCACCGACGCCAAGGACGGGCTGATGCAGCAGGCCAATCGCGGCGCTTATGTCTTCATCTCGGCGCCCGGCGTCGAGATGGTGGCGCCGAGCGGCGCCGGCTCTGACGTCGTCACCGGCACCTCGTTTGCCGCCGCGATCGTGTCCGGCGCTATCGCCAATTTGATCCACGCTTCACCCGAGCGCTCCGCCGACGACATCGAAAAGGCGCTGGCCGCCACCGCCAGGGATCTCGGTCCGAAGGGACGGGACAATGATTTCGGTTATGGGCTGCTGGATACGAAGGCGGCGGCGAACAAGTAAACCGGGCGAAATTCGCGCCACCAATTCAGAGCGCCGGGCCCAGCCGGACAGGGCTGCCATCATGGAAGCGTGACAGCCGGAAGCGGCTGAGGTCGTGCCCCGTCTGGTTTCCCTGGATCAGGTCGGCAACGACACGGCCTATGCCAGGCCCGATACCGAAGCCGTGACCGCTCATTCCCGTCGCGACGAAAAGACCGCCGACGGCCTGCACATGATCCACGAGGGGGACGACGTCCGGCATGGCGTCGATCATGCCGCCCCAGCCTGCCTTCAGGCGAACTGTTTCGAGCTGTGGAAAAAGACGTCCGAAATTGCGTTCTATGGAACGCAGACCGGCTCGTTCAGGGGGCGGGTTCAGCACCCGCATTTTTTCGAAAGGACTGACGGAATCCGGCGCCCAATCGCGCGGCGTCGACCAGGCGTCAGGGTAGCCTGACGGGGCGAACGGAAAGTAGCGCGTCCCGAACGGATTGTCCCTGAGGGCTGGAAGGTATTTGGTGGCATGCCGGAAGGCGTCAGGTCCCAGGTAATGCAGATGGCTGCCGCCCGCGGCGAGGGTATATCCGCCATCCTGCCTGCGCCGGAACGCGATGTGTTCGTCGGCGGCCGCACCTGCATAGACCTCAGGCATGGGCTCCGTTGCGGCTGCGGTTACTCTGACGCTGAGCTGGGGGATGGAGATGCCGTGTCTGCGCAAGAACAGAGATGACCAGGCGCCGCCGGCGACCAGCACGCTGGAGGCCTCGATATACCCCGTCTCGGTCCACACGCCCTTGACCTTGCCGCCTGAGATTTCGAGGGTTCGCGCTGCGCAATTCTCGACGATTTTGACGCCTTTTCGCACGGCGAGCCGGGCAAGTGCGGGCACCGCCAGCCAAGGCTCCGCGCGCATGTCGGAGGGCGTCGTCATCGCGCCCTTGAATTTGCGCGACATGCCTTTGATGAGTGTCGCGGTTTCGTCTGCATCCAGGAGACGGGTGTCGAGCGCATGGATCGCGGCGATCTTCATGAAGGCTTCGAAGCCGGCCATGTCCTTGTCGGTCTTCGCCAGGTAGGTCACACCTGTCTGGGTCAGGCCGATGTCCTCGCCGCATTCCTCAGCCAGTTGCCGCCACAGGCGAATAGCCTCGATGACGATGGGCAGTTCATCCGCGTCTCGTCCCTGCTTTCGGATCCAGCCCCAGTTTCGGGACGACTGTTCGGCCGCAATGCGTCCCTTTTCCAGCAGCGTCACCGGGATGTTCCGCTGTGCCAGGAAAAGCGCTGTCGTTACGCCGATGATGCCGCCACCGACAATGACCACCTCCGACGCTTTCGGCGGCGGGCCAGGATGCCGGATTGGATCCGTTTCGGAGAACGGGAATGTGGGCAAGTGGCGCACCCTGAGGACTGGTTGATGGCTCTGGCTTACTGGTTGCCACCCACTAGAAGCCAAATCAAGGACAGGTCCAGGCAGACCGTTGTCCCAACAAAGTCAATCTATCTGCGGGCAACATCCACAAGGGTGAACTTGCCCAGCGGAGCGATGGATTAATCCCTAGACCGGGGCGCCTGCGACCGAACCCCTGACCACAAGGTCGACTGGCCAGACCTCGCCTCGCGCCCCTTCTTCCAAGCCGGAAATGCGCGCTGCCAAGCGTTCGGCGATGCGGGCGCCGGCCAGGCGGATCGACGAGCGCGTCGTCGACAGCGGCACGGAAAAATTCTCCGGCTTCAGCCATGGGAAAACGTCGTCATGGGCAATCAGCGACAGGTCGCCGGGAATGGTCAGGCCAAGGTCGCGCACGGCGCGCACGACGCCGAGCGACATGATCAGGCTGGAGCAGGCGATCGCCGTCGGCGGTTCGCTTTGTTCGAGCAGGCGCCTGGCGGCGCGATAGCCGTTCTCCTCGGTCATCGTCACCGAGCAGACATGGCGCTCGCCGAGCGTCAGGCCGCTCGCGGCCAGCGCCCTGCGCATGCCGCGCTCGCGGTGGATGGCGAAGGTCTCGCGGTCGTCGCCATTGATCAGCGCCAGCCGGCGGTGGCCGAGCTGAACCAGCAGCCGGGCGGCGTCGTGGAAGCCGCCCTCATTGTCGATGTCGGTGAAGGGGTAGTCGAAATCGAAGCCTTCGCTGCGGCCATGGACGATGAAGGGAATGCCGAGCGTGTTGACCAGCGCCACCCGCCGGTCGGCCGGGCGCGGCGAGGAGATGTAGACGGCGTCGACCTGGCGGTTGGCGACGATGCGGCGATAGGTGGTTTCCTGGTCGTCGGCATCGGCCGGCGACAGCACCAGGTCGAGCTCGTGCGAGCGGGCATAGTCGCCGAGACCCGACAGGAACTCGACGAAATGCGGGTCGATGTCGACGGAGGCGCCCGTCGGCAGCACATAGCCGATCATGCCCGTCTTGCCGGTCGCCAGCCGGCGCGCGCTCGGGTTGGGCCGGTAGCCGTGGCGCTTGGCGGCATCCACCACACGCCGGCGGGTTTCCTCGTTGACCTCGGGATAGCCGTTGAGCGCACGGCTTACCGTTGTCTGCGACAGGGCCAGCATATGAGAGAGCTGCTTCAGGTTCACTGGGAGGCCTCCAAGCCTCAAAGCGCTTTTAATTTTTAAGCCACGCGGCGCCACAATGGGCGCGGCCGAGCTGGTCGACCATACGCACTGGTCCGGCCAGTTTGAAGCTTAATACGCTGCTGCACCGCCGTAAAACTGTGCTGCAGTGCACTTTACCAAGTCTTGCGACCCCAAATTAAATCGATTAGCCCACCGCCCTCTTGACTTCCAGCCGATTCAATGGCGAGATCAAAAAGACCAAAGCGCTTTGGAAGACTCTTCGAAAGGTTGCGGTTCCTTTCTGAACGAGTCACAGTCCTGCAGCGTCGGCGGGCGGAATGGAGGTTCCGTCCGGGTGTATGTGTCCACACTGGGAGGAATACCGATGAAGAAGATGCTTCTGCTTGGCGCAGCGTTTGCCACACTCGCCTTGTCCCTGCCGGCGCAAGCCGAACTGAAGTTCAAGCCCGGGGAAGACAAGCGCTTCAACTGGGCCAATTACGAAGAGCTGAAGAAGGTCGATCTCAAGGGCGAGACGCTGACCATCTTCGGGCCCTGGCGCGGCGAGGACGAAGGCCTCATCCGCACTGTTCTCGAATATTTTCAGGAAGCCACCGGCGCCGAGATCAAATACTCCTCGTCGGAAAATTACGAACAGCAGATCGTCATCGATACCCAGGCCGGCAGCCCGCCCAATATCGCCGTACTGCCGCAGCCGGGCCTGATCCAAGATCTGGCGTCCAAGGGCCTTTTGACGCCGCTGGGCGACGACACCGCCAAATGGATCAAGGACAATTACGGCGCCGGCCAGTCATGGGTCGATCTCGGCACCTTCAAGGACAAGGACGGCAAGCCGGGCTTCTTCGCCTTCCCCTACAAGGCCGACGTGAAATCGCTGGTCTGGTATTCGCCCGACAATTTCGAGGAAGCCGGCTACAAGGTTCCCAAGACCCAGGAAGAGCTCGCCGACCTCGAGAAGAAGATCATCGCCGACGGCGGCACGCCGTGGTGCATCGGCCTCGGCTCAGGCGGCGCTACCGGCTGGCCGGCGACCGACTGGGTCGAAGACATCATGCTGCGCACCCAGGCGCCCGACGTGTATGACAAGTGGGTAAAGAACGAGATCCCGTTCAACGATCCGGCGGTGGTCAACGCCATCGACATTTTCGGCAAGATCGCGACCGACGACAAGATGGTCGACGGTGGGGCCAAGGCGGTTGCCGCGACCGACTTCCGCGACAGCCCGAAGGGCCTCTTCTCGGTGCCGCCGAAATGCTACCTGCACCATCAGGCATCGTTCATCCCGACCTTCTTCCCGGAAGGCACAAAGGTTGGACAGGACGCCGACTTCTTTTACTTCCCGCCCTATGCATCCAAGCCCGAGCTGGGCACGCCTGTGCTCGGCGCCGGCACGCTGGCCATGATCACCAAGGATTCGAAGGGTGCACGCGCGTTCATCGAATTCCTGAAAATGCCGCTGGCACATGAAATCTGGATGGCCCAGGGCGGCTTCGTCACGCCGCTCAAGTCGGTCAACAAGGATGCCTATGCCAGCGACGCGCTGAAGAAGCAGGGCGATATCCTCGCCAATGCCTCGACCTTCCGCTTCGACGGTTCGGACCTGATGCCGGGCAAGATCGGCGCCGGCGCCTTCTGGACCGGCATGATCGATCTGGTCGGCGGCAAGTCGGCGCAGGATGTCGCCACCGACATCCAGAAGAGCTGGGACGCTATCAAGTAGTCAGCTGGCAAGCAGTCAGCTGGCAAGTAACCACTGCCAAGTAATCAGCCGCTTTGGCGGCAAATTCAGGACTTCCTCCACAGACTGGGTCCGGGCCGCTATGGCCCGGATCCGACCGGCGCCTTACGCCGGACCGATTTGCGTTCGTTCGTTTCAGAATAACTTAAATCGGCGCAGAGCCACATCGCCAGGGCTGTTCAAGGCCCGGCCGATCATGCGCAGGGAAGAGGGACCCATGGCTGCTCAGATCTTATCGGCCATTTTTGTCATCATCATCGGCGTCGGCGGCTGCGTCGCCTATTTCTGGGGCGCCAACAAGCTGGTCGACCTAATATTCCCGTCGCGCGGGGTGGCCGGGGCTGCGGCCATCGACAATCTGCGCCGGCAAGGACTGGTCCGTCCGTGGCTGTTCGTCGGCCCGGCGATGATCATCCTCACCGTCTACCTGATCTATCCGGTGGTGGCGACGCTCTGGCTGTCCTTCCTCGACCGCGGCGGCCAGCATTTTGTCGGCTTCGCCAACTATGAATGGGCGTTCGGCGACCGCGAGTTCCGCAACTCGATCCTGAATAACATCATCTGGCTGGCGGTGGTGCCCGCCGCCTGCACCTTTCTAGGGTTGATAATCGCCGTGCTCACGGACAAGATCTGGTGGGGCACAATCGCCAAGAGCCTGATCTTCCTGCCGCTGGCGATCTCCTTCGTCGGCGCCAGCGTGATCTGGAAATTCATCTACGAATATCGCGGCGAGGGCCAGACGCAGATCGGCCTGCTCAACGCGATCATCCAGTATTTCGGCGGCCAGCCGCAGGTCTGGATATCGCTGCCGTTCTGGAACAATTTCTTCCTGATGATCATCCTGATCTGGATCCAGACCGGCTTTGCCATGGTCATCCTGTCTTCGGCGTTGCGCGGCATCCCCGAAGAGACGCTTGAAGCCGCGGTCATCGACGGCGCCAATCCGTTCCAGATCTTCTGGAAGATCATGGTGCCGCAGATCTGGGGCACCATCGCCGTGGTCTGGACGACGATCACCATCCTGGTGCTGAAAGTGTTCGACATCGTGCTGACCATGACCAACGGCCAATGGAACAGCCAGGTGCTGGCCAATCTGATGTTCGACTGGATGTTCCGCGGCGGCGGCGATTTCGGCCGCGGCGCCACCATCGCCATCATCATCATGATCGCGGTCATCCCGATCATGGTCTGGAACATCCGCCAGGCGAACAAAGAGACGGGAGGACATTGAGATGGCCGTCGCGACCGGAAAGTCCTTTGCCAGCCGCTTCGGCGTCCACATCGCCGTGCTTGTCTTCGTCGCCGTCTGGACCGTGCCGACGCTCGGCATCCTGGTCTCGTCGCTGCGCGACAAGGACCAGATCATCGCCTCGGGCTGGTGGAACTCGTTCTCCAGCTCCAGCCAGACTGAAGCCGGCCGCCTGCCGCCGGCCTCGGCGCAGGTCGAGAAGGACGGCAAGTTCGTGCTTGCCGGCAATATCTTCGGCGACGGTGCTGCGCGCAACATCAGCGCCTTCGGCGTCAAGTCGGCGGCACCGACGCAATATCCGGCCGGCACCACTGCCGATCTCGGCGACGGCGTGACCTTGCAGCTCAATGCCGACGGAACGTTCGTCATGAGTTCGCCCAAGGCTTTCGAAGGCGACCGTGGCCAGCGCGTCTATTACGCCTCGTCGGCGCCACCGAAATTCACCACCGACAATTACAAGACCGTGCTGTTTTCGGAGGGCATCGGCCGCTCGTTCATAAACTCGCTGACCGTCACCATCCCGGCGACGGTCATCCCGATCCTGATCGCCGCCTTCGCCGCCTATGCATTGGCGTGGATGCGTTTTCCCGGCCGCGCCTTGCTGATCGCCACAATCATCGGCCTGCTGGTCGTGCCGCTGCAGATGTCCTTGATCCCGCTTTTGAAGATCTACAACGGCGTCGGCATCTTCTTCGGTGTGCCGTCGAAAACCTATCTCGGCATCTGGCTGGCGCATACCGGCTTCGGCCTGCCCTTCGCCATCTATCTCCTGCGCAGCTATATTGCCGGCCTGCCGCGCGAGATCATGGAATCGGCGCGCATAGATGGCGCCAGCGATTTCGAAATCTTCGTCAAGATCGTGCTGCCGCTGTCCTTCCCGGTGCTGGCGTCCTTTGCAATCTTCCAGTTCCTGTGGGTGTGGAACGATTTGTTGGTGGCAATGGTTTTCCTCGGTACCGAAGGGGACCAGATCGTGCTGACCGCGAAGCTCAACGCGCTGCTCGGCTCGCGCGGCGGCGACTGGGAAATCCTGACGACATCGGCCTTCGTCACCATTATCGTGCCGCTGATCGTGTTCTTCTCGCTGCAGCGCTATTTCGTCCGCGGGCTGCTGGCCGGCTCGGTCAAAGGAGGTTGAGACTTATGCAAGCCGCTTTGAAGGCGACCTCGAAGCCCGATCTCGCCGTCGATCGCGACTGGTGGCGGGGCGCGGTGATCTACCAGATATATCCGCGCTCCTATCAGGACTCCAATGGCGACGGCATCGGCGACCTCAAGGGCATCATCCGCAGGCTGCCCTACATCGCCTCGCTCGGCGTCGACGCCATCTGGATTTCGCCCTTCTTCAAGTCGCCGATGAAGGATTTCGGCTACGACGTCTCGGACTATTGCGACGTCGACCCGATGTTCGGGACGCTCGCCGATTTCGACGCGCTGGTTGCGGAAGCCCATCACCTCGGCCTCAAGGTGATGATCGACGAAGTGCTGTCGCACACCGCCGACATCCATCCATGGTTCAAGGAGAGCCGCGGCAGCCGTAGCAATCCCAAGGCCGACTGGTATGTCTGGGCCGACGCCAGGCCGGACGGCACGCCGCCCAACAACTGGCTGTCGATCTTCGGCGGCTCGGCCTGGCAGTGGGACACCAGCCGCCAGCAATATTATCTGCATAATTTCCTGTCCGAGCAGCCGGACCTCAACTTCCACAATCTGCAAGTCCAGGACGCGCTGCTCGACGTCACCCGCTTCTGGCTGGAGCGCGGCGTCGACGGCTTCCGCCTCGACACCATCAATTTCTACTTCCACAGCCAGGGGCTGGAGAACAATCCGCCGCTACCGCCCGAAGAGCGCAACGACCAGACAGCACCTGCGGTCAATCCCTACAACTACCAGGACCATATCTACGACAAGAGCCGGCCGGAAAACCTTGCCTTCCTCGAACGGTTCCGGGCGCTGCTCGACGAATATCCGGCGGCCGCCACGGTCGGCGAAGTCGGCGATTCGCAGCGTGGGCTGGAAGTGGTCGCCGCCTACACCGCCGGCGGCAAACGCGTCCACATGTGCTATTCCTTCGATTTCCTGGCGCCGGAAAAGATCAGCGCCGCCAAGGTGCGCCAGGTGCTGGAAGCCTTCGGCAAGGTCGCCAGCGACGGCTGGTCGTGCTGGGCCTTTTCCAACCACGACGTGATGCGTCCGGCCTCGCGCTGGGCCGCCGACGAGGCCGACCCGGCCGCCTATCTGAAGGTTATCTCGGCGCTGCTGATGTCGCTGCGCGGTTCGGTCTGCCTCTATCAGGGAGAGGAGCTTGGGCTGGGCGAAGCCGAGTTGCAGTTCGAGGATCTGCAGGACCCCTACGGCATTCGCTTCTGGCCCGAATTCAAGGGCCGCGACGGCTGCCGCACGCCGATGGTGTGGGATGCAACCGCCAGCAATGCCGGCTTTTCGACGGCCAAGCCCTGGCTGCCGGTGCCGGGCAAGCACTTGTCGCAAGCGGTCAATGTTCAGCAGGGCGACGCGGCCTCGCTGCTCGAGCACTACCGGCGCTTTCTCGGTTTCCGCCGCCAGCATCCGGCCCTGGCCAAAGGCGACATCGAGTTCATCGAAAGCGAGGGCGACACCGTCGCCTTCACCCGCCGTGAGGGCAATGAGCAGATCGTCTGCGTCTTCAATCTGGCCAGCAAGCCGGCCGAGGTCGATCTCGGTGGTCAGGCGCTGCTGCCATTGGCCGGGCACGGTTTTTCGGGACAATCCGGCACAGGTTCCATCCGCCTCGGCGGCTACGGCGCCTGGTTCGGGCGCATCGACTGAGTTTTTGACGAAACTGGATTTTTTGAGGAAATCCAGGTTCTCTAGGGAAATCACTGGGAGGAAATTATGGCCGATGTCACGCTGAGACAGGTGAAGAAATCATACGGCAATCTGCACATTCTCCACGGCATCGACCTCGACATAAAGTCGGGCGAGTTCATCGTCTTCGTCGGCCCGTCGGGTTGCGGCAAGTCGACCTTGCTGCGGTCCATCGCCGGGCTTGAGGAGATCACCTCCGGCGAGCTGAAGATCGCCGGCGAGGTGGTGAACGACGTGCCGCCTTCCAAGCGCGGCATTGCCATGGTGTTCCAGTCCTATGCGCTCTATCCGCACATGACCGTCTACGACAACATGGCCTTCTCGATGAAGATCGGCAAGGAAAGCAAGGCCGAGATCGACAAGCGGGTGCGGCAGGCCGCCGAAATCCTGCAGCTGACCAAATATCTCGACCGCCTGCCCAAGGCGATGTCGGGCGGCCAGCGCCAGCGTGTCGCCATCGGTCGCGCCATCGTGCGCAATCCGAAAGTGTTCCTGTTCGACGAGCCGCTGTCGAATCTCGACGCGGCGCTGCGCGTCGCGACCCGCATCGAGATCGCCAAGCTCAAGGAATCGATGCCTGCCACGACCATGATCTACGTCACCCACGATCAGGTCGAAGCGATGACGCTCGCCGACCGCATCGTCGTGCTGAAGGATGGCCATATCGAGCAGGTCGGCACGCCGATGGACCTCTACAAGAAGCCCGGCAATCTGTTCGTTGCCCAGTTCATCGGCTCGCCGGCCATGAACATCCTGCCGGCAACGATCGACAGGACGGGCAACCCGACAATCGTCAGCCATGTCGGCGGCCGCAAGGCAACGGTGCCGATTGCAACGCCGGCGTCAGCAAAGGGTGCGGCAGTCAGCTTCGGCGTGCGGCCGGAGGATCTGTCGGCCGCCACCGGCGCGGAATATCTTTTCGAGGGCGTGGTGGACTATGTCGAGCAACTCGGCGAGGTGCAGCTTGTCTATGTCGATATCGGCCGCGCCGACCTGCCGTTGGTGACCAAGCTGCCCGGCAATGTCGAGGTCAAGCGCGGGGCAAAGCTGCGACTGACCGCGGATGCCGGGGACCTGCACATCTTCGACGCCGATGGGCACTCCTTCTCGCTCAAGCCGGTGGAAGTGAAGGCGGCTTGAGATAGCTGCGTCGTACAGGCATGAAAAAAGAGCGGCGGGCCAGGCCCGCCGCTCTTTTTTCAAGCTTCGGCTGTTAGTTGTTGCCGAACCGATCCCTGTCGCTGCTCTGAGGAACGAACTTCTGTTGGTCGTTCGACGAGTTCAGCAGCTTGTAGACCGCCGAGTTGGTGCCGGTCGACGAAGTGCGGGTGGTGTCGACGGCAGCGGCCGGCTGGTTGGCGCCATTGGAGCCATAATTGTCGCTGCCGGCAAAGGCAGCGCTCGAAACAGCCAGAACGGCTGCGGCGGCAAGAACGATCTTCTTCATTTTAGTCTCCTGAATTTTTCTGATGCCGCCAGCTGCAGCGGATAAGCCCGCCACGTGCTGGAAACCGGCTTTTAGCGGCCGAAAAGGTTACGGTCGGCACCGTGGGCAGGCGCCTGCTCGGCTGGAGCCGACTTCTCAACCGAAGCCGTATGGCCACTATCGGTCGACGTAATCGCAGGCTGGTTGGCGCCGTTCGAACCGTAGTTGTCGCTGCCGGCGAAAGCGCTGCCGGAGATGGCCAAAATGGCGGCGGCAGCAAGGATGATCTTTTTCATTTCAAATACTCCTGAATTTTTTGGGATCCCGAGAGCGACGGGTTAGCCGCCCTTCTTTGGTCGGGATCAGCGATTGCCGTAGAGGTCGCGGTCGGCGCCCTGAACGACAGGCTGCTTGTCAGCGTGCGCCGGCTTCTGAATGGAAGCCGTATACGAGCTGTCGACCGAGACGGCTGGCTGGTTCGCACCATTGGAACCGTAATTGTCGCTACCGGCGAAGGCGCTGCCGGTGATCGCCAAAACGGCTGCGGCAGTGAGGATGATCTTTTTCATTTTTAGTACTCCAGTTTGTCTGTCCGTCTAGCGGCGTGTCTTGGGAGGAATTCGCGTCGTTCGGACAGCCCCGATGTGGGAAAGCCATAGGCTGGTTTCCAATCACGAAGTTGTTCCGTGTGGACCACGGTCCTGCACCTTGAAATTGTGCCAGGAAGTTCCTCTATGGTCATTTATCGCATTGTTTTCAGCTGCTTATGTCGAACCGAGTGGTTCGCTCCGGTGTCGGTTTCCGGGCCGTCGTTCACACCGTCCTGCACGCATTGTCAACAGAAACGAACCGTTCGGTTCGATTAGAGATTGCTAATAGTAACTTTTCGATACCGTTGAGCCATTTTTGCCCCCGATCGGAACTGGATCCGCAGCGATTCGAAACGGCGATGATGGCGTCGCAAGAAACGTCTCAGCTCTTTGACCGGCGGCGGGGGGCGTATGCCGCGCGTGTCGCGCCGCATGGATATGATGTCGCTTTCATGCCGACGTCGCGATCGCTGCCGTGATTAGATGATCGCATCTCAGGTGCCGCTTCGTGACGACGCAGCGGAGAATTGGGAAGCCGGTCAGAATCCGGCGCTGCCCCCGCAACGGTGGTGGAGTTCAAGTCGCAACGGGAGACCACTGGGCAAGAGCCTGGGAAGGTGTCGCGATGGTCCGCAAGGACAACTCCAGAGCCCGGAAACCAGCCCGAGATGCCTAGACTCGACTGATCGCGGTGGGCGGTCAAGAGGTGGATAGTGCATGTCCGGCGCCGCGCCGGCCTGCGTCCGATCCTTCCTCCATCACCACCAAGTTCAGTCCTTAAACCACGAGGACAGAACTATGGATACGCGCAACGACATGCTGAGGCTCCTGAACGGCCGCAAGCAAGGCTTTTCGCTGGAACAGCCCTTCTACACCGACCCGGACTATTTCAAGCTCGACATGGAGCTTATCTGGTATCGCGACTGGCTGTTCATCGGCCATGATTGCGAACTGCCGAAGCCCGGCAGCTATATCACCGTGCAGATCGGCGATTATCCGGTGGTGCTGGTCCGCGACCAGAAGGGCAACATCAACGCCTTTCACAATTCCTGCCGCCATCGCGGCAGCCGTGTCTGCAACACTGACAAGGGCATGGCGGCAAAGCTTGTCTGCCCCTATCACCAGTGGACCTACGAGCTTGACGGCCGGCTGCTGTTTGCCCGCCAGATGGCCGACGGTTTCGACAAGAGCCAGTTCGGCCTGAAGCCCGTCGCCTGCGAGAGCGTCGGCGGCTACATCTTCATCTGCCTGGCGAAAGAACCTGCCGACTTTGCGCCGATGCGCGCCATGATAGAGCCCTACCTCAAGCCGCACCGGCTGAATGAAGCCAAGGTCGCCTTCGAGAGCACCATCATCGAGAAGGGCAACTGGAAGCTGGTCTGGGAAAACAACCGCGAATGCTATCACTGCGCCGGCAATCATCCAGAGCTGTGCAAGACATTCCCCGAAGCGCCGACGGTGACCGGCGTGCAGGGCGCCGACAGCGATCCGGAGATGCTGGCGCACTGGGCGAAATGCGAGGCGGCGGGCCTGCCGAGCAAGTTCCGCATCGATCCGGCCGGGCAATACCGCGCCACCCGCGCGCCGCTGCTGCGCGATGCCGTCAGCTACACGATGTCGGGAAAGCGCGCGGTGACGAAGAACCTGTCCGACACTGTTGCCGCCGACCGCATCGGCACCTTGATGCACTACCACTATCCGACGACTTGGAACCACATACTGATCGACCATGCGGTCACCTTCCGGGTGCTGCCGATCAGCGCCACGCAAACCGCGGTGACGACCAAGTGGCTGGTGCACAAGGATGCGGTCGAGGGGGTCGACTACAACCTTGAGGAGCTCACCCATGTCTGGACCGAGACCAACGACCAGGACCGCCGCATCGTCGAGGAAAACGCCTTCGGCATCCTGTCTCCGGCCTATGAGCCCGGCCCCTATTCGGAGCTGCACGAGGGCGGCGTGATCCAGTTCGTCGAATGGTACGCGGCCTTCATCGGCCCGCGCCTTGCCGAAGGTGGCAGGCCGGCGCTGCGCAGCGTCGCGTGAGCTGGAGCAGGCGAAGAAGGACCGGAGGATGAATGCGATGACGGATCTTGGGCTCTATCGCCATCTCGACCAGATGGCGCCCTGGAACGATAGGCTGCAGGTGCTGGAAGTGATCGGCGTCAGCGACGAGGCGCCTGACGTCAAGACCTTCACCTTCCGCTCCGACAACCAGACCTGGTTCCGCTACAAGCCGGGCCAGTTCCTGACGCTGGAACTGCCGACACCGGACGGGCCGCTGATGCGCACCTATACGCTGTCGTCGTCGCCATCGCGGCCGTTTTCGATCGCGGTGACGGTCAAGGCGCAGGCCGGCAGCATCGGCACGCGCTGGATGTTCGACCATCTGGTGCCCGGTTCGCATGTCAAGGCCTACGGACCGGCCGGCGACTTCTCGTTGCACAGCCACCCGGCGGCCAAATACCTGTTCATTTCCGCCGGCTCCGGCGTGACGCCGATGATGTCGATGCTGCGCTGGCTGAACGACTGCGCGCCATGGACCGATGTCGGTTTCGTCAACTGCGCGCGGCGTGCCGAAGAGATCATCTTCCGCAAGGAACTCGAACTGCTCGGCGGCCATATGCCCGGCCTGTCGCTCGGCTTCATGATCGAGGAACGTTCCAGCCGCGAGGGCTGGTACGGTCATATGGGGCGCATCGACGCGATCCGGCTGCCCTTGCTGGCTCCGGATTTCCGCGAGCGCGAAATCTTCTGCTGCGGCCCCGATCCGTTCATGCGCGCCGTGCGCGGCATGCTGGATGCCGCCGGCTTCGACATGACGAAATACCATCAGGAGAGCTTTGCCGCGCCTGTGATGGAGGAAATTCCGGCGCCGTTTGCCTCCCCGGTCGAGGACGGCATCGCTGCACCTGTCGAAGCCGTGACGCCGATCCGCTTCTCGCTTTCGGAGGTCGATGCCGGCTGCGTCGCCGGCCAGACCGTGCTGCAGACCGCGCGCAGCTCGGGCGTGCGGATTCCCGCCGCCTGCGAGTTCGGCCTGTGCGGCACCTGCAAGGTGAAGAAGGTCTCCGGCGAAGTCGAGATGAGCCACAATGGCGGCATCCTCGACCACGAGATCGATGACGGTTTCATCCTTGCCTGCTGCTCGAAACCGTTGTCGGCGCTCGAAATCGAGGCTTGAGCGGCGCCGATATCACCGCAACGGTCGCCGACGCAGGCGTTGTGTTCGCGGGTCTTTGTCTTGCCAAGCATGGGCCGAGTGATTTAGACGCACTTAGGAAGGGCTTGGCAGACCGCGAAACCGGCGCATCCCTTCATGGGCGCATGGGACGGGGGACAGAGCGATGCAACAGCGGGTCTACGCGGTCGCAAGCAAGGACATCGTTTTCGAATCATTCGATGGCGAAGCCGTCGTTCTCGATCTTTCGAACGGCAAGTATTTCGGCTTTTCCAATTCCGGCAGCCGGGTCTGGCAGGCTTTGTCGTCCGGCGTCGCCACTGAAGCGCTGGTCGGAGCTGCCGCGGGCGCCGCAAAAATAAGCCTGGCCGACCTCGAAAGCTTCGTTGCCCGACTGCTCGATTTCGGGTTGCTTGCGCCAGCCGAAACACCGGCGCAACCGCTTTCAGGCGAGCTGTCGGCCGCGCTTGCTGCCAGCAATGAGCCGCTCAAGGTCGAGGTCCATGACGACCTTGCCGATCTCATCATTGTCGACCCGATCCATGAGGTCGAGGAACCTCTCGGCTGGCCGGCGGTGAAACAGGCATAATCGTTTCCCTAAAGCGCGTCGCGTTTGAACGGACTCAGGCGACGCGCTTAGATCTTTGATTTTATGCATATCGTCGTCTCAAAACCGGGGCCGCCCCGAGCGACATGCATCAGGCGACCCGGCGCAATTCTGGACGCTGAACAACCAACACATGCCTTTGATCACGCTGCAAACCCTGCCGGATTATGCCCGCCATGTGCTGGCGGCCGCGGAAAGCGCCGCCGCCTTCTATCCCGTTGCCGCCAGCGTCCGGTTGCCGGGGCTGGACCTGAGTGTCCATCTCGACCATGGCACGCTGGCAGATACCATCGGCCATGCCTTCATACCGGCTCCGGGCAATCCGTCTGCATCTGACGGCTGCCGCATTTTCGTCGCCCACCCGGGCATCGATGGCGTCCCCGCCCCGGGCACCTGGGGCCGAGGCGATTACAACCATCATGCCTTTGCCAACCGGCTGGAAGAGGCCGGATTGCGCGGCAGCTACTATCATGACCTCGACTTCTGGCAGTTCCATGATCCGCAACGCCATGTCGGGGCGCAGCTGATGATGTCGGCCAAGGCCTTTCCGCCATGGGAACAAGGGGCGCCGCTGCGCGCCTTCCTGCATTGGGAATATGCGGCGCGCGGCATGCGGCTTACCCATGCCGGCACGCTGGGCATCGATGGCAAGGGCGTGCTGCTGGCGGGCTCTGGCGGAGCCGGCAAATCGGGAACGGTCGTCGCCGGCCTGCTCAATGGGCTCGATAGCGTCGGCGACGACTATGTGCTGATCGACCGGACCGAGGGGGTGACGGCCTATCCGCTGTTTGCCACGCTCAAGCAGGATCCGGAGGGCTTCAGGCGGCTGAAGCTGGAGGAGCGGCTAGAGTCGTACCAACCGCTGAACTGGCAAGGCAAGCATGCCTTTCACATCGACGAGATCGCGCCTCGACCAACTCCTGCAAGTCTGGACATTATTGCTTTGATAGTGCCCATATCAGGGGAGGTGCGAGAAGCTCGGTCATGCCCATATCGCGCAAGGATGCCATGATTGCCCTGGCGCCGTCCGGCATCGTGCAGATGCCGGGCGAACGGGAAGCGGGCTTTCGCTTTTTCAGCGAGCTTACCCGCGATCTGCCATGCTACCGGCTGTCGCTGGGGACCGAGCCGCGCGAGATCGCCGGCACGATTGCGGATTTCGTCCTTCGGGGCGCCGCATGAAGTTGAGCGTCATCGTGCCGGTCTACAATCGGGAGATCTATGTCGTTTCGACGTTGCGGTCCCTGCTCAGGCAACGCGACGATGCCGATCTCGATATCATCGTTGTCGACGACGGCTCGACGGACAGCTCCGTTGAAGCCGTCCGCGCCATCATGCGGGAAGCGTCGTGCATCCGCCTGTTCCAGCAGGCCAACCAGGGCGTGGCCAACGCGCGCAACACAGGGCTGAAGCAGTTGCTGCCGCAAACCGAACTGGTGTCGTTCCTGGATTCGGACGACGTCTCGCCGGCTGGACGATTCAAGGCTGGCCTACCCCTGTTCGCGGCCGACCCTGCGCTCGAGCTGACCTACTCGCTGATGACGCGCGTCGATCTCATGGATGACGAAGCCCTGCAGCCGGCGCCGGGCGGCGCAGGTCCTACCGTGCGCGGCGTCAGCCTTAGCGCCGGGATATTCCGCAGGGCACTCATCGACCGTACAGGTGCTTTCGACGAGGAGTTCCGGCAGGGCGAAGACGCCGACTATCTGCTGCGCATTTTCGAAACCAGCCCGAAGCACATTTTTCCCGACACCGTCGCGGTATACTACCGGCGCCACCCCGGCAATTTGACCAAGCAAAGGGATGTGGCGGTGCGCGAATATCTGCGTGTGATTCAGAAATCCTTGCGGCGGCGCAAGGCCGATCCGTCGCGGCGCCCGGTCGAGGGGCTTTTCGAGATCAAGCGCCCGGCAGAGTGGTGAAAGAATGAACAGATAACAGCCTGGAATGCGTGCGTGAAGCTGAGCGTGATCATGCCGGTCTACAACCGCGAACGCCATGTCGGCTCGGCGCTGCGCTCGCTGCTGAGGCAGCGCGACGCCGCCGATCTCGACATCATCGTTATCGATGACGGTTCGACCGACAGTTCGGCGGCGGTCGTGCGCTCGCTGATCGCGGAGGCGCCGTGCATTCGCCTTTTCCAGCAGCAGAATGCCGGGGTGACGCGGGCACGCAACGCGGGCTTGCGGCAATTGCTGCCGCAGACCGGGCTGGTATCGTTTCTCGATTCCGACGACATTTCCCCGCCGGGCCGCTTCAAGGCGGATCTGGCCTGTTTCGACGCAGACCGCACCCTCGAGCTCACCTATTCGCGCATGACGCTGGTCGACGACATAGATAACGATACGCTGGAGCCGACAGCCGACAGCCACTCGGTGACGGTTCGCGGCATTCACCTGTCTCCCGCTATCTTCGTCCGGCGATTGGTCGAACGCATCGGCAGCTTCGACGAGGATTTCCACCAGGCCGAGGACACCGACTATCTGCTGCGCACTTTCGAAACCGGGCCGAAATTCACGATGCCCGACACTGTTGCGCTCTATTACCGGCGCCATCCCGGCAACATGACCAGGCAGGCCGATGTTCCTTTTCGCGAATTCATGCGCGCCGTCTACAAGTCGATGAAACGGCGCGAGGCCGACCGCTCCTTGCACCCTGTCGACGGCATCTTCGATTTCAAGGAACTTGCGAATTGGCGTTTCCTGTGATGGCCAGCTACGGCGTCGTCATTCCGGCCTTCAACGCGACCGCCACCATCGCCGAGACGCTGCGATCGGTCGCGGCCCAGACGGTCCAGCCCGACGCCATAATCGTCGTCGATGACGGCTCGACCGACGATACGGTCGCGGTGGTCAATGCGCTGGGCATGCCGGTGCGGGTGTTGCGCCAGGACAATGCCGGACCAGGCAGCGCCACCACCAGGGGCATCGCCGCGCTGGCGACGCCCTTCGTCGCCACGCTCGATGCGGACGATCTGTGGCTGCCGACCAAGATCGAAAGGCAGCTGGAGCATTTCGAGCGGTTTCCCGCGACGGCAGGAGTCTTTGCCCACTGGCGGACGTTTCGCGATGACAAGCCCGATGTGCAACAGGACGTGGCGGTGGCGGGCTGGTCGCGCACGACGATGATGATCCGCCGGGAGGTAGCCGAGGCCGTCGGTCCGATCATCGACCCGCAAGGCGGTCGCGGCGACATGGTCGACTGGATCGCCCGTGCCCGCGAGGCGGGCTTTGCGCTTGCCATGCTCGACGATGTCCTGACCTTGCGCCGCATCCGGCCCGACAGCATGTCCTATGGACGCGACCCCGTGCGCGACCGCGGTTATGTCGAAGTCGTAAGGCTGGCCATGCAAAGGCGAGCAGCGAAAAAGGCGAGCGCCGACTGATGGCCAATGCCATGCGCCGTATCGGCCGTCGGTTTCCGGACTATGGTTGGTCATGGCCAACTGGCGGACTCGACCAGCTGCTGAAGGCCGCATTGCTGCCCGATGAAGAAGCGGCAGGGCGTTACGCGGCGCGCTGGCTCGACGAGAACGATATCGACCATGTTGCCTTCCGAGAGCATCGGCTGCTGGCCGCGATCTCCGACAGGTTCGGCCGCAAGCTCGCTGGGCATCCGGCCTATCCACGTCTTGTCGGCCTGCAAAAGATGCTGTGGACCAAATCGCGGCTGGCTGCGCGCGAGGCCGAGCCGGCGCTACAGGCCATGATCGACGCCGGCTGCGCGGTGATGCTAATCAAAGGCGCCAGCCGGATCGCCGTTAACGCGTCGGCGCAGCGCGGCCGGGTGGCGCATGACATCGACATACTGGTGCGCCCGCAGGCCATGATTGCCGCCTTCGATGTGCTTAGCGAACGCGACTGGCAGATCGCCACCGGCGTCAGTCCGCAATATCTGCGCACCAGGCTGGCGTCCTTGCGTTCGATGAATTTTTTCAAGGGCAGTTTCGGCGACATCGACCTGCACCAGCTCGCTTATGACGGGTCGCAGCAAAGCGCGGAAGATGATCTGGCGATCTGGCAGCGGGCGCTGTCAGCCGATTTCAATGGCGTCCGCGTGCTTGTTCCCTCTCCGGCCGACCGCATGGCGCTCGCCATCGCACATGGCGGCCTCGATGCCCACACCCACAGCGACTGGCTGGTCGACTGCGCCGTCGCCATCGAGGGCGACGAGGTCGACTGGGACGTGTTCGCCGATATCGTCGCCAGGCGCCACCTGGCCGTAGCCGCGGCGGTGGCGCTGTCCTACCTCAGCCTGGAAATCGGCATTGCAGTGCCGCCGGCTGAACTGGCACGGACGGTTGCGAACGCCGATCACGCCGGCCTGTCGCGCTGGTCCTCGGTGCTGCAGGCCAAGCCGCGCACCGATTTCGGCGGTCTCGTCTGGCTGTCGCGCGGCTTTGCCAAGCAGTTGCGCCTGAAACGCAAGAAGGGCCGACTGCAGCATCCGACGCCTGCTGCCGTCTGGCGCGGCAGGCCGACATTGCGCAAGGCAAGAGCGACGCCGGAACCGTTCGCGCTTTCTCAGGCCCTGCCGCGTCCGGACAGGACTGGAGAGATGATGCTGGACGTCACCGTCAGGATCGTCGTTCCGCCAGTCCGCCGCCGCATCGAGATGGAAATCAATGCCGGCAGCGGTCACGTCGCCCGCTTGCGTTCCATGGTGATCAGCCGCGCCGGCGGCGGACGTGTGCTGCGCTTTCGCGGCAAGGTAACGGTGGACGACACCGGCCGGCCTCTGGTGATCGAGGCACGGCCATCGCGGCAGTTCCGCAACTGGGACAATGAGGCCGAAGTCGCCGCCTATGGCGCGCTGCCGTTCCAATTGCTGTCGGCAAGGTTTTCACCCGCCTGAGAGCGGTTCGCTGTCTCCATGAAACGGTGAACCACTGTGGCCCTCTCAGACGCCATAGCGCTCGGTGCGGATGATTTCCGCTGGTATGCCGGCGTCGATCAGCGCCCGGGCAGCCGCCGAGACGAAGGTGTTCGACCCGCAGACGAAGGCGAGCGCCGGCGGCCGCGGCAGCCGCGTGAGCGCCTGCATGACCATTGCCGTGTCGATGCGCCTCGAATAGTCGGACGGGCGCCGTGCCGCCTCGCGCGTCAGCGTAAGCACCAGCTCGAACCCGTCGCGGCGGTCACCGAGACCGATCAGCTCGTCGCGGAAGATCACCTCGTCCCAGACCCGCACCGAAAACATCAGCGCCACCGGCACCGCCGATTTGCGCAAGGTCCGGTGACGCACCATCGCCATCAGCGGCACCACGCCGGAGCCGCCGCCGACCAGAAGCAGCGGCCCGCCATCCCCATCGGACCAGACGAAATGGCCGCCGAGCGGCCCGCGCAGTTCGATCTCGTCACCGACCGCGGCGATGTCGTGGAAGAAGGGCGAGACTTCACCGTCGTCGAGCTTCTCGATCGCCAGCTCGATCGTGGCGCCGCTCTCCGGCGCCGAGGCGATGGAATAGGAGCGGCGCGCTTGGTAGCCGTCAGGCGCAGTCAGCCTGACATCGACATGCTGTCCGGCGCGATAGGCGAATGGCCGTGACAGCGCGAAGAAGAAACTGGTGACGCGTGGCGTCCGCTTTTCGATCCGGGTGATTTTCGCCGTCTGCCAGGGAGATTGCGGCGCTTCGCTCATGGATCGCCGCTATAGCGCTGCTCGCGCCACGGGTCGCCATAGATGTGATAGCCGCGCAATTCCCAGAAGCCCGGCTCGTCGCGCTCGGTGAACTGCAGCCCGTTCAGCCATTTGGCCGATTTCCAGAAATAGAGATGCGGCACCAGGAGCCGCGCCGGGCCGCCATGGTCGGCAGTGATCGGCTTGCCTTCATAAAGGAGCGCCACCATCGCCTTCCCCGCGGTGAGATCCTTGGCCGGCACGTTGGTGGTGTAGCCGTCATAGCCATGCGCCAGCAGGAAGCCGGTCGGCGCTTCGATACCGGCATCGGCAAGGATGTCGTCGACCAGCACGCCTTGCCAGGCGGTATCGAACTTGGTCCAGGCGGTAACGCAATGGATGTCGCGCGTCATCTTGGTCAAGGGCAGCGCGTTGAACTCGGCCCAGTTCCACTTCTTGATCGGGCGTGGCCCGTGCTTGAGCGTGAACGACCAGTCCTCGGTGCGCACGCGCGGCGTCGGCCCCGCCGACAGCACCGGAAAGCCCTGTTCGAGATACTGACCGGGCGGAATGCGCGCATCGGTCTCCGTCGGAGGCTTTCGACCGGAGGAAAAACCGCGAGTGACCATTTGACTGTCCGTTTTTAGCAGGCCATTGCCGGCCTGCCGTAATGTTCTCGAAGATGTCGCGGCGGGCAACAGGAATTTCGGCGGCCGTGCGGCAGGCCTGTCGGTGGTCCGGCGAGCCTGCCATGATGTCTCAACCGGCGGCGAAGGATACGGCGACGAAGATTTGCGCGTCGCCGCGATCGATCAAAAGCAGCACCGACTTCCGGCCCGATCTGCCGGCCCCGGCGATCGCCTGGTTGGCTTGCCGCGCATTCCGCACCGGCGACTGGTCGACGGCGACGATGACGTCGCCCGGCTGCAGGCCGGCATTGGCGGCTGCCTTGTCCGGACGCTCGACCACGGCGCCACGCTGGTTCCGATCACAATGTCGTCAGCGGCCTTCGGTGCGCCTGAGATAGGTTGTGGCGATCTCGCGCATCCGGTTGCCGTCGAAGCTCGGCCCATGGCCGCCATGGCCGAGACGGACAGGCAGATCGAGGAGCCGCTGCATGGTACGGCGATAATCAGGCCGGCAGGAATCCGGCAGGTCGTCGATCAGCATGGAATCGTAGATGGCGTCGCCGGCAAAGAACAACCCGTCCGTCTCTTCGAACAAAGCGATCGAATCCGGCGAATGTCCGGGCAGATGCAGGACGCGGAACTGCCGGTCGCCGAGGTCGACGATGTCGCCCTCGTCCAGCGTGCGCGTCAGCGGCGCCGGCGGGATCTTGTAGTCGGCCGCCGTCCAGCCCGGCGCCGGCAATTTCGAAACGGCGCCGTCGAGATTGTTGAACATGTAGGCGTAGGTCACCTGATCGTTCATGGTCTCGAAATGCTCGGCACTGTGCCGCGGCCCGGCGCGCAGCGGAAACTCGTGCAGCGAGCCGACATGGTCGAGATGGATGTGGGTGGCGACAACGATGAGCGGCTTGCCCTCGGGCGTGTCGATCTCAGGCGCCAGCGGGCAGATGCCCATGCCGGTGTCGACCAGCAGGTCGGCGTCGCGTCCCCTGAAATGCCAGATGTTGGCGCGCACGAAATCATGCACGAACGGCTCGGTCAGCATCGTCGTGCGGTCGTCGATGATCGTCTTGCCGAACCAGTCGCCGACAACGCGCTCGCCACCAAAACGGGTGCCGCCAAAACGGCCGCCCATCAGACGAAGGGCTTTCCCACCTTGTATTTTTCCGGCACCAGCCGCTTCAGGTAAGCCATGCCCGCTTCCGACAGCTGGTTGACATCGGGCTTCATGAAATCGTCGGGCATATGGCGCGTCTTGCCGGCGACGTTCTTCAGCGGCACCTTCTTCAGCACGGTTTTCGTGCCGTCATATTGCAGCGCCACCGAGCCACCGCCTTCGCCGGCAACGGCAACCGCGAAGGCGCCGGCGTCGAAAGCCTCCCGCGCGTCGACGGCGCTGATCGCGCCGACATAGCCGCGCGGCATGTAGCCAAGCGCATCGACGCGGGCGCGCTTGCCCGGCAGGCCTTCGGCGAGCGCACGTTCCAGAGCTGACGGCAGGTCGCTGCCCGACAGTTTGACGTTGCCATGCGCGTCGCGCTCGAGCTTGTCCGGCGGCACCAGGCTTTCGACCAGCGCCTTGCCGTCGGCGGTGCTGACTCCTTCGGAGACGGCGACGATGCAACGCTTGTGGCGGTCGAGCGTGGCGCGCACGTCGTCGATGAAACCGGCGGCGGAGAACGGCCGTTCCGGCACGTAGACCAGATGCGGGCCGCTGTCGGGATCGAGCTGCCAGGCTGCAGCCGCCGCGGTGAGGAAGCCGGCATGCCGACCCATTACGATGCCGACATAGATGCCGGGCAATGCGCGGAAATCGAGATCGACGGACAGGAAGGCGCCGGCGACGAATTCGGCCGCCGAGATGAAGCCCGGCGTGTGGTCGTTTTCCTCGAGGTCGTTGTCGATGGTTTTTGGCGCATGGACGAAAGCAATGCTGCCGCCGGCGGCGTCGGTCAGAATCTGCTGCGTGCCCGACGTGTCGTTGCCACCGATGTAGATGAAAGCGTCGGCGCCGGCCTTCTTCAACCCGTTGAGGATGACTTCGCAATAGGCAGCGTCGGGCTTGTCGCGTGTCGAGCCGAGCGCGGCACTCGGCGTGCCGGCGATCAGCCGCAGCCGGTCCTCTGGGATGGCGGAGAGGTCGACATAGTTGCCGTCACGAATGCCGCGCACGCCGTGGAGCGAGCCCAGCACCTTGGCGCCGGGATGGCGCTTGCGGACTTCCAGCGTGGCCCCGACAACCGTCTGGTTGATGACGGCGGTCGGGCCGCCGCCCTGTGCGATGACAAACGTTCCAGCCATGCTCGATCTCTCCCGGCGCTGTGGTTTTCAAGGCACCTTGGCCTAGCTGGCCGCATCGCGCAACGGGAGTTTCCAGCGGCGCCAAACCGCCGCACAGGATCAGACGACCACGACCGGGTTCTTCTTGGAAACGCGGCTGTAGAGGTCGATGATATCCTGGTTGATCAGGCGCACGCAGCCCGACGACATCGCCTGGCCAATGCTCGCCCATTCCGGCGAACCGTGTATGCGGTAGCCGGTGTCCTTGCCGTCCTGGTAGATGTAGAGGGCGCGTGCGCCGAGCGGGTTGGTGAGGCCACCGGGCTGGCCGTTTTGCCATTTCACCAGTTCCGGCTTGCGCTGGATCATCTCCGGCGGCGGCGTCCAGGTCGGCCATTCCTTGCCGTACTGGATGTTGGCGCGGCCGGACCAGCGGAAGCCGTCCTTGCCGATGCCGACGCCGTAGCGGATGGCGTCGCCGCCCTCCTGCACCAGATAGAGCTTTCGCTCCTGCAGATGCACGACAATGGTGCCGGGCGCCTCGCCGGTCTCGTTGACGACGATCTGGCGGCGGAACTCCGGCTTGACCTTCTGATAGGGCACCGCCGGCACTTCGAAGCCGCCATCGTTGAGCGAGGCGTACATGACATCAGGGCCGGTGACGTTCTTGTCGACGCTGATCGCCGGACGGATCGGCCGCACCGAGCCGGTGACCGTGTCATCCAGCTGGAATTGCGGCAGCTCGAGCGTCGAAGTGCTGCAGCCGGCCATGCCGAGCAGCGTCATGGCGCCGGCCCCTGACAGGACGAAGCGGCGGGAATAGAGATGTTCGGTCTCGTTTGCGTCGCCATTTGCTGGCGGCGTCACATTCTGCGGCAACTCACGCATGCACCCAACCCTACGCTGTCGGCGGGAAACACGGTCCGGCCGGATGGCAGGCAGTTTCGCCAAACATGGTTGAAAAAGGGTGAAGGCCCAACGACCGGTCTTAAGCCTGTGCCGCCAATAGCCGCAGCGATCTGGCGAAATGGTCCGCCGTGCATTTTTGGGAGAGGGCTCTTTACATTCCTCCGCACACGAGGATTTATCCTTTTCTTTGCGCTCAAGGAGACAAAGATGTCGTTCGAAAACTGGGCCGCCTTCGCCGCCGCCTCCACCGTTCTGCTCATCATTCCCGGCCCGACCATTCTTCTGGTCGTGTCCTATGCGCTGGGCCAGGGCTGGCGCACCGCCTTGCCGATGGCCGTCGGCGTGGCGCTGGGCGACTTCACCGCCATGACCCTGTCGATGCTGGGCATCGGCGCGCTGCTGGCCGCGTCGGCGACCGTGTTCACCATTCTGAAGCTGATCGGCGCCTGCTGTCTGGTCTATCTCGGGGTAAAACTGTTTCGCGCCGGCGGCGCGCTCAAAGCTGAACCGCGCACAGATGCCGTCTCGGCCGCCAAGATGATGGCGCACGCCTGGCTGGTCACCGCACTCAACCCGAAGAGCATCACCTTCTTCGTCGCCTTCCTGCCGCAGTTCCTCAACCGGGAAGCCGATTTCTGGACACAGATGCTGATCTTCGAAGCGACCTTCCTGGCGCTCGCCTTCGCCAATGCCTTCGGCTACGCGCTGATCGCGGCGCGCGCCCGCAACGTCGTACGCAACCCCAAGGCGATCCGCATCTTCAACCGCACCGGCGGCACGCTGCTGGTCGGCGCCGGGATCGCCACGGTGGCGATGCGCTCGGGCAATTAGGAACTGCGGAGCATCAGGGCCGATATGGCAGTAAGAGATCCATTCGGCCTAATGTTTTCGGGCGCGACCGAGGCCGGGTTTTCACCCTACAGCCAGGCCGTGCATGAATTGCAATGCTTCGTCGGCGACCCGGTCGGCTCCGTTGACCGCGCCATATCGGCGGATCCCGGTTTCGTCATGGCGCATGTCTTCAAGGGGTATCTGTTCGGCCTCGCCACCGAACGCGAGGCAACGGCGGTCGCCCAGGAATGCCATGCTGCGGCACTGCCGCTTGCCGCGACGCCGCGCGAACAGGCGCATGTGGCGGCCCTTGGCCACCTTGCCGAGGGACGCTGGCATGACGCCGCGCGCCTGCTCGAAGATATCGCCATCGACAACCCGCTCGACGCGGTGGCGTTGCAGGTCGGCCACCAGATCGACTTCTTCACCGGCAATGCCCGCATGCTGCGCGACCGTATCGGCCGCGCGCTACCGTCCTGGCAGAGCGGCATGCCAGGTTATCACGCCATTATCGGTATGCAGGCCTTCGGTCTCGAGGAGATGGGCGACTATGTCAGAGCCGAAAGTTTCGGCCGACAGGCGATCGAGATCGAGCCGCGAGACGGCTGGGCGCAGCATGCGGTCGCCCATGTCATGGAGATGCAGAGCCGGCAACGGGACGGCATCGCCTGGATGCGCGCCAACCCCGAGGCGTGGACGAAGGAAAGCTTCCTGCAGGTGCATAATTGGTGGCATCTGGCGCTGTTCCACTACGATCTCGGCGAGACCGACGAGGTGCTCAAGCTCTATGACGGGCCGATCTATGGCGAGCGTTCGACGCTGGCGCTGAACATGGTCGACGCCTCTGCGATCCTGTGGCGGCTTTATCTCGGCGGTGTCGATGTCGGCGACCGCTGGGCAGCGCTCGCTGCCAACTGGGCGCCGAAGGCTGGAGCCGGCAATTACGCCTTCAACGATGCGCATGCGATGATGGCATTCGTCGGCGCCGGTCTCGAAGCGCCGGTCAAGATCTTGCTCGAAGCCCAGCACGAGGCGATGCGCGGCAGCGACGACAACGCCGCCTTCACCCGGGATGTCGGCCAGCCACTGACGGAAGGCATCAAGGCATTCGGCGAGGGCAATTACAGCGAAGCGGTGCGCCTGATCCGACCGATCCGCGCCATTGCCCATCGCTTTGGCGGCAGCCACGCCCAGCGCGATGTGATTGATCTCACGCTGATCGAGGCGGCGTTGCGCGCCGGCGACACGGCGCTTGCCTGGGCGTTGACGGCCGAGCGCGCACTGGTCCGGCCGGACAGTCCGCTGTCGGCGCTGTTTTCGCAACGCGCCGCCAATTTGTCAGAGAATTGACCCGCGGCGGATCTTGTTTTAAAAACTGGCAAGCCAGATTTTTTCGAGACCCGAAAAAATTAATGGCAATGGGAGGAATGCATGTATCTCGGCCTCGATCTCGGCACGTCGGGCGTCAAGGCGCTGTTGATCGATGCCGGGCAGAAGATCATCGGCTCCGGCCATGCTTCGCTTGACGTATCGCGGCCGCATCCCGGCTGGTCCGAACAAAACCCCGCCGACTGGATCCGCGCCTGCGAGACGGCCATTGCCGAGCTGAAAGCCTCGCACCCGAAAGAGCTTGCCGCGGTCAAGGGCATCGGCCTTTCCGGCCATATGCATGGCGCCACCTTGCTCGATGCCGGCGACCAGGTGCTGCGCCCCTGCATTCTGTGGAACGATACGCGCAGCCACGCTGAGGCCGCGGCGCTCGATGCCGACCCGCGCTTTCGCCAACTCACCGGGAATATCGTCTTCCCCGGCTTCACGGCGCCGAAACTCGCCTGGGTGAAGAACAATGAGCCCTCCGTCTTCGCCAAAGTGGCGAAGGTGCTTTTGCCGAAGGATTTCCTGCGGCTGTGGCTGACCGGCGAGCATATCTCAGAAATGTCCGACTCGGCCGGCACCTCCTGGCTCGATGTCGGCAAACGGCGCTGGTCCCCCGAATTGCTTGCGGCGACATCGCTCGACGAAAGGCAGATGCCGTCGCTGGTCGAAGGCACGGAGAAGGCCGGCGCCTTGCGCGCCGAACTGGCCGCCAGCTGGGGCATAGCATCGGGCACCCCGGTTGCCGGCGGCGCCGGCGATAATGCTGCTTCGGCCTGCGGCATGGGCACGGTCGGCGCCGGCCACGCTTTTGTGTCGCTGGGCACATCTGGCGTGCTGTTTGCCGCCAACGCGTCCTATCTGCCCAATCCGGCCAGCGCGGTGCACACCTTCTGCCATGCCCTGCCCAACACCTGGCACCAGATGGGGGTCATCCTGTCTGCGACCGATTCGCTGAACTGGCTGTCGGAGATTTCAGGCAAGAAGGCCGGCGAATTGACCGCCGAACTTGGCGAGACGCTGAAAGCGCCGAGCGGTGTGTCGTTCCTGCCCTACCTCTCGGGCGAGCGTACGCCACACAATGATTCCGTCATTCGTGGGTCCTTCACCGGACTGGCGCATGAATCCGGCCGCGCAGTGCTGACGCAGGCCGTGCTAGAAGGCGTCGCCTTCGCCTTCCGCGACAGTCTCGAAGCCTTGAAGACGGCGGGCACGATCTTGACGCGGGTGACGGCGATCGGCGGCGGCTCGCGCTCGCGCTACTGGCTGAAGGCGATCGCCACGGCGCTGCAGGTGCCGGTGGACATTCCGGCCGACGGCGATTTCGGCGCGGCGTTTGGGGCGGCAAGGCTTGGGCTGATCGCTGCAATCGGAGCCGATCCGCTGGCGGTGTGTACGGCGCCGAGGACGGATGCGACGATCGAACCGGATGTCCCGCTTGGCGGGGCGTATGCCGATGCCTATCAGCGCTACCGGGCGCTGTATCCGGCGATCAAGGGCGCCATGGCGTGAGTGAGCGCGGGGCACCCGGCAATCACATGAGGGAGCGCGAGGCACCCCCCTCTGCCCTGCCGGGCATCTCCCCCTCAAGGGGGGAGATTGGCAGCTTGCGCGCCGACTCTTTTCTTTCGGCGTTATTGGTTGGCGAAGGTCCGCGTGACTATCAATCTCCCCCCTTGCGGGGGAGATGCCCGGCAGGGCAGAGGGGGGTGTCTCGCGCCACCCTTAATCGATCACTGCGCCGGCACCTTGTCGAGAAACCCGGTGACGCTCTTCAGGCGCCCATTTTCGATAACACCGATATCGGTGCCTTCGATAACCGACGGCACGCCTTCCGGCCCAAGATTCCACGAGAAGCGGATGCGGTCGCCAAACCCGTCCGGCTGGCCCCTCAGCGAGAACCGGAAGCCGGCGAAGCGCTGCTGTACGCCGTCGATCAGCCCAGCAACGCCGGCGTGGCCGTCGCCCTGCATGAGCGGATCGCGGTAGCTGACGTCTTCGGTGAAGGTGGCCTTGAGCAGTTCGGCACGGCGATCCGCATCGGCCTCGTTCCAGGCGGTGATGTAGTTCTGGGCGATCGTGTTGAGGTCGGTCATGGTCTGTCTCCTTCGTTGAGTGGCTTTGACACGAGGCTTTTCACCCCAAGCGAGAGCGAAACCAATTACGCCTGAGGTAATCAGGGTGAACTATTCGAGAGAGGACAGAAATCATGAGCAGCGGATTTTTCGGCGACATCAAAGCGATCAAGTATGAGGGGCCGGATTCGACCAATCCGCTGGCCTACCGCTTCTACAATCCCGACGAGGTGGTGGCCGGCAAACGGCTGGAAGACCATCTGCGCTTCGCCGTCGCCTACTGGCATTCTTTCGCCTGGCCGGGCGGCGATCCCTTTGGCGGCCAGACCTTCGACCGGCCCTGGTTTCCCAAGGCTGGCGGCGTCGACACGATGGAACTGGCCAGGCTGAAAGCCGACGTCGCCTTCGAGATGTTCTCGCTGCTCGGCGCGCCCTATTTCTGCTTCCACGACGCCGACGTGCGGCCGGAAGGCAAGGATTTCTCCGAAAGTGCCGCGCGGCTCGACGAGATCGCCGACTATTTTGCCGCCAAGATGAAGAAGACCGGCGTCAAACTGCTCTGGGGCACGGCCAACCTGTTCTCCAACCGCCGCTTCATGTCGGGCGCCGCCACCAATCCCGATCCGGATGTCTTCGCCTATGCGGCGGCGACGGTGAAAAGCTGCATCGACGTCACGAAGCGGCTGAAGGGCGAGAATTATGTACTGTGGGGCGGGCGCGAGGGCTATGAAACGCTGCTCAACACCGATCTTGCCCGCGAGCAGGAGCAGGCTGGGCGCTTCCTCAGTCTCGTCGTCGACTACAAGCACAAGATTGGCTTCAAAGGCACGATCCTGATCGAGCCGAAGCCGCAGGAGCCGACCAAGCATCAGTACGACTACGACGTTGCCACGGTCTACGGCTTCCTCAAGCGCTTCGGGCTGGAGAAGGAAGTGAAGCTGAACATCGAGCAGGGCCACGCGATTCTTGCCGGCCATTCCTTCGAGCACGAGCTGGCGCTGGCCAATGCGCTCGGCGTCTTCGGCTCGATCGACATGAACCGCAACGACTACCAGTCGGGCTGGGACACCGACCAGTTCCCCAACAATGTGCCCGAGATGGCGCTGGCCTATTACCAGGTGTTGCAGGCCGGCGGCTTCAAGACCGGCGGCACCAATTTCGACGCCAAGCTGCGCCGCCAGTCGCTCGACCCGCAGGACCTGCTGATCGGCCATATCGGCGGCATGGATTCCTGCGCACGAGGCCTCAAGGCAGCCGCCAAGATGGTCGAGGACAAGGCGCTGTCGGGTCCGCTGGCCGAGCGCTATGCCGGTTGGAACACGGCCGAGGGCAAGGCGATGCTGTCGGGCAAGCGCTCGCTGGAAGACATCGCCGAGCGCGTGGTGAAGAAGAAGATCGAGCCGCAGCCACGCTCCGGCCGCCAGGAGTTGCTGGAAAACATCGTCAACCGCTACGTCTGAGGGCGGAAAGCCGATTCGTTGTGCTCAAGGGTGGCTGGATAACATTCCGGTCGCCCCGGAATGGGGTTTGCGCAAGACCCTATCCGACGACAAGGGTTTGCCCTTTGGCGCCCCTCAATGACCTCGCTCTTGCCTTCAAACTGCCGTCACGTATCTCGTATAAGGATGCGGTTGTGGCGGGTGAAAAGGAAGGAGGCGAACCGATATGCAGCATGAACGCGAAATCGACGCCCTGCTCTCATCCGGCGAGACCGGATCGATCATCGACCGGCTGATGGCGCTGCCGCGGCCGACCGACAGCGTGAAAAACGAATGGGATCGTGCTGTCAGCAGCCGATTTGAAGTCCGTCTGGCGAGGCAGATGCGCTCGCAGATGGACGCCGGCAGCGATCGACAGAACGCAGCCTGATCTCCCTTTGTCTGTGCATGTCGTAATCCCAAAACCGCGACACACTTTTGGGCGACATGCATCAACCTCGGCGCAGCCTGACCGGGGCTTCGCCGAACGCTCTTGAAAACGCTCTGGAAAATGCCGCGGCGGACGAGAACCCCGTCCGCCCGGCAATATCCGCCATGGCGATCCGCGTGTCGACCACCAGCCGCCGCGCCGCGCCCAGCCGCAGCCTGAGATAATATGCGCCCGGCGTCTCGCCGATCGACTTGCGAAAAATGCTCTCCAATGTCCGCGCCGTCACCCCGGCGCGTTTTGCCACCGCGTCGATGGTCAGCGGCTGGTCGACATGCGATTCCATCAGCCGGATAGCCTGCGCCAGACGCGGGTCGTAGCCGTCGAGCCGGCCGAGCGAGACCAGCGGCTGCGCGTCGGTCGCGGCGCGCGCCTGGTCGTAGATGAAGACGCTGGCGACATCGAGCGCGACGGCCATGCCGAGCCGGGTGCGGATCAGATGCAGCATCAGGTCGAAGGTCGGCGACGCCCCGCCCGAGGTGAACACCGGTCCGTCGATGACGTAGCGGTCCGGACGCACGTCGACGCCGGGAAAGGCGGAGGAAAAATCCTCCATGTCTTCCCAATGGGTGGTGGCGCTGCGGCCTTCGAGGAGGCCGGCGCGCGCCACCAGCCATGTGCCGGCCTCGACGCCGCCGCAGGCGCGAGCCGCGCGGGCCGCTCGCCGTAATCCGGAAAGCAGAGCCGATGTCGCGTAATTCTGGGTGCCGAAGCCGGCGACGACGACAAGCACGTCGGTCGGCTCGGCCGCATCGAAGCGGCCCCTGACCGCCACCGGCAGGCCGCATGTGGTGACCGGCGCCTCGCCGGTGACCGAGACCAGTTTGAAATCGAACAGCGTCTCGCCTGAGATGCGGTTGGCGGCGCGCAGCGGGTCGACGGTCGACGCCACGCACATGATGGACGAGCCTGAAAACACCAGCAGCGTCACCTTGAGCGGCGATCGCTCAGCGCGAAAGATGGTCGGTTTTTCGCTTTTGATCACGAGAGCTTCGTAAATTGCAAAACAGTTTCCGGCAAGTCGGTCATTGTTAGGGTCTGTTTCTATGGGGAGGAGATGTCCATGCCGCTCGCGATGAACCGTGAGGTTTTCATTACCTGTGCCGTGACCGGGTCCGGCGGCTCGCAGGACCGCTCCCCGCATGTGCCACGCTCGCCCAAGCAGATCGCCGATTCGGCGATCGATGCGGCCAAGGCCGGTGCCGCCATCGTCCACTGCCATGTCCGCGACCCCGAGACCGGCAAGCCGCGCCGCGATGTCCATCTCTACCGCGAAGTGACGGACCGCATCCGCGCGGCAGAAGTCGATGTGATCCTGAACCTGACCGCCGGGATGGGCGGCGACATGGTGTTCGGCTCACCGGAAGCGCCGCTGCCGCTCAATGAAAAAGGCACCGACATGGGCGGCGCCACCAACCGCATGGAACATGTGCGCCAGTGCCTGCCGGAAATCTGCACGCTGGATTGCGGCACCATGAACTTCGCCGAGGCCGATTATGTCATGACCAACACGCCCGGCATGCTGCGCGCAATGGGCGGCATGATGACGGCGCTCGGCGTCAAGCCGGAGATCGAAGCCTTCGATACCGGCCACCTCTGGTTCGCCAAGCAGCTGGTCGAAGAAAAGGTCTTGAATCCCGACGCGCTGGTGCAGCTCTGCATGGGTGTGCCGTGGGGGGCGCCGGACGACCTCAACACCTTCATGGCCATGGTTAACAACGTGCCGTCGACCTGGAACTGGTCGGCCTTCGCCATCGGCCGCAACCAGATGGCCTATGCAGCCGCTGCAGTGCTCGCCGGCGGCAATGTCCGCGTCGGTCTCGAAGACAATCTCTGGCTCGACAAGGGCGTGCTGGCCACCAATGCGCAGCTGGTCGAGCGCGCCGCCAGCATCGTCACCAATCTCGGCGCCAGGATTTTGGGGCCGGAGGAAGTGCGCAGGAAGCTCAACCTCACCAAGCGGGCGCCGATCGCAGCGGCTGCTTAAGACGGGAGCGGATCATGGCTACCGTCAAATTCACTGCGATGAAGGATGGCGACAGGCAAGACTATGAGTTCCTGACCGCCCATGAGATCGACTATGCCGCCAGGACCGGCGAGCGGCTGCTCGACGCACTGGTGCAACTCGACGAAGGCCTGTCGGGCTACAAGATCACCAGGCTCGGCCATTCGCTGCAAGCGGCGACGCGGGCCTGGCGTGACGGCGCCGACACCGACTGGATCGCCTGCGCGCTGCTGCACGACATCGGCGACATCTACGCTCCCTACAATCACGACGAATACGCCGCTTCGATCCTGAAACCTTTCGTGCGCGAGCAATGCACCTGGGTGGTGGAAAAGCATGGCGACTTCCAGCGGCTCTATTACGCGCATCATCTCGGCGGCAACCGCCATGCTCGCGACCGCTTCGCCGGCCATGCCTATTTCGACGATTGCGACCAGTTTTGCGAACGCTGGGACCAGTCGAGCTTCGACCCGGACTTCGACACGCTGCCGACCGAATTCTTCCGGCCCTTCGTGCTCGAAGTCTTCGCCCGCAAGGCCTACGACCCCTCCGTGATCCGCTCCGGCGAGCGCGTGCCTCTCATCGACCCCGAAACCGCCAAGACAAGAACCGGAGCCTGACCATGAGCATCATCAACAAGGCAGCCGCCATTGGCGGCGGTGTCATTGGCGCCGGCTGGGTGGCGCGGCTGCTGCTCAACGGCATCGACGTGTCGATCTTCGATCCGGACCCGGAAGCGGCGCGCAAGGTCTCGGAAGTGATGAAGGGCGCGCGCCGCGCCTACAGGCAGATGGTTCCCGGCGGCCTGCCCAGGGAAGGCAGACTGACCTTTGCCAAGACCATCGCCGAGGCGGTGGCCGATGCCGATTTCATCCAGGAGAGCGTGCCGGAGCGGCTCGACCTCAAACACCGCGTGCTGGCCGAGATCGACCTTTATGCGCCGGCGAACGCCATAGTCGGCTCGTCTACCTCCGGCATCAAGCCGACCGACATGCAGGTCGCGATGAAGAAGCATCCGGAGCGTCTGGTTGTCGGACATCCCTTCAACCCGGTCTACCTGCTGCCGCTGGTCGAGATCGTCGGCGGCGAGCAGACGTTCCCCGAAGCGATCGAGGTTGCCAAGGAAATCTATGCCTCGATCGGCATGAAGCCGGTGGTGATCCGCAAGGAAATCGAGGCCTTTGTCGGCGACCGCCTGCTGGAGGCGGCCTGGCGCGAGGCGCTGTGGCTGATCAAGGACGGCATCTGCACGGTCGAGGAACTCGACGACATCATGCGCTATGGCTTCGGCCTGCGCTGGGCGCAGATGGGCATGTTCCAGGTCTACCGCGTCGCCGGCGGCGAGGCAGGCATGCGCCACTTTATGGCGCAGTTCGGGCCGTGCCTGAAATGGCCGTGGACCAAGCTGATGGACGTGCCGGAGTTCAACGACGAGCTGGTCGATCTGATCGCCACCCAGTCGGACGACCAGGCGCATGGCCTGTCGATCCGTGAGCTGGAAAAGATCCGCGACGACAATCTGGTCGCGATTATGGATGCTCTGTCGAAACAGAACAAAGGCAAGGGCTGGGGCGCCGGCGCCTTGCACAAGGACTATACCAGGCAATTGGCCAAGCTGGCGGCGAAGAAGCCGGCCGCTTCCAGGGCCGCCGAAAAGGCCAAGGCATCCAAGCCGGTGAAGAAGGCGGAAAAGTCGAAGAAAAAGAAGAAGGGCTGAGGACCATGGATTTCGGTCTTTCGGAGGAACAGAAGCTCATCATCGAGACGACGCGCGCGTTCGTCGAGAATGAGCTTTACCCGCATGAACGCGAGGTCGAGCGCACCGGCGTGCTGCGCCGCGAGTTGATCGAGGAGATCAAGGTCAAGGCAATCGAAGCCGGACTGTATGCGGCCAACATGCCGGCCGATGTCGGTGGCGCTGGCCTCGATACGGTGACTTGGCTGCTCTACGAGAAGGAACTCGGCCGCGCCAACTATGCGCTGCACTGGACCTGCGTCGCGCGCCCCTCCAACATCCTGCTCGCCGGCACGCCGGAGCAGCGCGAAAAATACCTGTTCCCGTGTATTCGTGGCGAGAAGTGGGACTGCCTGGCGATGACCGAGCCCGGCGCCGGCTCCGACCTGCGAGGCATGAAGGCGACCGCGGTGCAGGACGGCCACGACTGGGTCCTTAACGGCACCAAGCATTTCATCTCCCATGCCGATCTTGCCGATTTCGCGATTTGTTTCATGGCTTCGGGCGAGGAAGAAACGCCGCGCGGCAAGCGCAAGAAGATCACCGCCTTCTTCGTCGACAAGGGCACCAAGGGGTTCACGGTGCGCGACGGCTACCGCAACGTCTCGCATCGCGGCTACACCAACGCCATCCTCGAATTCGATGATTGCCGCCTGCCGGCAAGCCAGGTGCTGGGTGAGGTCCACAAGGGCTTCGACGTCGCCAATTCCTGGCTCGGCGCCACGCGCCTGCAGGTCGGCGCCACCTGTCTCGGCCGCGCCGAGCGGGCGCTCGGTCATGCCATCGAGTATTCCGCGCAGCGCCAGCAGTTCGGCCAGCAGATTGGCAAGTTCCAGGGCGTGTCGTTCAAGCTCGCCGACATGGCGACGGAATTGAAGGCGGCGGACCTGATGGTGTTCGAAGCCGGCTGGAAGTACGATCAGGGCACCGTCACCGATCAGGACATGGCCATGGCGAAGCTGAAGGCTACCGAAATGCTCGCCTTTGTTGCCGACGAAGCAATCCAGATCCATGGCGGCATGGGGCTGATGGATGACCTGCCGCTGGAGCGCATCTGGCGCGACGCCCGTGTCGAGCGCATCTGGGAAGGGACGTCGGAAATCCAGCGCCACATCATTTCGCGGGCGCTGCTGCGCCCGTTCGGGGCTTAAAAAGAAGAGACGGGGAATATGCACAAGCTTGAACGCCTCTTGCGCCCAAAATCCATCGCGGTGTTCGGCGGGGCCCAGGCCGCTGCCGTCGTCGCCCAATCGATCAAGATGGGCTTTGCCGGCGAAATCTGGCCGGTGCATCCGAACAAGGACGAGGTCGCCGGCCGCAAGGCCTATCGCTCGGTCGCCGACCTTCCCGGCGCGCCGGACGCTGCCTTTGTCGGCGTCAACCGGCATCTCACCATCGAGGTGATCAAGGCGCTGGCTGAGCGCGGCGCCGGCGGCGCCGTCTGTTTTGCCGCGGGCTTTCTCGAGACCGAGGCCTATGACGACGATGGCGAGCGGCTGCAGGCCGAACTGGTGGCCGCGGCCGGCCAGATGCCGATCATCGGCCCGAACTGTTATGGCCTGATCAACTACGCCGACGGCGCGCTGTTGTGGCCCGACCAGCATGGCGGCATCCGGCTGCCCGAAGGCGCCAAGGGCGTCGCCATCATCACCCAGTCCTCCAACATCGCCATCAACATGACGATGCAGAAGCGCGGCCTGCCGATCGCCTTCCTGATGACCGCCGGCAACCAGGCGCAGACCGGCCTCTCCGAAATGGCGCTCGGCCTGATCGAGGACGAGCGCGTCACCTCGCTCGGCCTGCACATCGAAGCCTTCGATTCGGTAGCAGGCTTCGAGAAGCTGGCGGCGCGGGCGCGCGAACTGAAGAAGCCGATCATCGCCATGAAGGTCGGCCGCTCCGAGCAGGCGCGGCAGGCGACGGTCTCGCACACGGCATCGCTGGCTGGCTCGGACGCTGCCTCGGGCGCATTCCTGCGGCGGCTCGGCATTGCGCGCGTCGATTCCATCCCCGCCTTCATCGAGGCGCTGAAGCTGCTGCATGTCACCGGGCCGCTGCCCGGCTATCGTCTGTCGTCGATGAGCTGCTCCGGCGGCGAGGCCTCGGTGATGGCCGACAGCGCCGAAGGCCGCTGGGTCAACTTCCCGGAGCTCACCAGCAAGCACCGCGCCCATGTCAAATCGACGCTCGGGCCGCTGGTCGCGGTCGCCAATCCGTTGGACTACCACACCTTCATCTGGAACAACGAACCGGCGATGACCGCCACCTTCACCGCCATGGTGTCGGGCGGTTTCGACCTCAACATGCTGGTGCTCGATTTCCCGCGCCCCGACCGTTGCTCGGTCACCGACTGGTGGGCGACGCTGCGCGCCTTCGAATCGGCGCTGAAGACCAACAATGCGCATGGCGCGATTGTCTCGTCGCTGCCGGAGAACCTGCCGGAGGAATACACCGCCGAACTGATGGCGCGCGGCATGGTGCCGTTGTTCGGCATTTCCGAGGCCATGGATGCCGCAGGCGCGGCGGCCTTCATCGGCTGGGCCTGGGCCGAGCCGCAGGCGCAGCCGATCGACACATCGGCTGCCGGTGCTGCCGGCGGCGACCATGTCACGCCTGATGAGGCCGAGGCCAAGGCGCGGCTGATCGAGGCCGGCTTGCCGGTGCCGAAGGCCGAACGCGCCGCCAATGCCGTCGAAGCGGTGATTTCGTCGATGGCGCTCGGCTTCCCGGTGGCGTTGAAGGCGCTTGGCGTCACCCACAAGTCGGAAGTCGGCGCTGTCAGGCTTAACCTCAAGGACGCCGAATCCGTCAGCACCGCGGCGCACGATCTCTTGCCGCTCGGCACCGGGCTCTATGTCGAGCGCATGGTGCGCGACGGCGTCGCCGAGCTGATTGTCGGCTTTACCCGCGACCCGATGTTCGGCGCCGTCATGACGCTGGGAACTGGCGGCGTGCTGGTCGAGCTGTTGCGCGACAGCGTGACCTTGATGCTGCCGGCAACGCGCGACGATATCGAGGCGGCGCTACGCGGCCTGAAACTGTTCCCTCTGCTTGAGGGCTATCGCGGCCGGCCGAAGGCCGATGTCGCCGCGGCCATCGACGCCATCGCAGGCATTGCCGGCTTCGTGCAGAAGAATGCCGGCGAGATCGAGGAACTCGACATCAACCCGCTGATCGTCTGCGCCGAAGGCAAGGGCGCCTGGATTGCCGACGCGCTGCTGGTGCTGGGAGAGAAGAAGAATGTCTGACGTCATTTCAACTCGCCGCGAAGGCACCATCCTCGAGGTCACGCTCGACCGGCCCAAGGCCAACGCCATCGACCTGAAAACGTCGCGGCTGATGGGCGAGACCTTCAAGGCGTTCCGCGACGATCCGGAACTGCGCGTCGCCATCGTCAAGACCGCCGGCGACAAGTTCTTCTGCGCCGGCTGGGATTTGAAGGCAGCAGCCGGTGGCGATGCGGTCGACGGCGACTATGGCGTCGGCGGCTTTGCCGGCCTGCAGGAGCTGCGCGACATGAACAAGCCGGTGATCGCCTGCGTCAACGGCATGGCGGTGGGCGGCGGCTTCGAATTGGCGCTGTCCTGCGACCTCATCTTCGCCTCGGATCATTCCTCCTTCGCGCTGCCCGAAATCCGCGCCGGCACGCTGGCGGATGCCGCGACGATCAAGTTGCCGAAGCGCATTCCCTATCACGTCGCCATGGACCTCTTGCTCACCGGCCGCTGGATGGATGTAGCGGAAGCGCATCGCTGGGGCCTGGTCAACGAAGTGTTGCCCAAGGAAAAGCTTGAAGACCGCGTCTGGGAGGTCGCAAGGCTACTGGCCAGCGGCCCGCCGCTGGTGTTTGCCGCGATCAAGGAGACGGCGCGGGTGGCCGAGGCGCTGACCTTCCAGGATGCCATGAACCGCGTCACGCGCCGGCAACTGGCGACGGTCGATGCGCTTTATGGCTCCGAGGACGGTATGGAAGGGTTCCGGGCGTTTGCGGAGAAGCGCGACCCGGTGTGGAAGGGGAAGTAGCCTCTTTACCCTCCCCTCGATGGGGAGGGTCGGACCGAAGGTCCGGGGTGGGGTGATGCGCCACCCCCCCCCCCCCCCCCCCGGGGCGGGGGGGGCCCGCCGCCCGGGGGGGGGGTGGCCGCCCGCCCCCCCCCCCCCCCCCGCCGCTTCGCGGCGACCTCCCCCATCAAGGGGGAGGTAAAGGAGCTGCATGACCGACTACAAACCCCTCATCGATGCCGAGACCTGGGCCTTCATCGAGCGGACCAATTCCTATTACCCGCCCGATACGATCGACTACACCATCGCCCAGCAACGTGCGATTTATGACCGGATGTGCCGCGAGTTCTTTGCCGGCTATCCCAATGGTGTGACGGCGGAAACGACTTTCATTGCCAACCGATCACACGACATCCCGATCCGCATCTATCGCAGCGCTACCCCGAACACGGCGGCGATGGTGCTCTACATCCATGGCGGGGGTTTCATCCTCGGCGGCCTGGACAGCCATGACGATGTCTGCGCCGAGCTGTGCGCCCGCACCGGTTACGAGGTGGGTTCCATCGATTACCGGCTGGCGCCGGAGCATTTGCACCCGGCCGCTTTCGACGATGCTTTACGTGCCTTCGAATGGGCAGCCAAAACCTACGACCGCCCTATTCTGCTGTGCGGCGACAGCGCCGGCGGCAATCTCTGCGCGGCTGTTGCTCACGCAACGCGTGGCCATGCCAAAAAGCCGATCGGCCAGGTGCTGATCTATCCGGGCCTCGGCGGCGACCGTTCGAAGGGCTCGTATGTCACGCACGCCGAAGCACCGATGTTGACCATGCGCGATCTCGAATTCTACAAGCACATCCGCACCGGCGGCGCTGACGGTACTGGTGACATCACCTTGTCGCCGCTCGCCGACACCGATTTCACCAAACTGCCGCCAACCGTTCTGATCACCGCGCAATGCGACCCGCTGTCGTCCGACGGCGAGGCCTACCGCGACCGCATCCTTACCGCAGGCGGCCATGCCGCCTGGTTCGAGGAGCCGGGACTGGTGCACGGCTATCTCCGGGCCAGGCACACGGTCGGCCGGGCCCGCGCCAGCTTCAACCGTATCGTCGAAGCGGTGTCGGTGCTGGGCAAGGGCGACTGGATCTGGTGATCCGGCTCAACCGCGGACAAAGGCGATCAGTTCCTCAGCCATGCGATCGTTGAATTCCCGACGAAAGCGGTTTTTCTTCAGCCATTCAGGGTTTGAGCCGACGGTCTTGTTGGCATCCACGACAACGCCTTTGCCATCGACAATGAAATAGTCGATGGCGCCGAAGTCCAGGTTGAGCCGCTGCCGCACCGCCAGCACTTCCGGTGGCACGGCGCCGCCCACCTCATTGCTCAGGATTTTTGAGCCGGCGCACAACACATCGTCGTAGACCTGCCGCATGTTGACCTCGGCACCGAGCAGGAACATGTAGCGGTGCTTGACGATGGGCAGGTCGAGCGTATCGAAAGCGAACTTTTCCACCATCAGGCGATTGTTGCGCCATACATCCCGCGGAACCTCGCCGATCGTCTGGTAGACCTTATAGGGCGGGCACAGGCGGTCCTTGTAGCCGGGTTCGAAGAGCTTGCGGATGGCATGCGCGCTCCTGGTCAGGCCGTTGCGATGCTGCCACCAGCGCTGCTCTGGTCGGCCCCTGGAGTTGAGGACCGTCTTGACGACAACCGGCCCCTCGTGGCTGTCCCCTGCCTCCAGCTTCAGTGTCGAATAAAGGTGCCGGTGGATGGACAGCGCGCGGCCATTGATGGTGCGGTCGTAGAGGTGGCCGAGCCCGCGGTACGTTGGCGGCACGACTGTCAGGTCGACATGCAGAAAGGCCACCGGCGCCCGATCTCGGCCGGCTGGCCGGTCGAGCAGGCGCACTTTCAATCCAGCCTGTTCCAGGTAAGGCAGCAACTGCGCGATGCTATAGCTCCGCACCAGTCGGAAATTGCGCAGGCTCTCTACATAGACATCGAGATCGGCGGCAGACACCGAACGCTATTCCTTGATATCGACGCCCGAGAAATCATGGTGATCAAAGGGGTCCATGACATAGCCCGTCACCTGTTCGCGCATCGGCATCGAGACCACGGAGTGGGCGATAGCGACCCACGGCATCTGCTCCCTGAAGATCGTTTGCGCCTGCGAATAGAGTTTTGCGCGGGCAGCGGGATCGACGATCCCGGCTGCCTGCTTGAGCAGATCGTCGAAGGCCGGAAAACACCAGTTGGCACGATTGGTGGTGCCGACGCCGGCACAGCCAAGCGGCACCGACAGGAAGTTGTCGGGGTCGCCATTGTCGCCGGTGAAGCCGAACAGCATGGCGCCGTCGCGGTCGCGTGACTTCGAGCGCGCAAGGTATTCTGTCCACTCATACGTCACGACTTCCACGTTGACACCGATCTTTGCCAGGTCGGACTGGATCATTTCGGCCATACGCTGCGCATTCGGGTTGTAGGGACGCTGCACCGGCATCGCCCAGATCTTCATGTGCAGGTCTTTTACGCCGGCATCGGCGAGCCCCCGCCTGGCGGCAGCGGGGTCGAAGACATGATCGGGGCTCGTCTTGTCATAGGCCCAGGAGGTCGGCGGCAGCGGATTGCGTGCGACTTCACCGGTGCCGCGGAACACGACGTCGACCAGCGCCTGGGTGTCGATGGCCATGGCGATCGCCTTCCTCACCCTTGGATCGTCGAAGGGCTTCTGCAAGGTGTTGAAGGCGAGGTATCCTGTGTTGAGGCCCTCCTGCCGCATGACCTTGATACCGGGTGTCGCCTTGATCGCGTCCAGGTCGGCCGGATTTGGATAGGGCATGAGATCGCATTCGCCGGCGCGCAGCTTTTCCATGCGAATGCTGGCATCGGTGGCAATGGCGAAGACGAGATCGTCGATCTTCGGCTTGCCGCGCCAGTAGTCCGGATTGGCCTTGTAGCGGATGACTGCATCCTGCTGGTAGTCGACAAGCTGGAATGGACCCGTCCCGACCGGCTTCAGCGCCAGGTCGAGCAGCCGCTTCTCGGCGACGAGCTTGTCGGCATATTCCTTGGAAACGAGCGAAGCGAAATCCATCGCCAGGTCGGCAAGCATCGGCGAATGCGGCGCCTTCAGCTTCATCACCACAGTCCGGTCGTCAAGCTTGCGCCAACCGGCGACAAGATCCGGCATGCCGATGCCGTCGAAGTAAATGTACTGGCGTTTGGCGTAATTGTTGAACGGGTTCTGCGCGTTGGCCTGCCGGTCGAAGGTGAACAGCACGTCATCGGCATTGAAGTCGCGACTAGGCGTAAAGCCCTCGACGCTGTGGAATTTCACGCCCTGCCGCAGGTGGAATGTGTAGGTGAGGCCATCGTCGGAAATCTCCCAGCTTTCGGCAAGGCCGGGGCGCACCTTGGTGGTGCCGGGATCGAACTCGACCATGCGGTTGTAGAGAGCGGTGGCCGAGGCGTCGCGGGATCCGGAGGCGAGTGCGGGATCGAACGTATCGGGGCTAACCTCGGTGCAGTAGACCAAGGTCTTGGCTACGGATTGATGGACCGGCAACGCACATGGAAAAAGCGCCGCCAGCAAGAGAACGAAGTGCCTGCGTGTCATGATCCCCCCAGGGTTGGGAAGACGCTAGCAGAAGCCGGCACTGACGGTAAGTAAGCCGGCCGGTCTTTCGCGCGCCAAGACTGTTTTCCACCTGAGTTGACACAAGGAATTAGCCGCGCCTCTGTGAAATGGCGGACAGACCCGGCCGCCGTTTTGCATGAACCTTTCCGCTTCAGCCTGCGACTGACGACCAGGCGCCGCATGGTGCGGGCCGGAAAGGATGCCCCCATGACCAGGACCCCAGAGGCTCCACGGTCTCCGGGACCAACGCAAGCTCAGCGCGACCACCGCCTTCGGGATGGAGTCGATGCGCTGGGCTTTCGGCTGATTCCGTTGACCCTGCGCAGGAGCAGGCGTATCGTGAAGATGAGGAAAGCAGACAATTCGATCAGGGACGAACGTGCCGGAACGCCGCGCCTTGCCCTGTTTCGCGCGGCCGGACCGGATGTTCCTCCCGAAAACTTCGGGGGGAGTTTTATGTCCTGCGATCGCGGCGCGTCCATGTCGTCTCCAAGCGGCGGTTTGCGCCGTTCGCTCCATCTGGGCGGCGGTTTGCTTGCCCTGGCGCTGAGCGCCGCGCTCTGGTTGGGCACAGCCGCCCAAGCGCAGGAAACCCAGATCATCTATCCCGGCTCGATGGCGGTCACCGGATTTTCCGGCACCGTCATTCCCAATTTCGACTCTGCCGATTCCGAAAGGGGGGGGCTGCCGCCCGGCGTCGACCCGGTCGACGAAACCTTCATCGACACGACGCGCGCCACCTTGCGCGTCTTCGACGTTTCGGCGCTCGGCGGACCGGCTTCCGGCCAGCTCGTCTACACGCCGCCGCCTTTCGAGGTGACGGCCGAACAGATCGGCCAGGTATTCGCCATCACCTATGATGACGGTATGCGCGACGGCGTTCCCTCGGGCGTCCCCAATCTCTATGCCGGCGCGACCTCGCTGCACGGCATCCGTATCGTCACCCCGGACGAAGATGCCGACGGTCGGCCCGAGCGACAGCGCCGCGGCACCGCAGGCGCCGTCTTCATGGACGGCCAGTTCGGCACCGAAAGCGGTGGCGGTCCGGGCACGATCTGGAAGATCGACGGCATCACCGGCGCGGTCTCCAAATTCGCCGACATTGACACCAACAGCGGTTCCGGCATCGGCGACATCAGCTTCGACAGCAATCACCGCGAGTTCTTCGCCAGCGATCTCGACACCGGCCTCATCCACCGCCTCGACGCCAACGGCACGCTGATCGACACATTCGATCACGGCGTTGCCGGGCGGCCGGCGCATGGGCTGGCTCCCGTCGCCGATGACGGTGCGGTGATGGACATACAGGGTGCTGCCTTCGACTCGGAAGACCCCGACACATGGGGCTACACGCAGGACGAACGCCGCGTCTGGTCCGTCGCCTATCATGGCGGCCGGCTCTATTATTCGGTCGGCGAAAAGGCCGAGATCTGGTCGGTTGGCATTGCCCGCGATGGCAGCTTTGCCGGTGATCCGCGCTGGGAGCTGACGGTCAAGGCCGACAAGGACTACGCCGTCACCGACATCGCCTTCGACAACCAGGGTTTCATGTATCTGGCGCAGCGCGGCCCGGTCGAGAATCGCTACGATTACAGCCAGTTCGCCGATTCCGGCAAGGGCGAGGTCATCCGCTACTGGCGCGAAAACCCGGACGATCCGGCGACGGAATCGGTCTGGGTGGAAGAGCCGCAGGAATATGCGGTCGGCTTCCCGCAAGGCAACCGGCAGTCGGCCGGTGGGCTCGACCTGCAATATGGCTATGACGCCGACGGCAATCTCGACACCGGCGTGTGCACCGACACGCTGGTCAACACCGGCGACAAGCTGCGCGACAGCCCGACACTTGCCGACCAGCTCGCCGCCGGCGGGCCGCTTGGCGTGCACGGCGTGCAGATCACGCCGACGCCGTTGGTCAAGCCGGCCAACGTGCCGCCTTTCGGCTCGTGGTTCGTCGACTTCGACGGCTATTTCGAAGACCCAGAAGTGGAAGGCCATGTCGGCGACGTCGAGGTCTGGCACCCCTGCGAAGGCCGGGCCGGCTATTATGAAGAGATCCCCGGCGGTTATCTGCCGCCGTTCTATCCGCCGGACTTCCCACCGCCCGGCGATCTGCCTCCGTGCATCGATGTCGAGGATGTTCAGTTCTACTGCACGCCTCGCGGCCTCCAGGCCGACCTCTATCTCCATGACCATGCCGGCTTTGGCGGCGATTCGATCAAGGTCCAGCCTTCCAGTGAGACAAAGTCCAGGACACCAGGCGTCGGGGTGACATCACCCCAGTCGCATGCTCCCGGCAAGCCTTACACGGTCGACATCACCGGCCATTCTCCGGGCGACAGAGTCGATGTTGGACTTTGCTTCTACAGGCAGTCCGACAAGGACAAGGGTGGCTACTACCCTTGCTGCAAGATGACTTTGCCGCTCAGAACCCCAGCCGTCAGCTGCGAACGTTGAGGAGGGGAAGATGAAAAATCTCGCACTTTCCCCGACCGCGAACAGCAGTCAATCCACCGGCAAGCAGCCAACCGTCATGGAGACCATCATGAAACCCCCGTCATATGCCAGGCGCGGCGCGCGCTGGCTGATGGCGGCCGGTATCGCGGTCGCCATGTTCACCCCTGTGGCAAGCCACGCCGAAGATGCAGTCCCGATCACTCCGGAACTGCGGCTCGACCTCGACAATTCAAAAATCGTCAATCCGAGGCCGGAACGGATCGTGCCGTTCTTCACCAAAACAGGCACACAGAGGAGCTGCGACTACGTCGTCTACTCCCTGAGCTTTGGCCTGCGCGGCGACTCGCAAGGCTTTGCCGACCCAAGCTTTTCGGCCAGGCTGAAGAAACTCCAACTCGACTTCAAGGATCAGCTTCCGCACGGTCTTGCGATCGTCAACGTCAACGTGTCCGGCGACGGCACGGATGCGTCTGGCGGACCGCTGCCGGGTGCGACAATCAGCACCTCGGCTAATCCGAACGATACGGCAACGGTTTCCGATTTCCGGATTTCCACCACCGATCTCGACGGCGCTGGGGCTGGCAATGAACGCGTCATCAATTTCAAGATCACCGCCAAGATCGACCATGCGGCGTTTCCTTCGCCGACCATCGTCGACAACCAGGGCATGATCAAGGTGACGCCGGGCGTCGGCACGGGGGCCATCATCCCGTCGCAGGATCCGGGCAAGCCCGACGACGGCGACTACAAGACCGGGGCCAAGACCTCGATCAAGATCGACCTCACCAACTGTGACAAGCGGCCTCCGCCTCCCGACCGGGAATGTTTCAAGGTGGAGCGCGGCACGGTCGATTGCGTGCAAGGCGGCGGCGCGTTCATCTACCACATGCCTGTCGGCCCGGAGATGGGCGGAAAATGGGTGCAGGTATCGACGACGACCCCAGGCATCACCATCATCCCCGACACGCAATTGGTGCCGGCGGGCGGCGGTGTGCTGAACTGGAAGATCGTCGGTGCATCGCCCGGCGACGTCATCCACCTCATCGTCACCGGCATCGAGACCTATGCCGGCCCGAAGGAGGGTTGGGGACTATGCTGCACGCAGACCATCGACATCGTCATCCCGCGTGACTTGAGATGTCCCCCCAAGGACAAGGAACCGGACCTCAAGGTCGAGAAACGCGCCGACGTGACGCGTTGCACGATGGGGGGCGGCTGCGACTTCACCATCAAGGTCACCAATGTCGGCGACGGGCCGTATCACGGCAAGATCGTGCTCGACGAGGTGACGCTGCCGGCCGGCTCGACTCTGGATTCAGGGCCCAATCCGCCCTGGGTATGCATGCCCGGCGTGACCCCGATGACGTGCACCTATCCGGTGACCACGCTCAATCCAGGGGCCTCCATCAACCTCAAGCTCGGCTTCAAGCCGGCGGGTGGTTGGCAAGGCAGCGCGCTGCGCAACTGCGCCACCTATAATTACGGCGCCAGCGGCAAGCCGCTGTTCGGCAGCCAGCAGAACGATCGCGGCTGTGCCTCGATCCCGATCTGCCGGCGTGGCGACCGCGACCGCGATTGCCGGCCCCCGGTCGACAAGAAGGTCGACCTGATCCTGAAGAAGCGTGCCCGCATCCCGGTCTGCACACCCGACGGCATCTGCTACTTCGTGATCGACATCATCAACAATGGCAGCGTCCCCTATAATGGGCCGCTGACGGTTATCGACAATTACCCGGGCGGCGCGCCGGCCTCTTCGACCTTCGGCCCGTCTCCGCCCTGGACATGCGGACCGAACGGTCCCGGCCAGTTCCGCTGCGACAATGCAGGCATCGTGCTGATGCCGGGCGCCTCGACGCCGATCGTCGTCAGGGCGGTCATGCCGGCCGGCTACCAGTCGGATTCGGTCGAGAACTGCGCGGCGCTGAAGCCCGTCCCCGGTGAGGTCGACCTCACCAACAACAAGGCCTGCGCCAAGGAACGCTTCCGTCATCCCAATGGCGGCAAGCCGACCCTACGCATCACCAAGGTCTGCAATGGCTCGCTCGCCGGTGCGGCGGTGGTTTCCTGCCGCATCACCGTCATCAGCCTTGGCACCTCTGCCCCCACCGGTCCGGTGCGGGTCAACGATGCTGCCACGCTGATATCGGGTGGCGCGCCGGTCCAGATCCAGACCGTCACACCCGACGGTGCGGAATGGGCCTGCGGAGCGGTTCCGGCCAATGCGCTGTCATGCCAGATACCCGGCGCCGCGATGACGCCCGGAACCTCCAGGCACTTCGACGTGACGGTCTTGGCCAATGGCGCGTTCGAGAACTGCGCACGCGGCTCATACGGCCCGGCCCCTGGAGACGACGTCGTCTACCCGATCGGCCAGGCCTGCGCCAAGGGCGGCGGCACGTCCACCATTAGCGTCAAGAAGACCGGCGATGCCGAGTGCCAGCCGGGGCAACCCTGCTCGTTCGAGATCACCATCACCAATGATGGCCAGACCGCCTTCTCCGGTCCGGTCCGCATCGGCGATGCGATCGGGGTGGACGGGCTGGGGCGGCTGCAAGGCGTCGCGATCACCTCGATCGAACCGCCCTTCGGCTGCTCGCCCGAACCGACGACCTTGCCGTTGACCTGCATTGCCAACCTGACGCTCGGCGCCGGGGAAAGCCATGTGCACAAGGTCACCGTGGTCCTTCCCGACGCTCCCTTGGTGAATCTGCGGGGCAACGTCAGCGGCCAGAACTGCGTCGGCGTCTTGTCTCCCGACACCAGGGTGCAAGGCGGCGGCGACGTACTGCCCGGCGACCTGACCAACGTCCAGGGCGATCGCGGCAAGGCCTATGCCTGCCATCCGTTCACCATCAAGCGCGAGGTGAAGAAGGAATGCTCGCCAGGCTTCGTCATGAACGATGCCGGCCGGTGCGTGTGTCCGGAAGGCACGACGTTCCGCAACGGCCAGTGCTCGCCCGACGGCGGCGTCATCATCCAGCCGAAGGATCCGAGGCCCTGCGTGCTGCTCAAGGGCCAGATCCGCACCGAGGATGGACGCTGTGTCTGCCCGCGCGGAACCGAGCTTGAGAACGGCGCTTGCGTCAAGACCGACAAGCCTGGCTGCACCATCCCCGGTTCGGTCCCGACGTCGGACGGCAATGGCTGCTACTGCCCGGAAGGTACGCATCTCGACCGACAGGCAAACGCCTGCGTGCGCGACAAGCAGAAGCCTCAGGAGTGCGGCATACGCGGCCAGGTTCATGACGCCGATGGCGATTGTGTCTGCCCGCGTGGGACAGAGGTGCGCAATGGAGCCTGCCGGCCGATCCGGCCAAAGCCTGAACAATGCTCGATCCGTGGTCAGATCCAAAACGCCAACGGCGATTGCGTCTGCCCGGACGGCACAGAAGTCAGGGGCAAGGTCTGCCGGCCGATCCGGCCGAAGCCCGAGCAGTGCTCGATCCGCGGCCAGGTCCACGACGCCAATGGCAATTGTGTCTGCCCGCGGGGTACCGAGGTGCAAGGTAATGCCTGCCGGCAGAAGAAGCCTGTGCTGGAACAGTGCGACATACGCGGCCAGGTGCACAACAAGCGCGGCGAGTGTGTTTGCCCGCGCGGCACCCAGGCGATTGACGGCGCGTGCCGCAAGCCGAGGCCGCAGGTGGGAGACTGCGCCCCGGGCTCGCAGATGGTCGGCGGCCAGTGCGTGCCGATCATCAAGCGGCGCTGCCCCGAAGGCACGGTTGGTCGGTTCCCGAACTGCAGGGCGATCCAACAGCAGCCGTCGCTCGATCCGACCCTGTTGCTCAATCCAGGTGTCCTTCAGCAGTTCATACCGAAGCGCACGCCGCAGACGCAGGTACAGCCGCAAAGGGATCCGGCGGCCAACTTCAAGCCATAGATCTGGATACGAGTCAAAATTCAGAACCCCGCCGGAGCGATCCGGCGGGGTTTTTCCTTGGGCGCGCTGCGGCGATCGGGCGGCCAGGTATTCGCCGAACCCGCTGCCGGGCGCAGCAAATACCGACTTTCCCTTTCCGGGATCATGGTCTAGAGCAGTTCATCGTTTGGTGGAAACGCCGAACCGCTCTATCTCTTTGTTTTCACGCAATTCCGGACGGAAAGCCGTTCCCACTTTTCTTGGAATTGCTCTAGCAGTCGTCAAGGCCGCGCCCGCAAACAGGGCGCCCAAAGGGGCCGCATCATGAGCAGGAAGACCCTGATCGCGCCATCGGTGCTGGCGTCGAATTTCTCGAAGCTCGGCGACGAGGTCGAGGCGGTGACGGCGGCCGGCGCCGACTGGATCCATCTCGACGTGATGGACGGGCATTTCGTGCCCAACATCACCTTCGGCCCGCCGGTGATCAAGGCCATCCGCAACCGCACCAAGGCCTTTTTCGACTGCCATTTGATGATTGCGCCGGCCGATCCTTATCTGGCCGCCTTTGCCGATGCCGGCTGCGACGGCATGACCGTGCATGCCGAGGCCGGACCGCATCTCGACCGCTCGCTTCAGACCATCAAGGGTCTCGGCAAGAAGGCCGGCGTATCGCTCAATCCGGCGACGCCGGAAAGTGCGATCGAATATGTGCTCGACCGGCTCGACCTGATCCTGATCATGACCGTCAATCCGGGCTTTGGCGGCCAGGCCTTCATCCCGGCCATGGTCGACAAGGTCAAGCGGGTGAAAGCGCTGATCGGCAACCGGCCGATTCGTATCGAGATCGACGGCGGCGTGTCGCCGGAAACCGCCCCCCTGGTCACATCAGCCGGCGCCGATGTGCTGGTGGCAGGCGCCGCCATCTTCAAGGGCGGCAGCGTCGAAGCCTACCGTGCCAATATAGAAGCCATCCGAACCGCGGCCGACCGGGCTGCCGGCTGACATCAGTTCCAGGGCAAGTTCCCGGCTGGTCGGTTCTCCTCGGCCTGATCTCCCTGCCTGATCCTTCGATCTCCCAAAAAGCCGTCAACGGGTGGCAGCCGCAAGGGCATCGCGGCAAGCGACAGGATCGCGGCATCCGGCACTAGTTTTGGCCCATAAATCTAGTGGATAACTGCCGAAGGGATCTGCATGCGGGGAGAGGTCAATCCGGCGGCATGACGCGCGTTAAGAAAAAATTATCCGTATTCGGATCTCGAAGCTGTTTCTCGAGGGCACCTGCCATGCTGGCAGACAAACTTTCTTCAGAAGAACAAGTTTTTCACGATTTTAGTTACTTCCGGCGGATAAGATGCGGTCAACCTTCCTCTTTAAGTCGAATATCGTGATCTTTCGCTTGAGGGGCGGATGCCTTAGGAGTTACAGTAAGTTTACAGGGGAAATCGTTTGCTTCGCGAACGGGCTAGCGGAGCATGGGAGAGCTACAGGAGTCATATTGACCTACGGATCTGCCGATGTGAGCGAAGGCGCGGGACCCAAGAGCACACTCGCTAGTACGGTCTATCAACAGCTTCGCGACGATCTCCTGCGCGGCGTGTTTGAAAGTGAAAGCAAGCTTCGTGTCGAATGGGTGGTTTCCCGTTACGGCGCCGGCGCCTCACCGGTTCGCGAGGCCCTCAACCGACTTGCTTCGGAAGGCCTGCTCGGCCGCCACGACCAGCGCGGTTTCTTCATCATGCCGGTCAGTGCCCCGGAACTCGAGGAATTGACGCGCACCCGCTGCTGGCTGGAAGAGCGGGCGCTGCGTGAATCCATTGCCAACCGCACCGGCGAATGGGAAGAGCAGCTCGTGCTGGCCTTGCATCGCCTGGCGCGTGCCCCGCGCCGCTTGCCGGAGGATCCGTCCTCGAACAATCCGGAATGGGAAAAGCTGCACCGCGCCTTCCATCGGGCACTGATCGCAGGCTGCCGCTCGCATTGGCTGACCGGCTTTTGCGACCAGCTTTCGGATCAGGCCTCCCGTTACCGGCTGATCTCCCAGGACGGCAGCGAGCGCGACGAAATCAGTGAACATCGGCTGATTGCGGAGCGCACGGTGGATGGCGATGCCGACGGCGCCGTTGAAGCCCTCCTCAACCACTACCGTCTGACGGCAGCCATGTGCATGGAGCGCTTCAACGACAGCGGCGATCCACGCGTGAGCGCCACCAAGGCGCTGCGCAGCCGCAGATAGAAGCGCTTCCGGTCCGCTATCCAAAATCCGCCCGCTATCCAAAATCGCCCGCTATCCAAGTCCGCTTGCCTTCATCTGATCGGCGGCAAACCCGATTTCACGTTTTTGCCGGACGGAGGCGAAATCGTTTCCTTTGTTCCAAGGCCATGCGCTGGAGCCGGATGATTTCAGGCCGAATCGACCTGAAATCATCCGGCTAAATCAAAGGGTAGAGCATGTCCTCCGAAAACCGCTTCACACTTTTCGGCATCATGCTCTAGGGAAGGCGCATGACCAATCACCTGTTCGACGCGTTCCGCAGCCGGATTTCAGCCTCCGAGCGCATCCTGATGGCGACCGATGACGGACGCGCGATCGCCTATCGCGACATGCTGGCGCAATCGGCACAGCTGGCACATGCGCTGAGGCATTTCGGCGTCGAGCCTGGCGACCGCGTTGCCGTGCAGGTCGAAAAAAGCCCCGAATGCATTTTCCTTTACCTCGCCTGCCTGCGCGCCGGCGCGGTCTTCCTGCCGCTCAACACCGCCTACACGCTGGCCGAACTCGGCTATTTCTTCGGGGATGCCGAGCCGCGGCTGGTCGTCTGCGACCCGGCCCGCGCCGGCGCTATCGCGCCGTTGGCGCAGGCGTCGGGTGCTGCCACCGTCACGCTTGGCAGCAATGGTGAGGGCTCGCTGACCGCACTGGCGGCACAACAGCCCACGGATTTCGACGCCGTGGCGCGCGGGCCGGACGATCTGGCCGCAATCCTTTACACATCGGGCACCACCGGACGCTCCAAGGGCGCCATGCTCAGCCACGAAAACCTGGCCTCCAATGCGCGCGTGCTGGTCGAGCAATGGCGTTTCACCGGGGATGACGTGCTGATCCATGCCCTGCCGATCTTCCACACGCATGGCCTGTTCGTCGCCACCAACGTCACCCTGATGGCCGGCGCCTCGATGCTGTTCGAGCAGAAATTCGACGCCGGCCGCATCGTCTCGCTCTTGCCCCGCGCGACAGTGCTGATGGGGGTGCCGACCTTCTATACCAGGCTCCTGCAGCAGGACGGGCTGGATGCCCAGGCGGCGAAGAACATCCGCCTGTTCGTTTCCGGCTCGGCGCCGCTGCTCGCCGAAACGCACAAGGCCTGGCGCGAGCGCACCGGCCACGACATTCTCGAGCGCTACGGTATGACCGAGACCAACATGAACACGTCGAACCCCTATGAGGGGGAGCGTCGCGCCGGCACGGTCGGCTTCCCGCTGCCCGGCGTTTCGCTGCGCATCGCCGACCCTGACAGCGGCGATGCGCTTGGCCAGGGTGAAGTCGGCATGATCGAGGTCAAAGGTCCGAATGTCTTTTCCGGCTATTGGCGCATGCCGGAAAAAACCAAGGCGGAGTTTCGCAAGGACGGCTTCTTCATCACCGGCGACCTCGGCATCATCGACGCGGACGGCTACGTCCACATCGTCGGCCGCGGCAAGGATCTCATTATCTCCGGCGGCTACAACATCTATCCCAAGGAGATCGAGAGCGAGATCGACGCCGTTGCCGGCGTCTTGGAAAGTGCCGTCATCGGAATTGCCCATCCCGATTTCGGCGAAGGCGTCACCGCTGTCGTGGTGCGGGCGCCGGCATCGCAGATCACCGGGGCCGAGATCGTTGGCGCCATTGCCGGCCAGCTGGCCAAATACAAGCACCCGAAGCAGGTGATCTTCGTCGACGAGCTGCCGCGCAACACGATGGGCAAGGTGCAGAAGAACCTGCTGCGCGAGACCTACAAGGGTCTCTACGGCTAATCCATAGCCGGCTAATGTCTTTGCCCAAGCGCTTCGCCTGGACATCTCTGTTCGCGGTTCGGCAGTGGCGCCTTTTACCTGCGCGGCTTTTTCACCCGAGTGCTGGAACCCCACAAAGCGCGGTTCAGCAGGCTGCGTTTGCGCTTGCGCGGGATGAGGTCGACGTCGCTGACGAGCTTGGCGCCGCCCTCCCGCCGCTCCAGGGTGATCTTGCGGCTGTGGAAGGCTTCGAGCTCCGCACGATGCGCCACGCTGATGATGGTGACGTCAGGCAGTTCGCGGATCACCGTCAACATCATCGTGTCCTGGCTCTTCTCGTCGAGCGCCGAAGTCGCTTCATCCAGCACCACGATATCGGGGCGATGCAGCAGCAGGCGCGCGAAGGCGAGGCGTTGCTTTTCGCCGCCCGACAGCGTCTGGTCCCATGGCGCCTCTTCCTTGATCCTGCCGGTGAGATAGCCAAGCCCCACCTTGTCGAGGGCAGCCTTGATTTGCTTGATGGTCCACTTGTCCGCCGCCGCGGGATAGGCGACCGCGCGGCGAAGCGTTCCGGAAGGGATGTAGGGGCGTTGCGGCAGCATGAACAGGCGCCTGTCGGTGTGGAAATTGACGCTGCCGCCGCCCCATGGCCACAGGCCCGCGACGACCCGCACCAGCGTCGACTTGCCTGAACCGGATTCGCCTGAAACCAGCACCCGCTCGCCCGGCTCGATCACGACCTCGGTTTCCTTGACTACGGAGGTGCCGTCGTCGAGTGTCACGGAAAGATTGTCGAGGCTGAGGATGGCGCCGTCTTCCGCTTCGCCCCGGTTGATGCGTCCGAGCGCATCGCTCTGCTCGGCGCGCTCGAGCCCGTCGAGCGACATCATCAGCGAGGCAATGCGCCGCGCGGAGGCGTTCCAGTCGGCGAGGCGCGGATAGTTGTCGACCAGCCAGCCGAACGCGCCTTGCACGATGCCAAAGGCAGACGCCGCCTGCATCACCTCGCCAAGCGTCATCGAGCCTTCGAGGAATTTTGGCGCGCACAAAAGGATCGGCACGACCGGCGCAAACAGGCTCGATCCCTGCGACACCGCGGCCGTGCGCATGTGCTGTCCGGTCAGCAGCGCCCATTGCCTCAGCACATGGCCGAAATTCCTGTCGATGCCGCTGCGCTCCTCGTCCTCGCCTCCCAGCAAGGCGATGCTCTCGCCGTTTTCGCGCACGCGCGTCAGCGTGTAGCGCAGTTCGGCCTCCGCCTGGTTCTTCCGCTCGGAGAGCTGGACGAAGTCGCGGCCGATGACCACCATCGAGGTCGAGGTGATGACGGCATAGATGATCGCGGTGATGACCAGAAAGCCGGGAATGGTGATGCTCTCGCCGCCGATCGGCAGGGTGAGCGCGCCGCCGATGGTCCACAGCACGACGATAAAGGTAGAGGCCGACAGGAATGCGTTGAGGACGCCGGCAGTGAAATCGACCGGCGACTCGGTGGCGATACGCAGATCCTCGGTCATGCGTGCCTCGGGGTTCTGGTGATCGCCGCCCACGAGGTTCAGCTGGTAGTAGCGGCCGTTTGCCAGCCAGCGCGCGACGACCCCGGTGGTCAGCCAGGAACGCCAGCGGCGCTGGATCGTCATGCGCAGATAGACCTGCGCGACGACAAGGCTGCCGCTGCAGATCACCAGCGGCACGAATACGGCGCTGAGGAGATAGACTGTGCGGGCGTTGCGCTGCTCGAGGGCATCGAACATCGAGCGGTTCCAGACGTTGATGCCATACTGGAAACCGATGTTGATGCAGATCAGCAGCAGCACTCCGATCGTCAAAGGCCAGGCGAGCTTGTCGCCATGCCTCCCCCAATAGCCGCGCCCGCTGATCCAGAAACGCCGCAGCAGATATTTTTTGCGCGCCTGCTCGGCCTGCTCGGGCGTCAGCTTGGGATCGGGTTCGACGGCATCCGGCGGCGGCGCAGCCTCGCCAACGGGCTCGGACGCGGCTTCGGCGGCCGATGCTTTTTTCTCGCGCGGCGTGTCCTCGCGCGGTCCATCTCCGCGCGTTTGCCGTGACGGCTTTTCCCGACGCGACTTCGGGGCATCGCGCGCTTCGATGCCGTCGGCCGGTTCCGATTTGGGTTTTGCCTCGGACATATGCCCCGACAACGACCTCCATATCAAAAGGTTTCATGGTATGCGCCTGCCCGACGTTTCAGGAACGCCCGTCATTGCGGATATAAAAGCCCAACGACATGTTCTGCGATGGCGAGGCTGGCGGTAAGGCCAGGGCTCTCGATGCCGAACAGATTGACGATCTGACCGCCCCCGTGGTCAGCCGGTCCCCGGATGACGAAGTCGGCGGCCGGCTGGCCTGGACCGGACAGTTTCGGCCTGACGCCGGCATATGCCGGTTGCAGGGCGCCGTCCGCCAGGCCGGACCAGTAGCGCCTGATTTCGTCGTAGAAGGCAGCGCCTCGTGCGGGATCGACGGTATAGTCGACGCGATCGATCCATTCGACATCCGGGCCAAAGCGCGCGCTCCCCGACATGTCGAGGGTCAGATGCACGCCGAGGCCGCCATGGACTGGCACCGGATAGATCAGCCGCGAAAAGGGCGAGCGACCGGAAAGCGCGAAATAATTGCCGCGCGCCAGCCACAGCGGCGGAACACGGTCTTGCGGGAGGCCTTCGATGCGGCCGGCGAGCGCCTGCGCGTCGAGGCCGGCGGCGTTGATGAAGGCGCCGGTCTTCAAGGTGAAACCCTCGCCATCGGCGTCGCGCGTGTCGATCCGGATGCCGTCGGCTTCGATGCTCGCGCCTGAGACAACGGTGAGCAAGGCGAAAGATGCGCCGGCCGCTTCCGCGTCTCCACGCAATGACAGCATCAGCGCCTGGCTGTCGACGATGCCGGTCGACGGCGACAGCAGCGCGCCGGCGCAGCTCAGCGCCGGTTCCAGGCTTTCGGCCTCTGCGCGCGTCAAAAGCTTGAGGTCACCGACTCCGCATTGCGCCGCGTTGATCTGGATCGCCTGCAGTTTGTCCAACTGGTCGGGTTCGACGGCAACGATCAGCTTGCCGGTGCGATGATGGGCGACGTCGTGCTCGCGGCAATAGGCATAGAGACGCTCGCGGCCGTTGACGCAGAGACGGGCCTTCAGGCTGCCCGGCGTATAATGAAGCCCGGCATGGATGACTTCCGAATTGCGCGAACTGGTGCCGGTGCCGATGGCTGCGGCCTTCTCGACCACCAGCACCTCGCGGCCCGACAGCGCCAGCGCGCGGGCAATGGCGAGGCCGACAACACCGGCTCCGGCGACAACGCAGTCGACATCATGCATGGGTGGACTTTAGCGCGGACTGTCCGCGCCTGCAAAAACCTTGTCGCCGCCGATCCAGACGCCGTTGACGTCGAGGGCGTCCGACAGAGCGACGATATCGGCAGCCGTGCCATTGGCGAAGCGACCGAGCCGGTGTGCCTGGCCGACCGCCTGCGCCGGATAGAGCGAGGCCATGCGCAACGCTTCCGACACGTCCAGCCCGACGATCCTGTGCATGTAGCGGACGGCCGAGATCATATCGAGATCGGCGCCGGCCAGCGTGCCGTCGGCCAGCCGCAGACTGCCATCCTTGCGATAGATGATGCGGCCGTTGAGGGTGAACGACGTCATGTCGGTGCCGATCGTCGCCATGGCGTCGGTGACCAGCACGATCCTGCCCGGCCCCTGCTTGGCGCGCAGCGCGATCAGCATGGTGGCGGGATCGACATGGATGCCGTCGGCAATGATCCCGGCCGACAGACTGCCTATGTCGATGGCCGCACCCGCCAGCCCCGGCTCACGGTTGCCGATCTGGCTCATGGCGTTGAACAGATGTGTGACCACGCTGGCGCCCGCGTCGGCAAAGGCTCTGGCCGTGGCATAGCCGGTATCGGAATGGCCGAGGCTGACAATCACACCGGCCTTGGCCAAGGCCGCAACACGGGCGGGCTCGACGGATTCGGGCGCGATCGTCGTCAGCAGCACCGGCAGGTTTTTGCGTGCCGCGACCAGCGCCGCTTCATCCGCATCCGTCATCGGCCGGATCAGAGCCGGGTCATGCGCCCCCTTGCGGGCGACCGAGAGATGCGGTCCCTCGAGATGCAGGCCGAGAAACCCCGGCAGTTTTTGCCGTGCCGCCTCGGTGCCGGCGGCAATGGCCGCGGCGGTGATGTCAGGCGTATCTGTGATTAGCGTCGGCAGCAGTGCGGTCGTGCCGAACGGCGCATGCGCCCGGCAGATTGTTGCCAGCGAGGCGACATCGGGATGGTCGTTGAGCATGACGCCGCCGCCGCCATTGACCTGCAGGTCGACAAAACCCGGCACCAGCATGCCGCCCCCGGCGTCGATGCGGGCAACGCCCGACGGAATGGCGCCGACGGGATGAATGCCTTCGACCACATCGCCGTGCACGACAAGGGCGGCGTTGTCATGCCAGTCGTCGCCATCGAAAATTCGGGCGCCAGTCAGGGCAAAACGGTCGCTCATACGGTTTCCGTCACCTTGCGCAGATTGCGCGGTACGTCCGGATCGAGGCCGCGATGGCGGGCGAAGGCTTCGACGAAGCCATAGAAGGAGACGATCAGCGTCAGCGGGTCGGTCAAGGGATGACCGGTGGCGACATGCGGCAGCCGCGCCGCGCTCTTGGCTTTGTCCGAGGTTACAAAAACTGCTGCACCCTTGCCGGCAAGGTTGTCGGCAGCCTCTGCCACGGACGGCTCGGAGGCATCGCGGGCGGCGAGTGCCAGCACCGGGAAGCCTGGCCCGACCAGCGCCAGCGGGCCGTGCATGACTTCGGCTGCACTGTAGGCCTCGGCATGCATGCCGCAGGTCTCTTTGAATTTCAGCGCCGCCTCGTCGGCCATCGCCGCCGACGGGCCACGGCCGAGGATGAACAGCGATTGCGGCGTCTCCAACGCGCCGGCCAGCGCCATCCAGTCGCAGGCGATCGCCTTGCTGAAATGCTCGGGCAGGCGGGCAAGGGCGGCCAGCAGTCTGTCGTCGCCGGTGCAATGCGCCATCAGCGCCAGGCCGGCGACCGCCGAATTGACGAATGTCTTGGTCGCCGCGACGCTGCGCTCGGGGCCGGCCAGAATGTCGATGGCAAAATCCGAAGCCCGCGCCAGCGGCGAATCGGCGGTGTTGGTGATGGCGACGGTGAGCGCACCGCCGGCTCGTGCCGTCTCGGCCATGGCGACGATATCAGGGCTTTTGCCGGATTGCGAGATGGCGAGGCAAGCCGAACCGGCGAGCTTGAGCTTGGCGCCGTAGATCGAGGCGACCGATGGGCCGACCGAAGCGACGGCCAGGCCGGCGGTCAGTTCGACGGCATATTTCATGAAGGTGGCGGCATGGTCGGACGAACCGCGCGCGACGGTAACGACGAAGCTCGGATCGCGCTCGCGAATGCCGCGTCCGGCCTCGGTCAGCACCGCCGCCGAGCCATCGAGCAGGCGAGCGACGGCTTGCGGAATTTCGTCGATCTCGCGCCGCATATGGGTGGTCTTGGGGATCATGGTCGGCCCTCTTCGCTCGGCCCTGTCAGGCGCAATTCGGCGACGAAATCATAGGCATCGCCGCGGTAGATGGAGCGGGTGAACTCGATCACCTTGCCGCTCGCGAGATAGGAAATGCGTTCGATGTGCAGGCCGGCAATGCCGGATGGCACTTCGAGCAGACGCGCATCGGCGTCGCCGAGATTGGCGGCCGATATGCGCTGCACCGCCCGCACCGGCCGGTTACCGGTCAGTTGCAGCGCCGCATAGAGTGACGAGCCTATCCCGGCCGGATCCGGCAGCACGCTGGCCGACAACGAGGCGCGCTCGATGGCCAGCGGCGTGTCGTTTGCGATGCGCAGGCGCGCCACGCGCGCCACCAGCTCGTTCGACGACAGGCCGAGCACCATCATCTCGTCGGGCGAGGGCGGGTAGAGGTCGCGATCGAGCCAGGCTGAACGCACCGCCATGCCGCGCCTTGCCATGTCCTCGGTAAATGAAGTGAGCCTGGAGAGCGACTGCTCGACGCGCTCCATGCGCGGCGCGACGAAGGTGCCGGAGCCGTGGCGCTGCACGAGGATGCCGCCCTTGACCAGATCCTGCACCGCCTTGCGCACGGTGACGCGCGAAATGTCGGCCTTGGTGGCGATGTCGCGCTCGGAAGGCAGCGCATCGCCCGGCCCGATCAGGCCGCGATTGACGGCGTCCTCGATGCTTTTCCTGAGCTGCAGATAGAGCGGGGCGCCGCTCTGCGACGACTGCTTCAGCGTGGCGAAGATCTGGTCGGCGGCGTCGCTCATCGCGTCGCCTCCGCTTTGGCGAAGATGCGGGCCGCCATCTGCACGGCGCCGCCCAGCGCATCGTCGAGCGGCGCTTTCAGCAGCGCCTGGTAGCGCTGGGAAAGGCGCGGCCCATAGAGCGGCGCCAGCCCGCCGAGCAGGCAGAGCGGGGCGTCATCAGAGAGGTCGAGCGCGTGGAGCGACTCCTCGACATCGGCAACCGACTTGTCCACGATCCAGTTGGCGACGCTGTCGCCCTTCTCGGCATGCTCGAAAACCTTGGGCGCGAAGCCGCCGAAATCGCCGGGCTTGGCATTGGTGGTGAACTCGACCACGTCTTCGGGATTGTTGCGGAAAATGCCCATCATGCTGTCGGTCAGGACTGAGCGCGGCCGGACGCCGTCATGGGCGAGCAGCGTCTGCTCCAGCAGGTCGCGGCCGATCCGGGCGCCGCTGCCTTGATCACCGACCTGAAAGCCCCAGCCGCCGATGGCGCGCGACGTGCCGCCCTTGCGCGCCATATAGGCGGTGCCGGTGCCGAGGATGGCCATGGCGCCGTCACCAGAGCCGACTGCCCCTTCGAGCGCGATCTCGGCGTCCGTCTCGACGCGGCTGATGCTGAACGGCAGGATTGCTTCAAGCTGCTGGCGGTAGGTGCCGACATTGGCGCCGGCAAGGCCGAGAATGGCTGGTGTCTGCGGGATCAGGTCCGGATCTTGCCCGGCGGCGATGAAGGCCTGACGAGCAGCCTCGACGATGTGGGTGCGAGCGCCGGTGAGATCGGTGCGGATGTTGGCGGCGCCGCTTTTGGCACGGCCAATGACAACGCCATCGCCTGTCGCAAGGGCTGCCCTGCAGCTGGTGCCGCCGCCGTCGATACCGAGCACGAATTTCACGCGATGTCTCCTCCGGGCGGATAATACCAATAAAATACCAATAGCCAAGGGATTAATTTCCGTTTCAAAAAGATTAAGGCGTATCAGGTTGAAAAACCCGGGAATTTTGCCGGCTCAACGATTTCCAGTTCGCAATTTCGTTAATGCGTGTGGACAAGTGGTATTTTTTTGGTATTGTTCTTCCATCGGAGGGACAGGGATGACCGAACCGCGCACCGAAGCGCTTCACAGCAATGCCGAGGGACTGGACATCCAGGCCCCGGACGCCATCCTTTCTTCTTTGGTCAATGCGCAGATCGAGGCCGCCAAGGCTGTGCGCGACGCCATTCCCGCCATCGCCGCCGCAGCCGAAATCATCGCCGGGCGGCTGAACGGCGGCGGCAAGCTCGCCTATGCTGCGGCCGGCAGCTCCGGCCTGATGGCGCTGGCCGACGCGCTGGAGTTGCCCGGCACCTTCGGCATCAAGCGCGAACGCATCGCCATCCTCATCGCCGGTGGCGACGACGCTTTCAAGACCCTGGCCGGCGGACCGGAAGACGACACCGACGAAGCCTCGACGGCAATTGCCGGCGCCGGCATCGGCAAGGGCGACTGCCTGATCACGATTTCGGCCAGCGGCTCGACGCCCTATGCGGTGCAGGCGCTGAAGGATGCGCGCAGCCGGGGCGCGGCAACCATCGCCATTGCCAACAACAAGGACACGCCCCTGCTCAGGCTGGCCGACGTCGCCATCCTGCTCGAGACGCCACCGGAGGTGATTGCCGGCTCGACGCGCATGGGCGCCGGCACTGCCCAGAAGATCGCGCTCAACATGCTGTCGACGCTTACCGCCATTCATCTCGGCCATGTCCATGACGGCTACATGGTCAATCTCACCGCCGACAACATCAAGCTGCGCGACCGCGCGGCTCGCATCGTCGCCGCTATCAGCGGCCGCGACCGGCAAGACGCCGTGCGGCTGCTCGAAGCGAGCGGCGGCGTCGTCAAGACAGCCATTCTGCTCGCCGCCGGCGCTGCCAACGCCGTTGCGGCCGAGAAGATACTGGAAGGGACCGGCCAGAAGCTGCGGCCGGCCCTTTCCGCGATCGAGGGGAACAAGGGCGCGAAGGCCCCTGTTCTCAAAACCGAACCTGAAAAAGGTCAACAGGGAGACTAGCATGACAACGAAATTACTGACGGCACTGCTTCTCGGCACCAGCATTCTCGGCACCGCCGGGTTGGCTCACGCCGATGACGTAACGCTCAATATCGAAAGCTGGCGCGGCGACGACCTTGCCATCTGGAAGGACAAGCTGATCCCGGCTTTTGAGGCCAAGAACCCGGGCATCAAAGTGGTGTTCGCACCGTCGGCGCCGACCGAGTATGACGCCGCACTCGGCGCCAAGCTCGCCGCCGGCTCGGCTGGCGACCTGATCACCTGCCGCCCGTTCGACAAATCGCTCGAACTGTTCAAGAAGGGCAACCTTGCCGATCTGTCTTCGCTGCCCGGCATGGAGAACTTCTCACCGGTCGCCAAGGCGGCATGGCAGACCGACGACGGCAAGGCGAGCTTCTGCGTCCCGATGGCCTCGGTCATTCACGGCTTCATCTACAACAAGGACGCCTTCGACAAGCTCGGCCTCAAGGTGCCGACGACGCGTGACGAGTTCTTCGCCGCGCTCGACAAGATCAAGGCCGACGGCACCTACATCCCGATGGCCATGGGCACCAAGGACCTATGGGAAGCCGCGACCATGGGCTATCAGAACATCGGTCCGAACTACTGGAAGGGCGAAGAGGGCCGCGCAGCGCTGATCAAGGGCGACCAGAAGCTGACCGACAAGGACTGGGTTGCTCCCTATGAGGAACTGGCCAAGTGGAAGCCTTATCTCGGCGACGGCTTCGAGGCCCAGACCTATCCGGACAGCCAGAACCTGTTCACGCTTGGCCGCGCCGCCATCTACCCGGCGGGATCGTGGGAGATCGGCCTGTTCAACACCCAGGCGCAGTTCAAGATGGGCGCCTTCCCGCCGCCGGTCGAGAAGGCCGGCGACACCTGCTACATCTCCGACCATACCGATATCGGCATGGGCCTGAATGCGGCGTCGAAGAATGCCGACGCGGCCAAGACCTTCCTGTCCTGGGTCGCCTCGCCGGACTTCGCCACCATCTACGCCAACGCTTTGCCGGGCTTCTTCAGCCTAAATTCCACCCCGGTGAAGATGGAAGACCCGCTGGCGCAGGAATTCGTCTCCTGGCGCGACAAGTGCAAGTCGACGATCCGCTCGACCTACCAGATCCTGTCGCGCGGCACGCCGAACCTCGAGAACGAAACCTGGGTTGAATCGGCCAACGTCATCAACGGCACCGACACGCCGGAAGCTGCCGCCAAGAAGCTGCAGGACGGCCTCGACAGCTGGTACAAGCCGGGCAAGTAAGCTCAGGACAGACAGGCCCCCAAGTGGACGGCCCTGCGTTTTTCGATAGCATCATCGACTGCGAACGACGGCGCCGCCCCTCATCCGCCTGCCGGCACCTTCTCCCCGTATAGTGACGGGGAGAAGGATCAGCCGAAACGCAGGCGCCCCCTCTCCCCGTCCTTCACGGGGAGAGGGTAAGGGTGAGGGGCAGCGCTGCCGTCGAAGGCATTGCTAAACCTGATCGGCGGGGACCGCACTCATGGCCGCACAAACACGACCGAAGCGACCGTTCCGCTGGCATATCGGCGTCTTCCTGGCGCCGGCGCTGCTGGTCTATACGGCGATCATGATCCTGCCGCTCGCCGGCACGCTGCAGCTGTCGCTGTTCCGCAATGTCGATCAGCATCAGGTGTTCGTCGGTTTCACTAATTTCCGTACGTTGTTCGGCGACCCCAACTGGTCGGTCGGCTTCTGGAACGCGCTGCGGAACAATACCTGGTTCTTCATCATCCACATGGTGGTGCAGAACCCGATCGGTGTCATGCTGGCGGCATTGCTGTCCAGCCCGAGGCTGAGATTCGCCGCCTTCTACCGCACCGCGATCTTCGTGCCGACCATCCTGTCCTTCGTCATCGTCGGTTTCGCCTGGAAACTGATCCTGTCGCCGTTGTGGGGCGTGGCGCCGCATCTGATGGATCTGGTCGGCCTGAAAAGCCTGTTCACGCCGTGGCTCGGCAAACAACAATATGCCCTGACCGCGCTCAGCCTGATCTCGGTGTGGCAGTTCGTCGGCATTCCGATGATGCTGATCTATGCAGCACTCCTGTCGATCCCCGAAGAGGTGATCGAGGCTGCCGAATGCGACGGCATCACCGGCATGTCTCAGTTCTGGAAGATCAAGCTGCCGCTGATCCTACCCTCGATCGGCATCATCTCGATCCTGACCTTCGTCGGCAATTTCAACGCTTTCGACCTGATCTACACCGCACAAGGGGCGCTTGCCGGGCCGAATTATTCGACCGATATTCTGGGCACTTTCCTCTACCGCGCCTTCTTCGGCTTCCAGCTGCAGACCGGCGATCCCAATATGGGTGCGGCGATCGCCACGATGATGTTCCTGATCATCCTCGGCGGCGTCTGCGTCTACCTCTTCCTCGTCCAGACGCGCCTGCGTCGCTACCAGTTCTGAGAGGGGCGAGATGTCGAGCTTGAACACCCCCCTCTGGCCTGCCGGCCATCTCCCCCGCAAGGGGGGAGATTGGCAGCTCTGGCCTTGCCGCTCGGCTTGCAACGTCGGCGATTGGCGAAAGCAGTCGCGGCATCTGATCTCCCCCCTTGCTGGGGAGATGTCCGGCAGGACAGAGGGGGGTGCCTTGGCGCCAACCTCGCCTGCCTTGGCTCGTCAGGAGACCTTCCAATGAGCACCGCCACTCGTTCGCTGCCCCGCACCATCGGCGCCCACGCGATCCTGCTGACCTACACGGCGATCGCGCTGTTTCCGGTGATCCTGGTCATCATGAATTCGTTCAAGTCCCGCGCCGGCATCTTCAGCGAACCGCTGACGCCGCCGACGCCAAAGACCTTCGACCTGATCGGCTATACCACCGTGATCGGGCAGGGCGACTTCATCCACTATTTTCAGAACAGCCTCGTCGTCACCGTCGCCTCGCTGTTCTTCGTGCTTCTGTTCGGCGCGATGGCGGCGTTCGCGCTCTCGGAATACCGCTTCCGCGGCAACACGCTGATGGGGCTTTACCTCGCGCTCGGCATCATGATCCCGATCCGGCTCGGCACCGTCGCCATCCTGCAATTGATGGTGGCGAGCGGGCTGGTCAACACGCTGACGGCGCTGATCCTGGTCTACACCGCGCAGGGGCTGCCGCTGGCCGTCTTCATCCTGTCGGAATTCATGAAGCAGGTGTCCGACGATCTGAAGAATGCCGGCCGGATCGACGGCCTGTCGGAATACACCATCTTCTTCCGGCTGGTGCTGCCACTGGTGCGGCCCTCGATGGCGACGGTCGCCGTTTTCACCATGATCCCGATCTGGAACGATCTGTGGTTCCCACTGATCCTGGCGCCGTCGGAAGAGACCAAGACGGTGACGCTCGGCGCGCAGCTTTTCCTCGGCCAGTTCGTCACCAACTGGAACGCCATCCTGGCGGCACTCTCGCTGGCGATCATGCCTGTGCTGACCCTCTACGTCATCTTCTCGCGGCAGCTGATCCGCGGCATCACATCCGGAGCCGTCAAGTGAGCGGAGCCCTACAAATCTCTGCTGGAGCCTTCACCCCACCCGGCGCTGCGCGCCGACCTCCCCATCAAGGGGAGGTAAAAGGTCGTGGCTTCATTCACGACCGCCAAAGGGCGACTTTCGGAGAAGCTTCTTTGGCAGTGAGGGTGTTCGCGCCAACGTCCTACCTCCCCTCGATGGGGAGGTCGGCGCGAAGCGCCGGGTGGGGTGACACCCTCTCAGAAGGAACAACTGGAACATCTGGAGTAGTTAGGTGACCTCTAAATCGCCCCTTCGCGTCGTCGTCGCAGGCCTCGGTAATATGGGGCGTAGCCATGCGCTGGCCTACCACACTAATCCGGGCTTCGAGATCGCGGCCCTGATCAACCGCTCCGACGTGCCGTTACCGGACGGGCTGTCGGGCTATGGCATCAGGCGCTCCTTCGACGACGCGTTGCGCGATGAAAAGCCGGATGTCGCCTGCATCGCCACCTATTCCGACAGCCATGCCGACTATGCGGTGAAGGCATTCGAGGCCGGCTGCCACGTCTTCGTCGAGAAGCCGCTCGCAACGACGGTGGCGGACGCCAAGCGCGTCGTCGCCGCGGCCAAGGCCAACGGCCGAAAATTGGTGATCGGCTACATCCTGCGCCACCACCCGTCCTGGGTCAGGCTGATCGCCGAGGCGCGCAAGCTCGGCGGCCCTTACGTGTTTCGCATGAACCTCAACCAGCAATCGTCAGGCCCGACCTGGCAGACGCACAAGCAGTTGATGCAGACGACGTCGCCGATCGTCGATTGCGGCGTGCACTATCTCGACGTGATGCTGCAGATCACCGACGCCAGGCCGGTCGAGGTGCGCGGCATGGGGCTGCGGCTGACCGAGGAGATCGCGCCGACAATGTACAATTACGGCCATCTCCAGGTGGTGTTCGACGACGGCTCGGTCGGCTGGTACGAGGCGGCTTGGGGCCCGATGATCTCGGAGACAGCGTTCTTCGTGAAGGACGTGATTTCGCCCCATGGCTGCGTGTCGATCGTCATGAAGGAAGGTGTGAAGTCGGACGACATCGACACCCACACCAAGACCTCGACCATCCGCCTGCACAGTGCGGCGACCGGCGCGGACGGCAAGTTCGCCAGGCCGGACGAGATGCTGTCCATGGAAGGCGAACCCGGCCACCAGGACCTCTGTGACCTCGAACAGGCCTTCGTGCTGAAGGCGATCCGGGAAGACATCGACCTGACCCGCCACATGGACGACGCGGTGAAATCGCTCGCCGTCTGCCTTGCCGCCGATGAGAGCGTGCGCAGCGGCGCCCCAGTTAAGCTCTAGTAGGGCAAACTCTAGAACAAGGACGAAGCCGTGGGCTCGCTGGTAATCGAGAATGTGAAGAAGGCCTTCGGGCCGGTCGAGGTGCTGAAAGGCATCAACCTCGAAGTGACCGACGGCGAATTCGTCGTCTTCGTCGGCCCATCTGGCTGCGGCAAGTCAACCTTGCTCAGGGTCATCGCCGGGCTGGAGGATTCGACCTCCGGCAGGGTGGTGATCGACGGCGCCGATGTCTCGGCCACGCCCCCGGCAAAACGCGGCATCGCCATGGTGTTCCAGACCTATGCCTTGTACCCGCATCTGACGGTGAAGAACAATATGGGCCTCGGCCTCAAGCAGGCCGGCACGCCCGCCCCAGAGATCGAGCGACGCATCGGCGTCGCCTCGTCGATGCTGTCGCTGGAACCGTATCTCGAGCGCCGGCCGGCGGAACTGTCGGGCGGCCAGCGCCAGCGCGTCGCCATCGGCCGCGCCGTGGTGCGTGAGCCAAAACTGTTTCTCTTCGACGAGCCCTTGTCGAACCTCGATGCAGCGCTTCGCGTCAACACGCGACTGGAGATCGCGCAGTTGCATCGCCGGCTGAAGGCAACGATGATCTACGTCACCCATGATCAGGTCGAGGCGATGACGCTGGCCGACAAGATCGTCGTGCTCAACGCCGGCCAGATCGAGCAGATCGGCGGCCCGATGGAGCTTTACAATTCGCCGGCAAACGAGTTCGTCGCCGGCTTTATCGGCTCGCCGAAGATGAATTTCATCGACGGCCCCAGATTGGGCGAGACTGCCAAGACCATCGGCGTGCGGCCGGAGCATCTGACCGTGGATCCAAGGTCCGGCGCCTGGAAGGGAACGGTGGTGCACGCCGAACATCTCGGCGCCGACACCAACCTCTATCTCGACTGCGAAAAGGCCGGGCTGATCACGGTCCGCATTTTCGGTGTCTACGACGCCGAGCCAGGTGCGACGCTGTATGCAACGCCGGAGCCGGGTAAAACATACCGGTTTGGGGCGGACGGGAAGACGATCAAGTAATCCTTCGCCGACAGCAACCACGGCGATCACACCGCGCCGAGCAGCACCGCGCCATGGATCGCCGCCTGCCAGCCCAGGGCCGCCCAGCGTATGTCCAGAGGCTCTACAACAAGCGAATGCGGCAGGCTGTCCGCGATGCGCTGCTTGAGCGCCTGGCGGGGATAGGACTTCATGTCGACAATGCCGCCACCGATCAGGATCGCCTGCGGGGAAAACAAAGCGGCTGCCGTTGCGATGGTCACCGCCTGCTGCCAGACGATCTCATCGAGCCATTCGCGCAGCGATGGCGGCTGCCCGGCCGCCGAAAACAGATCGGCCACCGGGATATCGTAGTCTGTCGCGAGTTCGACAAGCGTTGCCCCTGAGGCGTAGGTCTCGACCCGGTTTGGCGGTCCGCTTTCGTCAGGCCGGTAGATCGGCATATGGCCGATTTCCAGCGCCAGCCGCCGCCCCTGAAAATGCCGTCCTTGCCGAGATAGGCCGCACCGATGCCGGTGCCGAGATAGACCGCCAGCACCTCCTTTTGCCGCTTCACCGCGCCGGCAACGCTTTCGCCCAGCAATTGCAGCACGACGTCGCGTTCGAGCCGCACGGGAACGCGGAGCCGCGATGCCAGTTCCGTACCCAGCCGGATACCGTTCAGTTCGGGAATGTTGGCCGTGTGCAGCACCGTGTCGAAGTCGCGGTCGATGAACCCAGGCACCGTCGCAACGACCCGTGCAGGTTTGAGCCCGGCATCGCGGCAGGCTGCGGTGACCGCATCGGCCAACCCCGCCACAGGCGCGCCCTTGCGCAGTTGCGCGGTCGGGTAGGTGCGGGCGAAATCCACCGGGTGGCCGCGATCGGCAAAGCCAACCTTGACCGACGTGCCGCCGATCTCGACCACGGCGATGGTCTCATCCGTCGTTTTGTCGGTCATGCGAGCGGTTCCAGGAATTCCGAAAGACAGGCGCGGAATTCCAGCCGGTAGGCGGCGCGATCCTGCGATTTGGCTGTGATGGTGCAAAGCCGGGCCGACGGAATGAGTCCGGCCAGCGTCTGTGCGTCCTCCAGTCGATGGACGAGGTCATGGTCATGGCCGATGACAAGAGTCGGCACCGCGATAGCGCGGATGTCCGCCTCGCTCACGCCGGGACCATCGCCGGCGATCGCCGAAAGCAGCCTGCCGAACAGAACCGGGTCCGGGCGAGTGAAGAAGCCTTGCAGGCTGCCGAGATTGTCCGGCGCCAATCTGGCCAGTTCGCCGGCAACAGCGCTGTCATCGAACAGACGCCTGGCGTCTTGGGGCGAATGCCGCATCAAGAGATCGCCGACCACGGCATAGGGCCTCATATTGGCCGGTGCAGCCTGGGATACCCACGCAGGCCGGGCGAGCACCAGCGCCCGCACCCGCGCCGGCCTGTGCACCGCCAGGCGAAGCGCCAGCGCCGCGCCCATCGAGATGCCGCCGACGACGGCCGGGCCGAGGCCGAGATCGTCGGCCAGTGCATCGACGTCCTCGGCAAACGTCGCGATCGAAAGCTGCTCGACAGGCCCGTAGCCGGATCCGCCCTGGCCACGGCATTCGAGCGTCACGCGCCGCGTCACCGGCAGATCGGGAAACACGTCGGCCACCTGCGCCTCATCGCCGCCCAGCCCATGCTGGAAGATGACGGGAAGGCCCGTGCCGACCTCCCGGTAGGCAAGGTCGACGCCATCTCGGCTGAAGGTCTTTTTCACGTGTCGTCGCTCGCTTCCAGGACATTGCGCAGGAACGCGCCGACGCCGGGCGCCTCGGCCTCTGTCAGGCCATGCGTGATCAGGGGGCCGTCGAACCCGGCGGCTCTTAGGCAGCCGATGAAATGCGGGAAATCGACGACGCCCTGTCCGGCGGCGGCAAAACTGCCATCGGCATTGCGGTCCTTGGCATGGGCCATGCCGATCTCCGCAGCCAGCAGATCGACGGCCTCGTCGATCAGGCGGTGACGCTCCGCGCTGTCCGCCACTTCGAATAGATTGGCCGGGTCGAGCACAATGCGCAGCCGCGCGCTGTTCATCTCGTCGAGCAGCCGGCGAGCGGCCCGCGCGCTGGAGACGACATTGGCCAGTTCCGGTTCGATGCCGAGCTCGATGTCGAAGCGCTCGGCAATCGCGATCGCCGCTTCCATCTCCGTCCGCAGATCGCTCCATGCCGCCTCGCTTGCATTGTCGGGATGCCAGCGCCACGGATCCTGTGCATCCCTTGTGCCGGTGCACAGCGTGATCAGGCGCGTGCCCATGTCAGCGCATGACGCAGCCAGCACCTCCAGCCGAGCAAGACCTGACACACGAACCGAGCGATCCGGGTGGATCATATTGTAGGTTCCAGACACGGCCGCGATCGAAACGCCGGCCTCGCCGCTCGCCTTAGCGACGGACCGGGCCGCGCCGAGCTCAATGCTGTCCGGCATCGACGGCAGTCCAAGGCACGCCATGTTGAACTGCGCCGCCGTGTAGCCGCCGTCCGCGACCGCGCGCAGCACCGGCAAGGCGCCGGTGGTGGCGAAGGTCTTGGCGAAAATCCCAAGCTGCATCACACGACCCCGTCGACATCGGCCAGACGGACGGCGCGGCCGCCGGCAGCGGCCGAGCGGGCGATGGCCGCCATGCCCCTGACCGAGGCGATGCCGTCCTCGATGCTGGCGCCGATCATGGGCGCGCCATTCAGCACGACATCGGCAAAGCCTTCGAGCTGCCGGCGATAGAAGTGGCCATCCGCGCCAAGCGTGCGATGCCAACTGCCATCGGCCTCGCGGAAAATGTCGACCTCGCTGCTCTTGTAGTACCAGGGGTTATACGTCTTCGCGAGAACGCTGCCGTTCTGGCCATAGATCTGGAACCCTTCGTGCCAGTCCATGCGCACGGCGACCGTCAGGTCGAGATGGCCGATCGTGCCGTCGGCGAAGATGGTGGTGATGAACCAGCAATAGGCGCCATAGCGCTCGGTGAGCCGGGCCTCGACCGCCTCGATCGGCCTGTGCAGATGGCGCGCCGTATCGAGGAGATGGCTGCCATGCGCCAGCATGTAGTATTGGCGCAGATCCGCCTTGGGATTGACGGCAGGCTTGCGCGCCTTGGCGCTGGTGATGATCAGCGGTTGCACCGCATCGGTCATCGGGTAGCGGTGGGTGCTGTCGCAGTACCAGCCTTTGAACGCCAGCCGCTCGCCCATTTCGTCGTCGACGAAAGCCTTTGCCGCCTGGATGCCGGGATCGAAGCGCTTCATATGGCCGACCTGGAGCACCTTGCCGCTCTTGTCGAGCGTGGCCCGCAAGCCTTCGACCTCCTCGACCGAAACGCCCAGCGGCTTTTCGCAAAGCACATGCTTGCCGGCATCGAGCGCCAGTTCCGCGGCCTTGACGTGAAAAATGTCCGATGTCGCGATGATGACGGCATCGAGATCGGGATCGGCCAGCATCAGGCCGTAGTCGGCATAGGATTTTTCAGGCGCGTAGGTCGCCGCCATCCTGTCGCGCAGATCGTCGGCGACATCGCAGATGGCATAGAGATCGGTATTGCGTGCCTTGGTGCAGGATTCGAAATGCGCCGCCTGGGCAATCGGACCGCAGCCGAGCACGCCGACACGCAGCCGCTTTTCGTCTTTGCGAGGCATGGAATCTCTCCTGATTAGCGCGCGGCGAGGCCGCGAAGTTGAAATTGCGGATCGCCCGACAAAGCTGCCTGATGCAGCAGACAGGCAGCGCCCAATGCCGGACCGTCGGCCCCGACGCGCGACAGTTCGACCGCAGGAACGGGGTAACCTTCAGCCAGGAACTCCAGCAAGAAAGCTTCCACCTGCTCGGCGACAAAGGGATAGACAGCATTGACGGAGCCGGAGAGGATGATGCGCTCCGGCTGCAAGGTGCAGGCAAGTGTCGCCAGGCCGCGGCCGAACCAGAGCGCCCAGTCGCGCGCGGTGGCAACGGCTGCCGGATCGCCGCCGGCCAGCGCTGCGACAAACTCATCCACGCCGGCGCGCAGTCCGCTTATGTGCAAATAGCGAGCCAGTAAAGCATCCTTGCCGACATAGGATTCCAGTCGGCCCGGGCGCTTCGCGTCGAAGACAAAACCTTCGTCGCCGATGCGCAGATGCCCGATTTCGCCGGCGCCGCCGAGCCGGCCGCGATGCAGCCTGCCGGCATTGATGATGCCGCCGCCAACGCCGTTCTCGATCAGGATGACCAGAGCATCCTCATGGTCCTTGCCCGGCTGCGCCCGGTATGTCTCGGCCACCGCCACGGCATTGGCATCGTTTTCCAAGAGGATTGGAAAGTCCGCGCCAAAGGCAGTGCGCAAAAGCTCCGCCAGATTGACCCCGTGCCAGCCAAGGATGGTGGCATGGTATGAAATCCCGTCGGCGGCGGGGAAGCCGGGCACGGCGACATTGAGCCCGTAGGGGCGCGTGCCCGCAGGCAATTGTGAGCGGATCTCGGCGACGAGTTCCCCGATGATGTCGACCGCGGCTTCGGGCGTGCTACCGGGGCCGGCAAATGCCCTAGAGGCGCTCGCACGCCGCGCGCCGGCAAGGTCGACAGTCACGACTGCGATCCAGTTGACGCCGATATAAGCGCCAAGGAAGAAGCCGCCATTGCCGTCGATCTCGACCAGGATACCGGGACGGCCGACCCGACCCTCGCTATCCTGCTCGTCATCCGCTCCATCCGACCGCTCGCGCGCCAGACCGGCTTCCGTCAGCCCCAGCACCAGGGCGCCGGTGGTCGACCGGGTCAGGCCGAGATCGCGTGCGAGCGCTGCCCGGCTCGACGCGCCGGCACGAAACAGCGCCGCAAGTGCCCGCGTTTCGTTCGGCCGAAGATCGGTCGACACCAGCACGTCGTTCTCCACAATTTGTTTGCTCGACATACTAATAGAATTTCTAGGCGGGTTTGAAAGACCCAAGGTTGGGTGCATTGCAATAAATCTTCAGCATCTCCAAGCCCATTGAACCCAAGTTTCAACGATGATTTGTATCAGAAACTTACAAATTGGCATGGGAAGATGCGATGACGGTTCTAGCGCGTCTCGAACATATCGTGAAGGATTTCGGTGCCGTTCGCGCGCTGGACAATGTCTCGCTCGACATCAATGAGGGCCAGGTTCTCGGCCTGACGGGCGACAATGGCGCCGGCAAATCGACGCTGGTCAAAACCATCGCCGGAAATTTCCAGCCGACGTCAGGCGCCTCCCAAGCCTGTCCTCCGGCCGCATCGGCCGGGGGACATCTCCTCGAAAGAAGGCTTGTCAGTTGCCCGCTTCGCAATCAGAGACTGCTTGCGTCTCTCCAGCAGGCGATCAGATGACCGTCGCCGGCCTGCCTGACGGGTGGTTGCGCCTTTCGGCAATCGGGCAGCGCGACAGGACAGCGGGCGGCAAAGGAGCATCCGGAGGTCTCGGCATCGTGTGCCGCGACGTGGAGCTGAGCCGGAGCCCTCGGCGCCGTCTCATCCGAGGACGCGGCCAGAAGCAGCTTCGTGTAGGGGTGGTTGGGGCCACGGAAAATCTGCTCGGATGATCCCGTCTCGACCAGCCGGCCGCGATAGAGCACGCCGATCCTGTCGGCCATATAGCGCACCACCCTGAGGTCGTGGCTGATGAACAGATAGGTGGTGTCCTTGTCGCGCTGCAGGTCGTTGAGCAAATTGAGCACGGTCGCCTGCACGGAAACGTCGAGCGCAGAGGTCGGCTCGTCCAACACCACGAGCTTCGGCACGCCGGCAAAGGCGCGCGCAATCGCCGCCCGTTGGCGCTGGCCACCAGACAGCGATCTCGGCTTCTGGTCGACGGTCGTAGCGGCAAGACGAACCGAGGCCAGGAGATCGCCGACACGCTGCTTCACCTCGCTGCGGCTAAAGCCGGCGAGCCGCCGCAGCGGACGGCCGAGGATCCTGCCGATCCGCTGGCGCGGATTGAGCGTGCGGTCGGGTGACTGGAACACCATCTGCACGTCGCGCCGTTCGCTCAGGCTTCTTTTCTCGACGCGCGGCGCGACAGTGCTGCCGAACAGCTCGACCGACCCAGCGTCCGGCGTCTGGAGGCCAGTCACGATCCTTGCCAATGTCGACTTGCCGGAGCCGGATTCGCCGATCAGCCCGAACGTCTCGCCCTGGGCTATCTCCAGGTCGATATCGTGCAGGACGGCCTGGGAGCCGAAGGCGTGGCTGATGCCTTTGCAGGCGACGGCGATCGGACGTGCGGCTTCCGGTTGATCGCTGCGGACAGGCTTCGACGGGCCGGTTGTGTGCATCTCGGCCAGCCTGCCGTCGCGCTTGGTGAAGTTGAGCGCCGGGATCGAGGCGATCAGCGCCTTGGTGTAGGCGTGAACAGGGTTCTCGAAGACATCGTTGGCGATGCCGCTTTCGACCACCGTCCCCGACTGCATCACGGCCACCCGATCGCAGGCCCGGCGGACCATGTTGATGTCATGGCTGATCAGCAGAACGCTGGTTTGGTGATCGCGGCGCAAGTCCTGCAGGATGGCGACGATCTCGGACTGGACGCTGGCGTCAAGCGCCGTCGTCGGCTCATCCAGCACCAGCAGCGACGGGTCGAGCGCAATGGCAATCGCGATGTTGGCGCGCTGCTGCATGCCGCCCGACAATTCGTGCGGATAGAGATCGAGCACCCGCTCCGGATTGCTCACCCTGACGCGGCCGAGCAGCTCGGCGGCGCGGGTGCGTGCTTCGTCCTGCCGAACCGGGCGATGCCGCATGATCGTCTCGGTGATCTGCCGGCCAATCGTCATGGCCGGATTGAGCGCCGCACCCGGATGCTGGTAGACGGCCGCGATGCGATCGCCCCTTAGCCGGCGCAGCTGTTCGCCGGAGAGATTGCGGATCTCGCGGCCCTGGAACTCGAGCGCCGACGCGGCGATCCGGGCGTTATTCGGCAGATAGCGCAGAATAGCGAGTGCCACCGAGCTTTTGCCCGAGCCGGACTCGCCGACAAGGCCGAGCGCTTCGCCTTCGCCGATGGTGAGCGACACGCCGTTGACGGCCGGATGCGATCCCCGGCGTTCATCATAGGCGACGGTGAGCTGCTCGACGTTCAGAACCGATGACGACATGTCTTGCTGAAACCACTTTCTTTCGGCGCGGTCTTCGAGGGCAATCGCTTCCGCTTTCGCGCCGCACAATCTCTATAAAATTACTCGAATTAAGCTGGAGCGCAATCTACCTTTCACCGCTCAGGAGAGATTGTCGCAGCCGGTCGAGGCATCGCGACGGTCGCCTGAAGCAGTTCTGCAAGGAGACCGGCATGGCACGCGACCACATGATCCTCAGCGCGTTTTTCTTCAATCCGCAGGGCGATCATCGCATGTCGTGGCGCCATCCGCGCGCGCCGGGCCGCGAAGTGCTCGACTTCGACTTCTACCGCGATCTCGTCCAGTCTGCCGAGCGCGCCAGGATCGATACGATCTTCGTCGCCGACCATGTCGCGATCTGGGATTCCGTACAGAGCGGCGTAGCCCATTACGCCAATGCCCGCTTGGAACCGCTGACGCTGTTGTCGGCGCTTGCCGGCGTGACCAGGCATATCGGCCTCATCACCACCGCCTCAAGCTCCTACAGCGAGCCCTACAATGTCGCCCGCATGTTTGCCTCGCTCGACCATATCAGCAAGGGCAGGGCGTCTTGGAATGTGGTGACGTCGGCCATGGACGAGGAGGCCCGCAATTTCGGCCGCGACGGCAATATCGAGCACGCCTTTCGCTATGAGCGCGCCACCGAATTCCTCGATATCGTCAAGGCACTGTGGGACAGCTGGGAAGACGAAGCTCTGCTTATCGACAAGGCATCGGGCTATTTCGCCGATCCCGACAAGGTCCATGCGATCAACCACAAGGGCCCGCACTTCAAGGTGCGCGGACCGCTCAATGTCTCGCGCCCGCCGCAGGGCCATCCGCTGATCGTCCAGGCCGGCTCGTCCGAAGACGGCAAGAATTTCGCTACCGCGCACGCCGATGCGCACTTTGCCATCTACAGCACCAAGGAAGACGGCACCAAATATAGGCAGGACATCGACGAGCGCCTCGCCCGTTATGGCCGCAAGCCCGAGAGCTTCAAGATTCTGCCGGGCATCCTGCCGATCGTCGCAGCTTCCGAAGCGGAGGGACGCGAGCGGCAGGAGTATCTGCAGAGCTTGCTTCCCGATCGGGTCGGCATCGACCTTCTCTCGAGCTGGAGCGGCGTCGATCTCTCCGTATATCCGCCGGACGGCCCGCTGCCGCCGCTGCCGGACGAGAGCACCTTCAATGGCGGCCGCACCTCGCTCAATCGCGTCAAGGAATGGTCGAAGCAGAACCTCACTCTGCGCGAGATCGCTCGCAAGCTCGCCAACAGCGGTTCGGTGCCGACCGTCGTCGGCACGCCCAACCAGATCGCCGATCAGCTGCAGGACTGGTTCGAGGCAGGTGCCGCCGACGGCTTCAACCTGATGTTCCCGCTGCTCCCGGAGGATTGGGTGAATTTTGCCGAGCAGGTCGTGCCGGAACTGCAGCGCCGCGGCGTATTCCCCACCGAATATGCGCCGGGGACGCTGCGTGACCGTTTCGGCCTGGCTCGGCCGGCCAACCGCTTCGCCGAACAGCGCGACAATGTGCGCGCCGTATCCTGACTTGGGGCAACTGATATGACCGCAGCGCCAAAACTTCAGCCCCGCGAAGCCACGGCTCCGCAGCTCATCAATGTCCTGCACAGTCCCAAGCGCATCAGGGTCAAATTCGCCGGCCGCACCATCGCCGACAGCCGCAACGTCCTGGTGCTGCGCTCCAACCATTTTCTGCCGATCTATTTCTTCCCGGCCTCCTCGGTGGACCGCTCGCTCTTGAAGCCGTCCGAGCATCGCCAGCCGCATCCAGTCGGCGGCGAAACCACCTATTGGGACCTGGAGACGGGATCGAAAGCTTCTCCCAATGCGGCCTGGTCGTTTGTCGCGCCGCCGGATGAAAGCCTGTCGCCACTGGCCGGCCGCATCGCCTTCACCTGGAAAGCGGTCGACCAATGGTTCGAGGAGGAGGAAGAAGTCTTCGTCCACGCCCGCGATCCATACGCACGCATCGATGTGCTGCAGAGTTCAAGTCACGTCCAGATCTGGTTCGACGGCGAACTGATCGCCGACAGCCATCGCCCGGTGCTGCTGTTCGAAACGCATCTACCGACGCGTTTCTACCTGCACCCGGACGATGTCAGGCTCGACCGGCTGACCGCTTCGGACAGCACGACGCGCTGTCCCTACAAGGGCATCGCCTCCTACTGGTCGGGCCGGCGCGCCGACGGCTCGGTAAGCCCCGATGTCGCCTGGAGCTACCGCGATCCCATTGCCGAAATGCCCAAGATCAGGGGCCTCATCGCCTTTTACCCGCAAGCCGTCGACCGCATCCATCTCGACGGCGAACCAGTCGCTTAAGCCATTCAACAGTCATTTCAGACAGGGGTTTCAAAATGACCAAACGCAACATCGATACGCTTCGCAATCTGTCCGGCGACATCTGGAACGTCGCCGTCGATGAGCACCAGGCCGGCTTCCTCAAGCGCCGCGATCTGCTGAAATACGCAGCCTTGATCGGCCTCACCGGCTTTGCCGCCTCGCAGGGACTTGCTGGTTTCGGCACGGCGCGCGCTGCCGGCGCCGGCGGCACGGTCCGCGTTGGGCTCGGACAGCCGACCAAGGCGATCGATCCCGTCTCCATCACCGATCCGGCCAGCATCGGCGTCATCAGCCAGGTCGGCGAATATCTCATCCTCGACGATCCCAAGGACGGTCTGCAGCCCAAGCTCGCTCTGTCGTGGGAGGCCGACGAGACCGCCAGCCGCTGGACCTTCAAATTGCGGCCGGGCGTGAAATTCCACGACGGCCGCACCGTCACCGCCAAGGATGTGGTGGCGAGCTTCGAGCGGCTGGTCGATCCGGCCAGCGGTTCGTCCGCTTTGTCGGCCTATAAGGGCATCCTGTCCAAGGGCGGCGCCAAGGTCGTCGACGACCAGACAGTCGCCTTCGATCTCGACGGGCCCAACAGCAACTTCCCCTTCTATGTCTCGTCCGACGTCTACAATGCCGTCATCCTGCCGGCCGACTATGCCGGCGATTTCGAGAAGAATTTCAACGGCACCGGCCCGTTCAAGCTCGAATCCTTCCGCCCCAAGCAGGGCGCCAGCTTCGTGCGCAACCCTGACTATTGGGGCGACAAGGCGCTGCCCGACCGCGTCGAAATCAAGTTCTTCGACGACGAGCAGGCGCAGGTGCTGGCGCTGCAGGCCGGCCAGCTCGACGTCATCCCGAGCACGACCCGGCTGGAATTGGCGATCGAGGGCAATCCCAACTTCAAGCTGCTCAGCGTGCAGGCAAGTTCGCATGACGAGGTGCATCTGAGGACCGACCAGGCGCCGTTCACCGACAAGCGCATCCGCCGCGCCTTGGCGCTCACCATCGACCGCGAGGCGGTGGTCAAGGGCTTGCTCAAGGGCCGCGCCATCATCGGCAACGACACCCCGTTCGCGCCGATCTTCCCCTCGGCCGATCCGTCGGTACCGCAGCGCAAGCAGGACATCGCCGAGGCCAAGCGCCTGCTTGGCGAGGCCGGCGTGCCGAACGGCTTCCCGGTGACGCTGACCACCGAGCGCGCCTATGACATTCCCGATTATGCCGTGCTGATCCAGAATTTTGCCAAGAAGGCCGGCATCGACATCAAGCTCAACGTGCTGCCGCAGGACGCCTATTATGGCTCGGCGAAGTTCGGCTCGTCGCCATGGCTCGATTCCAATCTCGGCATTACCGATTTTGGCCATCGCGGCACGCCCGACATCTTCCTCAACGCGACGCTGAAGAGTTCGGGCGCCTGGAACGCCGCGCATTTCAACAACCCGGCCTATGACGGGCTGCTGCTCGAATACGGCAAGGCCCGCGACCTTCAGGCGCAACGCCTTGCCGCGGGCAAGATCCAGACCTTGCTGCTGGACGAGACGCCGCTGATCATCAGCTACTTCTCGCAATACAGCCGCATCGTCTCGTCGAAGGTCGAGGGCGTCCGCTTCACGGCAATCTCGCATCTGCTGCTCGATCGCGTGACGTTCGCCCAGGCATGATTGCGAGACGTCCAGCCACTCCGGGCACCGGAATCCGATGCTGACCGGCCGCACTGTGTCGGTGCGGGCAGCCTCGCTTCTGCTCACGCTGTGGCTGGTCAGCATGCTGGTGTTCTTCGCCGGGCAGGTTCTGCCCGGCGATGTCGCCCGCCTCATGCTCGGGCCGTTCGCCGATGCCGAGGCCGTCGCGGCGCTGAACAGGCAGCTCGGCGCCGACCAGCCGGTGCTCGTGCAATACTGGCACTGGTTCAGCAGCGTGCTGTCAGGCGACTTCGGCACCTCCCTGTCGTTGCGTTTGCCGGTGGCGCCCTTCGTTCTGGAAAGCCTCAAGCGCTCGGCGGCCCTTGCCGGAATTATCCTCGTCTTTCTGTTGCCGCTGGGCATCGGCGCCGGCATCGTCGCCGGTCTCAACCAGGGCCGCTTTGTCGACCGCCTGATCGTACTCGCCGGCGTGTCCTTCGGCATCGTCCCGGACTTCGTCTCCGGCCTGCTGTTGCTCATCGTCTTCGGCCTGTGGCTGAACTGGTTCCCGATCACCGGCGCTGCTCCCGATGGCGCCGGGCTGTGGGTCAGTGGCTATTATCTGATCCTGCCGGCGCTGCCGCTGGTGCTGAACCTTGCCGGCTACATCGCCCGCATGACGCGGGCCGGTGTGATCGAGGCGCTGGCCGCCGACTATACGCGCACCGCCGTCCTGAAAGGCCTTGAGCGTCGCGAAATCCTCATCCGGCACGTGCTGCGTAATGCGCTGACGCCGACCATCGCCGTGCTGGCGACGCAGACCGGTTACATGCTTGGCGGGCTGGTGGTGATCGAAGCGCTGTTCGGCATACAGGGTCTCGGCAATCTGGTGCTCAACGCCGCCAAGTCGCGTGACTTCCCGATGCTCGAAGCCGGCGTGCTGGTCATGGCGACCATCTTCGTGCTGTCGGCCGCGGCAGGCGATCTCGTGAATGCCTTGCTCGATCCGCGGCAGCGCCGCCGTGTTTCGCCATGATGGAACTGATGGAATTGCCGGAGCGCCGTACGCTGGGCTGGCGGGCAGCAAGTCGCATCCGCGAGACTGTTTCGCAGCTGCCGCCTTTGGTGATCGTTGGATCGCTGATCCTGCTGTTCTGGGTCGGCTGCGCCGTGTTAGGCAGCCTGTTTGTGCCCTACGATCCCTATGCCGAGGATTTCCTCGTCATGCTGGCGCCGCCTGATGCCGCGCACTGGTTCGGCACCGACCAACTTGGCCGCGACGTGCTGTCGCGCATCGTCGTCGGCTCGCGTGACATCCTGCTGGTCGCGCCGGCAGCAACACTGCTCGGCGTTGCCGCCGGCAGCGTGCTTGGCCTCGTGCTCGGCTATTTCGACGGGCTGATCGACGCCATCGGCGCCAGGCTGCTCGACACGCTGATGGCCTTTCCCTTCATCGTCCTCGTCACCATGGCGCTGGTCGCGCTTGGGCCATCGAACCTCACCGTCATCCTTGTGATCGGCATCGCCTATGCCCCGCTGGTGGCACGGACGGTGCGTGCCGCCGTGCGCGAGCAGCGCGAACGCGACTATGTCAGCGCCGCTCGTCTCGGCGGCGAGAGCGCTCTTTCCATCATGTTCCTCGAGATCCTGCCTAATGTCAGGGAAACCATCCTCATCGAGCTGGTCACAAGGCTTGGCTACGCCTTCTTTTCGATCGCCACGCTGAGCTTCCTCGGCCTCGGCATCCAGCCTCCCTCAGCCGATTGGGGACTGGCGGTCGCCGACGGCTACGGCTTCCTGACCGGCGGCAAATGGTGGGTGGTGATCTTCAACTCCGCAGCCATCGTTTCGCTTGTCATGGCAACCAATCTGATCGCGCAAGGCATGGGGGCCTTCGAAAACAGCGACCGGTGAAGAGCGGAACGCTCAGCAAAGCTGACGCGCAATCGCGGACCGTGCGCTAAAATCGTTCCTCGTGATTCGGCTCTGACAGGGCCTCAAAGCAAGGAACGGCATGAGCAAGGCCCTCATTACATTCGCATTGGTCGCGGTGCTCACCGCATTGCTCATGGCGCTCAGCCTGGCGGTCGCCAGGCACGGCTATCCCTATGGCGCGATCGGGGTGAGGCGGCTGGACGGCATCGCCGATGCCGGGTCGTTCCTGCCACTCGCCGCCGTCTATTTTTTCGGCGCCATGCTGATGATGATCCTGCCGATCCGCGCCGCCGGCATCGTCTTGACCCATGCTGCGGATGCGCTGTTCTGGGCGGTGATTGCCCTGTTCGCCACAATTGTCGGCTGTCTCGTCGCCCGCTGGGCTTTCGGCCAGAGCAGCGTGCTGTGGGCGCTCCTGAACTGGCGTTTCCTGTTCGCCGCGGCCATCGTTGGCAGCCATTTCACCATGAACGAGCTGCGCCGCAACATCCTGCTCAGGAGCCTGTTCTTCGTCATCTTCGCCGCGGCGACGCTGGCTTGCCTGTTCTGGACTTTTCCGACCTGACAGGGCCGCTTTATATTGTCCGTCTTGAGGTCGCGGCTTTCATAGCCGCGCGCCATCGGCTATCCAGTCCGCAGCTAGATTTCAGCCCTCACAGTGTCGTCATTTGTCTGATAAATGATTCAGGCATACGGCACCCCAGCGAACCAATACAAGGAAACCGCGACATGAGCCTGTTTCGTAAAAATCTGATCGATGGCGAGTGGGTAGGCGAGGCCGGCTCGCGCAACATCAATCCCTCGAACACTGGCGATGTCGTTGGCGAATATGCCTCGGCCGGCGCCGAACAGGCAAAGCAGGCCATAGCGGCGGCCAAAGCCGCCTTCCCGGCCTGGTCGCGTTCGGCGCCGCTGGTGCGCCACGCCGTGCTGAAAAAGGCCTCGGACGAGATCATGGCGCGCAAGGACGAGATCGGCCGCGCGCTGTCGCGCGAAGAGGGCAAGACGCTGGCCGAGGGCATTGGCGAGACCATCCGCGCCGCCCAGATCTTCGACTTCTTCGCCGGCGAGACGCTGCGCCTGTCGGGTGAATTGGTGCCCAGCGTGCGCCCGGGCGTCGGCGTCGAGATCACCCGCGAGGCCGTTGGCGTCGTCGGCATCATTACGCCGTGGAATTTCCCGATCGCCATTCCCACCTGGAAGATCGCGCCGGCGCTCGCCCACGGCAACACCATCGTCTTCAAGCCGGCCGAACTCGTTCCCGAAAGCGCCTGGACCATCGTCGACATCTTGCACCGCGCCGGCCTGCCGAAAGGCGTGCTCAATTTGGTCATGGGCAAGGGCTCGGTGGTCGGCCAGGCCATGCTCGACAGCCCCAACCTCAACGCCATCACCTTCACCGGCTCGGTCGGCACCGGCAAACGCGTGGCCGCGGCAAGCGTCGAGCACATGCGCAAGTTCCAGCTCGAAATGGGCGGCAAGAATCCGATGGTCGTGCTCGACGACGCCGGCCTCGCCACGGCGGTCGAGTGCGCCATCAACGGCGCCTATTTCTCGACTGGCCAGCGCTGCACGGCCTCGTCGCGCCTGGTGGTGACCGAAGGCATTCATGACCGCTTCGTTGCCGCGCTCAAGGAGCGCCTGGAAAAACTCGTCATCGGCGATGCGCTCGATGCCAAGACCCAGATCGGGCCCGTCGTCGATGCGAGCCAGCTGAAGCAGGACGAGGACTATATCGCCATCGGCAGCCAGGAAGGCGCCAACCTCGCCTTCGGCGGCGAGCGGCTGGACCGCGAAACACCCGGCTTCTATCTCAGGCCGGCGCTGTTCACCGAGAGCACCAACGCCATGCGCATTTCGCGGGAAGAAATCTTCGGGCCGGTCGCCAACGTCATTCGCGTCAAGGACTATGACGAGGCGCTTGCGGTTGCCAATGACACCCCCTTCGGCCTGACCTCCGGCATCTGCACCTCTAGCCTCAAGCATGCCACGCATTTCCGGCGCAATTCCGAGGCCGGCATGGTGATGGTCAATCTGCCGACCGCCGGCGTCGATTTCCACGTCCCGTTCGGTGGCCGCAAGGGATCGAGCTACGGCCCGCGCGAGCAGGGCCGCTATGCCGCGGAGTTCTACACTACGGTGAAGACAGCCTACACCTTTGCCGGCTAATCGACGGGTGAACCGATGACAGCGGCGAAAGAGGAACTGACCTGGCTCAACCCGCCGCCGCACCATGCTTTCGGTAATGGCATCGTGCATGTGCGCACCGGCGGGGAAACCGACTTCTGGCGCGAAACCTTTTACGGCTTCTGGCGTGACAATGGCCATTTCCTCTATCGCCCGGTTGAGGGTGACTTCAGCGCCGAAGTCACCGTCAAGGGCGACTACAAGGTGCTCTACGACCAGGCCGGGCTGATGCTGCGGCTGAGTGAAACGCACTGGATCAAGGCCGGCATCGAATACACCGACGGGCTGGCTTACTTTTCGGTTGTGGTCACCAACGACACCTCGGACTGGTCGCTGCTCAGCATTCCCACCGGCCCCGACGGCGTGCGCATCCGGCTGACCCGCCATGCCGAGGCGATCCGCATCCAATATCTTGATACCACCGATGGCAAGTGGAAGCCGGTGCGGCTGGCTTATTTCCCGATCTCCAAATCCGTCGATGTCGGCATGATGTGCTGCTCGCCGCAGCGCGAAGGGTTTGAGGTAACATTCTCCGGCTTTACTGTCGGCCCGCCGATTTCCAAGCAATTGCACGACTGACGGCCATATCGATGGCGGACTAACCGTCTGCCCGATGCTGGAAGAACTGCAAAAACAGCTCCCGTTCGGTGGTTATGTCGAGCTTCTCGTAGATGCGGCGGCGGTGGTTCTTCACCGTGCCGACGGCGATGCCGAGCCGTTCCGCGATGTTGGCGGTCGGATGTCCCGCCAGGATCAACTGCACCAATTCCCGCTCGCGCAGGGACAGCTCCGGCCACAGGCTCGCCGGGATGGTCGGCTCCTGCCGGGGCGAGGCGCCGGGGCCGGTCGGCGCCGATGTGCGGGAGAATTCCGTCCCCCGCGCCTCAATGTCGAGTGCATGCAGCGCCTCGAACACCGGCAGCCGCTCGTCCAGCAGGGCAATCTCGCTCTCCTTGAAGGTGGAGGTCGAGCGGTCGAGGAAGATGCCGAGGCACCAGTCGCCGCCATCGGCCAGCATGATGCCGACCTCGTCGCAGATTTCCGACTGCGCCAGGAAGCCCGCTATGTACTGGCCGCGCTTGGCCTCGTCGTTGGCAAGCCGCTTCAGCGGCAGGATGCCCAGCCGGCGTTCACGCCGCCACGAGGCATAGAACGGGTCGAAGACGTAGTAATTGTCGAGATAGCGCCGGACCATCTCGTCGGAGAAGCGCCGGTGCTTGATGAATTCCGGCGTCTGCGTCGCCGAATATCGGGTCACGGTGACGAGATCGTGCTCGATGTCGGCGCCGATCAGGTCAATCAGGCAGTCGACATGCCTGTCCGTACCGGTGGCGGCAATCGCCCTGGCGAGCGGCCCCCAGATATTGCCCATGCGCATGCCCTTTTCTCGGCGATCCCGGTCCGGCGGACATTGTGTCTTTTGGCATATGGCGCAAGGCCGCCCAAGGAATCTAGCTTGAGCCATCCTACAGCAATCCTGAGGCGACCGTGACCCAACCCAACCTCACCAGCCCCATCGTCGGCAATCCAATCGTCATCGGCATCGACGCCGGCGGCACCATGACCGACACGATCCTTGTCGACCAGGACGGCCACTTCAAGATCGGCAAGTCGGCAACCACGCCGAAGAACGAGGCCGAAGGCTTCCTCGCATCGGCCGAAGACGCGGCCGACGCCTGGGGCATCTCGCTGGAGCAGCTGTTCTCCGGCGTCAACGTCGTGCTCTATTCCGGCACCGGCATGCTCAACACACTGTTGTCGCGCACCGGGCGCCGGCTTGGCCTGATCACCACCAAGGGTCTGGAAGACATGATCCTGATGGGTCGCGGCCTGCAGGCCTGGGCCGACTATTCCTATGCCGACCGGCTGCATGCGGTGACCCACCATCATCCCGATCCGCTGGTGCCGCGCCGTCGCACCCATGGCGTCACCGAGCGCATCGACCAGTTCGGCGACATCGTGCTGCCGCTCTACGAGCATGAAGTCGCGATTGCGGCCAGGAAGCTGATTGCCGACAAGGTCGAGGCGATCTGCATCATGACCATCTTCTCGCACGTCAATCCGGTGCACGAAAAGCGCATCGCCGAGATATGCCGCGAGGAGGTGCTGAAAGCCGGCGCCGACATCCTCATCTACACCAGCCACGAGGTCCGCCCGGTCATCCGCGAACAGTCGCGTCTGAACTCGGTGCTGATCGAAGCCTACGCGACGTCGCGCGGCCGCAAGCAGCTTAGGGGTATCGAGGACGTTTCGAAAAAATACGGCTTCAAATACGGCGTGCAGACGCTGCTGTCCTTTGGCGGCCTGACCTCAATCAACCATCCGCGCCTGCACGAAACCATGATTTCCGGCCCGATCGGCGGTATTCTCGGCGCGGCCTATGTCGGCAAGCTCATCGGCAACGACTCCCTGATCTGCTCGGACATGGGCGGCACCTCCTTCGACATGGGCGTCATCTCGCGCGGCAAGACGCGGATCGAGAACGAGCCGCTGATGGACCGTTTCAAGCTCAACGTGCCGACCCTGCATCTCGACACGATCGGCGCCGGCGCCGGCATGATCCTCAAGGTCGACCCGCTGACCAAGAAAGTCTCGCTCGGGCCGGAAAGCGCCGGTTCCGACCCCGGCCCCATCTGCTTCGCCAAGGGCGGCACTGAACCCACCATCGCCGATTGCGACGCCATACTAGGCCGCCTCAACCCGTATTATTTCCTCGGCGGCAAGGTCGTCTTGCAGGTCGAGAAGGCGCGCAAAGCGTTTGAGGAAAAATGCTCCAGCATCCTTGGCGTCGGTGTCGAGGAGGCTGCCGAAGGCATGATCGACATGCTGGAAGCCGATGCCAACAACGCGCTGCGCCGGGTCATCTCCGGCCAGGGCATCCATCCCTCGGAATTCACGCTGCTGTCCTATGGCGGCTCGGGTCCGCTGCATCTGGCCGGCTGCTCCAGGGGCATCGGCTTCAAGGACATCATCACCTTCCAGTTTGCCGCCGCCTTGTCGGCCTTCGGCTGCACCACCGCCGATTTCATGCGTCGGCATTCGGTCTCGACGCAGCACGACATCGGCGCCCGCGCAAGCGATGACGAGCTGCTCGCTTTCGGCAAGAAGGTCACCGACGTCTGGAATGATCTCACCAAGGCGGCGGTCGACGAGATGATCAGCGACGGCCATATCAGAGACAAGATCAAGACCGTGCCGTTCCTGATGATGCGCTACACCGGCCAGCTCGAGGATGTCGAGGTCATGGCACCGCTTGCCGAGGTCAATTCGGCTGACGACATGCGTAGGTTCATCGACGAGTTCGAGGCGGTCTACGCCAAGGTCAACCATCGCGTTTCGCGCTATGGCGAAGCCGGCTTCACCATCACCGAGCTCGGATTGATCGCCACCGCCGACAAGGTCAAGCCGGTGCTGCTCAAGCGCCCGCTCGGCAGATCGGACCCGGCGGCCGCCCACAAGGGTGTGCGCGAGGCCTATATCGATGGCCGCTGGCACAAGGCCAATCTCTACGAGATGGATCTCCTGCAGCCCGGCCATGAGGTGATCGGTCCGGCCATCATCGAACATCCCGCCACGACGCTCGTCGTTCATCCGCAGGACCGTGTCCATGTCGATGAGTGGACGCTGCTGCACTACACCCACGCTTGAGAGGGCGATCGCCATGTTGGACAAACCTGCCTCGGCCCTGCGCCTTCGCGAACGATTGCTCGATTCAGAACGGCTGATGGAAGAGACCGGCTGCTATGACGGCATCACCGAGCTCACGCTACGCAACCAGGACCCGCTGAAGTTCGAGACGCTGCACACCAAGCTGCGCGCCTATTGCGTCTCGGCCCGCGAAATGGCCCGCCGCATCTCGGCCTCGCCCGGCGTGCGCGAAGTCGGCGAAATGGTGGTGGCGATCTATACGCCCGAGGGCGATGCGATCGCGCTGTCCAACGGCATCATGGTCCACGTCCACACGATGAGCCGCTTCATCAAATGGATGATCGAGAACAATTACGAGGAAAACCCGAAGATCCGCGAAGGCGACATCTTTGCCAACAACGATGCCTTCATCGGCACCGTGCAGGTGCCCGACGTCATGGACGTGGTGCCGATCTTCCATGAAGGCACGCTTGTCGGCTGGGCAGGTGCCGTCTGCCATGAGCTCGAGGCCGGCGGCATCACGCCCGGCGGCGACGTCTGCCTGGCGCAAGAGCGCTTCACCGAAGGCCTGTTCGTCTGCGCCGAAAAGATCGGCGAGAATGACGAGATCCGCCGCGACTACGTCATCCGCTGCGAGCGCAATCTGCGCATGCCGATCTACTGGGTGCTGGACGAGAAGGCCAAGGTCGCCTCCTGCATCGACATGCGCGAAAGCGTCAAGCAGCTGATCTCCGACATCGGCCTCGACTACTGGATGAAGGTGTCGAAGGAGTTCATCGAGGAGGGCCGTCGCGCCCAGCTCGCCCGCACCCGCCAACTCACGGTGCCCGGCATCTATCGCGGCCACACCTTCTACGGCCATGTCACGGCGGGCAAGCCCGGCTTCCAGCTGCTTGGCGATCCCGACTGGCTCTACAACATCCCGATCGAGATGGAGATCACCACCGACGGCAAGATCACCATGGACTTCGAGGGCACGCAGCCCTGGGGCTACCATTCGATGAACTGCACGCCGGCCGGCATGGATGGAGGCATGTTCGTCACCTTGACCCAGCACATGAATTTCGAGGGCCTGGTCAATGACGGCGCCTGGATGGCGACCGAGCTGAAGCTGCCGCACGGCACCTGGACCAACCCCGACAATGAGATGGTGGCGACCGCCACATCCTGGGCGCTGCTGCTGCCGGCCTATGGCGTGTTCCAGCGCCTTTTGTCGCGCGGCTTCGTCGCGCGCGGCTTCGTCGAGGAAGCCTTCGTCGGCCAGGTCAACAGCCCGATGATCGAGATGGGCGGCGAAAGCCAGTACGGTACGCCGTTCGGCATGGCGCATTTCGAATGCGCCGCCGCCGGCTCCGGCGCGCTGGCCATCGCCGATGGCCTCGACACCGCCTATGTCGGCTGGAATCCGGAATCCGACATGGGCAACATTGAGGTCTGGGAACAGTCGATGCCGATGGTCTATATCGGCCGCTCGATCATGCCCAATTCGGGCGGCGCCGGCAAATATCGCGGCGGCTGTTCCTTCGTCTCGACCTGGCTGATCAACAAGACCTCGCACCTGCGACTGCACACCTCGGAACACTCCTCGCGGGTATTCGACAATGGCGGCATGTGCGGCGGTTATCCCGCGCCGACCTGCCAGAAGCATCGCGCGGTGCGCAACTCCAACATCCACGAACTGGCGGCAAAAGGCGAACCGCTCGCGCATGCCCCAGGTATCGATCCGCATGTCTCCGACTACGAGAAGAACATCGGCGGCGACCATGCCGTGGTCGAAGGCCCCTACATCACCTCGCCGCACAAGTCGGGGGACATCTTCAGCCATTCCTACAATGGTGGCGGCGGTTACGGCGACGTGCTGGAGCGCGATCCGGTCAAGACCGCCTGGGATGTCGAGAACGGTTTTCTCACCCGCCAGGCGGCGATCCAGATTTTCGGCATCGTGCTGAAGGACGACGCCGAGGGTTATCCGGTTGCCGATATCGACGCCACCGTCGAACGTCGTGCCGCCATGCGCAGAGAGCGTCTGGCCAAGGCGATCCCGGTTTCGGACTGGATCGCTGCCGAACGCGGCCGTGTCGCGAAGGCCGACTTCGCGCCCGAGGTGAAGAAAATGTATGCCAGCGCGATCAAGCTGTCGTCGCGCTTCACCAGGGATTTCAGCGATTTCTGGACCGTCGACGCCAGATCGATCTTCATGCCGGGAGCAAAGCCATGACCTCGTACAGCAAGGAAGTCCTCGGCGATCTCTCAGCCGGCAAGCTCCCCTGGCCTCAGACAAAGCGCATCATGAGCGCCTACAAGGACGACGACCGCTTCTTCAAGATGCTCGCCGTCTATCAGGACCGTGTCACCTGGAAGGACCCGATCCTGCTGCCGGTCTCGGATCACCTGTTCATCTGCCAGAGCGGCGACGAGCGCATCACCCGTTGCGAATGCGGCCACTCCTTCGGCGACTACCGCAAGAACTGGAAGCTCAAGGCTGCGATCAACGTGCGAAACACCGAGGAAGCGCTGCGCGAGATCTATCCCAACAGCGATATCCCCGATCCGCAATGGATGGAGATCCGCGAATTCATCTGTCCGGAATGCGGCACCATGCACGAGGTCGAGGCGGCGGCACCCGGCTATCCGATCGTGCATGATTTCGAACCCGATCTCGAAGGCTTCTATCGCGAGTGGCTGGGCAAATCGCTCTAGCGACGTGGTGACCAGCGCTGCAGGCAAGGTAGCGCTCGTCACCGGGCTGGGTCTAAGACTATCGCATCAAACATCGTATCGGAGATTCACTGCCCATGACAGACCTTTCCGGCCGCAGCGCGATCGTCACCGGCGGGTTTTCCGGCATGGGCTTCGCGATTGCGACGGCGTTGGCGCAAGCCGGCGTCAATGTAGCGGTCGGCTCCTACATCGCCCCCGCCGGCGCCGAAAGAACCGACGCCGCCTACTATCCCGGCGCAGATGAAATCGAGCGCGTGCGGTTGGCCCTGTCTGCCCACGGCACCAGGGTTTATGCCGCCCATCTTGATGTCCGCGACAGCGAGGTGACCAACCGGTTTGCGGCTGACGCGCAGGCCGCCATCGGCCCGGCCGACATACTGGTCAATGCCGCGGGCACCACCGCCGAACAGCCGGTCTGCGGCCATTCCGACGCGCTGTGGAACAAGATCGTCGACACCAATCTCAGCGGAGCGTTCCGCGTCACCCGAGCTGTGCTGCCCGGCATGATCGAGCGCGGCTGGGGCCGTATCGTCAACATCGGCTCGACAGCGGCTTCCGTCGGCTGGAAGGACAACCCGGCCTACTGCGCCTCGAAGGCCGGGCTGCTCGGCCTTACCCGCTGCGTGGCGCTGGAAGGCGCCGCGCACGGTGTCACCTGCGTCATGATCAGCCCGACCTGGGTCGAGACCGAACTGATGCGCCGCAACGTGGCGCAGGTGGTCGAGCGTGAGGGCAACGGCAGAACCGCCGAGGAAGCGATGGCCGAGATCGCCAAGGGCAATCCCCAGCAGCGCATGCTGCAGCCGCAGGAAATCGCGGCTCTGGCCGTGTTCCTGTGCTCGGATCTGGCCAAGGGCATCACCATGGAAAACATCCAGATCACCGGCGGAGCGCTGTGGTAGCGGCCACAGTTTGAATTTTCGAACGAGCGAGCCGCATTAACGCCATTTGTCGGTTGCATGTTCGTTTTGGCCCTGCCTGCGGCAACTTTACCCCTCGCGGCAAATTTACCATTGAGTGACAGGCGATAGAGGTTATATTGTGCACTGCACAATGGATGCCCGCTGATCGGGATCCGGCAAGGGCAGGTTCCGGCGATCGCGCATGACGCAGAAAAGCCGACCATGGGCGCTTCAGCCCAGCTGAAAGGCGGCAGCATGAGAAATCCGGTACGGATATGAAGATCCCGAAATCCATTCTGATCGATCCGGACAACAACAAGGCCTATGCCGCCTTCGCCGTTGCGGTGTCGGTCTTTGCCTTCGCCTACTCCACCAATTTCGGCCAGATCCTGATCCTCGCCTACTATCTGGTATGGCTGCCGCTGCTGTTCGTCGACTACCGGCGTTTCGCCCGCGATCTCTCCAGCGCCTGGCTGCCGCTGCTGTTTGCGGCCTATGTCTGTCTGTCGCTGTTCTGGTCGCAAGCGGCCGGCACCAGCGCGCGGGCGGGGCTGCAATATTTCTCCCACATGCTGTGCGCCTACATCGCGGCGCGCACCATCAGCACGCGCACGCTGGTGCTGGGCTCGCTGATCGGCATCTTCATCGTGCTGCTGTATTCGCTGAAGGTTGGCGCCTATGCGCTCGACACTATCGACGGCACCACCAATTTCGTCGGCGCCTTCGGCTCCAAGAACCAGATCGGCTTCTTCGCCTCGCTCGGCATCTTCTTCTGCTTCGCTTTTCTGGCCTTCTACCGGCGCAACTGGATGAGCTTCGTCTGGACCGCGCCGATCATCCTGCTGTCCGTCTATATGCTGGCGATCGCCCACTCGGCGACGTCAGTCGCTTCGCTTCCGGCGGTGATCGGTGTCGTTGCCTTGCTTGCCATGAGCAAGGTTCTGTCACGCCGCTACCGCCGCGTGCTGTTCGTCGTCGGCGCTACGGCGCTGGTCGGCGGTGTGATGGCTGCGCTGAACCTTGGCTTGCTCGATGTCGTGCTCGGCATCTTCGGCAAGGATTCGACGCTGACCGGCCGCACCTATCTCTGGGAACAGGGCTGGGCCGCCGCGCAGCAGCGTCCGGTGCTCGGTTATGGCTATGCCGCCTACTGGATCCAGGGTTTTGCCGATCCGGAACGGCTCTGGGCCGAGTTCTACATCTCCACCCGCACCGGCTTCCATTTCCACAACACCTATATCGAGACGCTGGTCGAGCTCGGCTTCATCGGCGTGACGATGCTGGCGCTGATCATCCTGCGCTCCTTCTGGGGCCATGTTTCGAAGGTGGTGTTCGGTGACTGGAGCGCCGATTCGGTGGTGCTCGCCGGCGCGGTCGGCATGATGCTGATCCGCTCCTTCTTCGAGGTCGAGATCCTCGGCCCCTATTTCATGGCCTCGTTCATCGTCTATTACGGCCTGTTCAAGCTGCGCCCGGTGCCGCTCGCCAGGGCAAGGCGGGCCTATGTTCCGGTGCCGGACGAGAACACCGCCAACGGCCGCATGCCGGCGCGCGTCTGACTTGCTTATCTCAGGCGACGGCGCGCTTGCGCAGCATCAGCCGCTGCAGGAAGCGGCGCAACGGCTCGTCATAGACGCGCGTGGCGATGTCGGCGATGACGATGACCGAAACCGCCATGACGATGCCGAACCAGGGATGATGCGCGAACGGGTCGATCGCTGCGGCCTTGCCCGCCCCGGCGATGATCATCAGCAGCGGCGTGTGGATGATGTAGATCGGGTAGGAAATCCGCCCCAGCCAGCCATAGAGGCCTGACAGGCGCGGCGCCGTCGGCGCAATAGTGCCGACCACCACCAGCGCCGGGAAAACAAAGACGACGCAGGCGAGATCGTAGGCGACGCGCGCGCCGCCGGCCGGCGCGATGGCAAAGACGATGAGCGTCAGCGCGATCGCACCCTCGACCCACCAGCCGCGCCGCAGGAAGCCGAGCCCGCTTTGATAGCGTGTCATGGACCGGCAAAGCAGCACGCCCAGGAAGAACGAGAAACAGACGCGCGGCAGGCCGCTGATGATGGTCGAGCCGGTCATGCCGAAGTCGAGGGTGCCGGCCACGATCGAAGCGATGACCAGCAGCACCAGGCTGACGGCGATGAGCACGGTCAGCACGCGTTTCGTCAGCAGGAAGAAGACGGCGACATAGGCGATGTTGACGATCAGCTCGAAGAACAGCGACCACGACGCGGGGTTGAGCGGAAAGATCGTGTGATAGGCATCGCTGACCAGCGGGATGAAGAACATGCCGGTCGTCAGCATGGTGCCGATCTCGGAGATCGGCATGTATTCCGCCGGAATCAGCCGGTTCTTGACGATGAGATAGAAGAAACCGAGCAGCGTGCCGGCGAGGTAGAGCGGGTAGAGGCGTATCAGGCGGATCGCCAGGAACGTGCCGAAGCCCATGCCGTTTTCGATCTTGCGGTCATAGGCATGCGCGATGACGAAGCCGCTGAGCAGGAAGAACAGGTCGACCGCCAGATAGCTCGACGGCAGCACCTTGCCGGCGGTCAGGAACGGCGAGAAGTGGTAGAGCATGACGCTGATCGCCGCGACGCCGCGGATGGCATCGAGATTGAGGTAGACGTGGCGCGGTGCGGCGGGCTGCATGGAATGCCTTCAAGCGGTCGAAAAACGGAAGTTCCCGCCCGCACCCTGGCGCGAACGAGCCGAACTGGTTCCTCCCGCCTCCATCGCGCGGGCCTCGCCGAGCGAGCCCGAGCGCTAGAGCAATTCCGGGAAAAGTGGGAAACGGTTTTCCGTCCGGAATTGCTCCAAACAAACAGGTTACTGGCTGGCCGTCGGCGCCAGCTTCACCTTGATGACGTCGCCCGGCAGCACCGGCGTATCTTCCTTGGCGTCGATCTCGCTGGTCTTGCCTTCGGTCACGCGCACCAGCGAATAGATGAGCGCCGGCTCTTCATTGTTGTTTGTGATGGCGGCGGTCGTGGCCGGGTCCGATGCTTGGGCCATCAGGCCCTGTTGCATGTTGACCCTGAGTGCGGCTTCGTTGAGGTCTGCTTCGACCTGCTGCCGGTCGGCGGCAAGTCTCGAGTTCAACGTGTTCTGGGCATCGATGGCATCCTGCGTCGCCTTGCTGACCGACTGCTTGGCGGTGAGGATCGCCGTCTCATAGTCCAGGATCTTGCCCTGCAGATCGGTGACCGACTGTTGCGAGGAAAGCAGGCGTGCGTTGGCGACCAGGCCCTTTTGCGCCAGCGGACCGATACTGTCCGCCTGCTGCTGCGCCAGGTCGACCTGCTTTTGCTGGTTGACGATCTTTTTCTGCAGCGCCTCGATTTCGGACTGCAGGACCCCCTTCAGATCGTCAAGCGCCTGCAGCTTCAGCTTCAACGCTTTCTGGTCGGAGATCAGGATCTGCATTTCGTCGGCGACGATTGTCGCCAGGCGCGGGTCGCCCTCAACTTCCTTAGGCGCCTCGAAACTCTCCTTGCCGGCGAGATCGGCATCGATGCGGGCACGCTTGACGATCAACCGCACGCGCTGGTCGTCATAAATGTCGAAATTGCCCTTGGCGGTGATCAGGTCCTTGCCGAGCTGGGTGCCCAAATCGGCGTTGCGCCGGATGCCGCCGGCGATGCTGATCGCCTTGAGCACGGTCAGCTCCGGCACATAGGGAAACTGGCCAGGCGTCTGGATCTCGCCCGAGATGTAGAACGGCCGGAACTGCACCATTTCCACCGAGGCTTCCGGCTTGTCCGACAAGGCAAGCTTGCGCTGCAGGGCGACGCTGATCGCGGCCGCAACCTCTGACGTGGTCTTGCCGGCGGCCGGCAGTTCGCCGACGAACGGCACCGACAAATTGCCGGCTGGACCGACCGAATATTCGCCGTTTACCGCCGACCAGTCACGGAACGTGCCTTCCACCGTCTGCCACTCGGCGACGCGGATGTTGAGCTTGTCCTGCGAGCCGAGCCGGTACTCGTCGGCCATGGCCGGAACCGCGAGTGACAGAGCGAGGCACGTGGCGACGAGCCGTGCCGGCCGCATCGGGCCGGCAAGGCGAAAATACGCTGATATGTCTGTTTTCAACTGACGTTTCCGATCCGTTTTGGCCCCACCCGCCCGATAGGCCTGCTGCCGAGTGCCTCCTTCGGAACCTGGCAGAACACTATGGCTGCAATGCGAGACCGGCCCATCGCCGAATAGCTTTGGACCGGATTGGCTTCGGGCCGTGCCGGCCCGATTGCTGACCAGTTGCGGTCGGTCAGTAGGAACCGCGCGACATCCACACCGCGGGCACGGTCTTGAGGATGATGCGAACGTCTTCGAACAGCGACCAGTTCTCGACATAGTGACGGTCGAACGCGACGCGACTGTCATAGGAGACATCGTTGCGTCCGCTGACCTGCCAGAGCCCGGTCAGGCCCGGCCGCGACTTCAAATAATAGACCGCGGCGCTGCCGTAGATCTCAAGCTCGTCGCGCACCACCGGGCGAGGCCCGACAAGGCTCATGTCGCCCTGCAGGATGTTGATGATCTGCGGCAGCTCGTCGAGGCTGAGCTTGCGCAGAACGGCGCCGACGCGGGTGACGCGCGGATCGTTCTTCAGCTTGCGGGTCGCGATCCATTCGGCGTTGGCTTCCGGATTGGCCGCGAGATAGGCGGCCAGCACACGTTCGCCGTCTTCGACCATGGTGCGGAACTTGAGGCAGGGGAAAATCCGCCCACCGCGTCCGATGCGCTTGTGGCCGTAGAAGATCGAGCCGCCGTCGGAAAGCTTGACCAAAAGGGCCACCATCAGGAACAGCGGGCTAAGCGCCACCAGGCCGACAAGTGAACCGAAAATATCGAAACTGCGCTTCAGCAGCCCGCCGATGGGTGGCGGAAAATCTACGCCGACATGCGAAAATGCCGCATTGGCCGACTTGGCAACGTCCCTCATGCAAAAGCTCCATACGTTGAACGGATGGTTTATGCCACGATACCAAAAAAATGCTGCAGCGCAACACACAATTTCCCATATGGCTGAAATAGTCACGTCAGGAATTGACTAAATAATAAACCCTCCTTGCCCAAATTTTGCCCTTTATGGCGAGTTTGTGACGAATAATTAGCAACCGTAGGAAATGTAATGCCTTTTTTCGGCGGGTTTTGGGCAAATCGTCCTTTGCCGCAGAGGGAACGGCTTTAACTGATTTTCGAATCACTGGCTTTGCTAAATTAATCAAGTAAAATACTAATCAACATTGCAGATTCTACTGTAGTATAAAGCGCATGACGAGTTAGGCCACCACCCCTGCGTGTGCATCGCAGCATGGCGGAGTCCAAGCCGCCGCCAAGCCGAAAATTATTGCTGGTTGCCCTTGCCGTCAGTTTCGCGCCTTAATAGAGTCGCAAATTATTCCTGATAGAGTCTGGATGGGTTGGGAAGGCCGGAAGCAACCGGCCGAAAAGAGCAGCTAAATAAGCTCGCATGGCGAATGGGGAGATACTCGGGTGGGTAAGTCATCGCTTTTGCATGCTCGGGCCGGTTGACGGGCCGCCGAACATGTCATTACCAAAATTCGTCATTGGAATGGTTTTCGCCCTCGCGATCGTGGTCGCGTGGTCCTATGTCGACGGCGCGACGGCCACCACAACGGTGCTTCGCGTCATCGGCTGCGCTGTCCTCATCCAAGTCGGTTATTTCCTGCTGGTGTATGTTATGATCGCCAGGAGCGCGCCGACATCGGCCGACAGGGCTCGCGACGCCGAAAGAAGCCTCGGCGCCGACAAGGCGGTTGAAGGCGAGAAGCTCTCGGCGAGGCGCAGCGTGCATTGAACAGTCTGAAGCCGCAAGGTCGGCCTCGGATCATCTTGCAGCCGGACTCAGCCTGCTTCGGCCGGCTCGGGTTCCGATTGCTCGCCTGAAAGCATTTTCGACAGGCGGCTGCCGGCCTTCGCTTTCAACCTCTGATATTGCCCGACTTCGACGATTCGTCCGTTTTCGACTGCAACCACCCAGTCGGCGAAGGCGATCATCGATGGCCTGTGCGCAATGGTCAGGATCGTCATCGATCCGCGCAAGCCGTCGATCGATTTGGCGATCAGGGACTGGTTCTGCCAGTCGAGCGCGCTGGTCGCCTCGTCGAGAATGAGCAGCGAAGGTTTGCGCAGCAGCGCGCGCGCCAGCGCGATGCGCTGGCGTTCGCCGCCCGAGAGCCGGACGCCGCGGTCGCCGACCACCGTGTCGAGCCGCAACTCCAGCCGCTCGACGAAGTCGGCGCCATGCGCAGCGCGCAGTGCAGTCCACAGCTCCGCGTCACTGGCTTGCGGCGCGGCAAGGCGCAGATTGGCGGCGATCGTATCGTGCAGCAGGAACACGTCTTGCGGCACATAGGCCACCTGGTCGCGCCAGCGCCGGCGGTTGGCGGCGCCGATCTCGACGCCATCGGCCAGGATCTTGCCCTCGCTCGGTTCGAGCAGGCCAAGCAGCATGTCGGCAAGCGTGCTCTTGCCCGAGCCTGACGGACCGATCAGCGCCGTTACCTTGCCGGCGGGAAGGCCAAAGGTGACATCGCTCACCACCGGCTTGCCGCCGGCCTCATAGGCAAAGGAGACATTGCGGATGTTGAGCCCGACATCGAGCGACAGCTTGGCATCCGATTCGAGGTTTGCCGGCTCGCGTTCGGCATCGAAACGCGCCTGCATGTCGCGCATCGAGGCATAGGCCGGCAGGTTGATCAGCACCTGCTGCGCCTGCATCTGCATGTCCATGAAGCGCGGCGCAATGCGCATGAACACCAGAAGCAGGACAACGATCTCGGCCAGCGAGAGGTTGAAGCGCACCAAAGCGACATAGATGAACAGGCTCAGACCAATGACGCTGGCGACCTGGAACAGAGCGGTGCCGATGGTGCTGTTGCGCACATAGTTGATGTTGTCGGCCTTCATCTTCTCCAGCGTCGCGCGAAGCTGCGCGTAATAGGTCGCCTCGACATTCAGGCTCTTGGCCACCTTGATGCCGCCGAGGAACTCCGAGACCGTTCGGTACTGCTCCTGGCGATTGCTGGTCAAAACCCGGCCGAAGGCGCTGGCTCGTGCCCGAAACGGCTGCAGTGCCAGGAAGGTGACGATGCCGACGACAATGGCAAACGCCGTCATCACTGTCGAAATGAACAGCGAGACAACGAGATAACCCGCCAGAAGCACGGCGATCTGCACCAGCATCAGCAGCGAGAACGCCGCCGACTGCACGCGGTCGATATCGCCGGTCAGCGCATGGTCGAGATCCGAGATGCGCATGCGCGCGAATATCCCCCACCGCGCCTTGCCGATGCTCTCGAACAGGTTCATGCGCAGGCGATTGATGAAGTCGAGCAGCAGCCGCGCCATGTAGACGGATTTATAACGGTTGAACGCCGCCTGCAGCGCGACAAGCCCGACCAGCAGGCAAAGCACCGTGGTCAATTGCAGCGTTCCGTCCGGCGCCAGCCAGCGCACCCAGTCGCGGTCAGGCAACCTGACCGCGAAATTCTGCTCGGGTCGCCCGACCAGATGCAGCAGCGGCACCAGAAGCAGGATCGAGATGCCTTCGGTCAGGCTTCCCAGGATCAGGCACAGCAATGCCGTGAAGGTCCTGCGCCCGCCGATCCGGGCCATGGCGGTGCCGAAGCCGGCGACATCGCGGTAAAACGAAAAGCGCAGGATCTGCGATGCGGACATGTCAGCTCACCGCGGCCCTTTGTCGGCCGCCAGATCGTTTTCGATCAGGGCGACGGCTTCGCCGATACGGTCGAGCCCGGTCGGCACTTCGAGGCGACAGACGCCGATCTGGCTGGCGAGGGCGGCGCATTGGCGAAGATGTGTCGTGGCAAAATCGCCGACCAGGGCTGGACGGCCGAAACGCGTCACATAGGAAAATTTGATGATTGCCGGCAGGGCGCCGATGCCTGGCAGCGGCGTGATCGCTGCTTTGTCGCTGCGCTCGAGGATATAGATCCGGGTCGCCGGCACCGCGTCTGCCGCAAATCCGGCGTGCAGGCGATGCTGCATCTTGTCGATCGCCGCATGCACCTGCGGGCGTATTTCTGCCTGGCGGATGGGAAACGCGGCGGCCGCATCGGCGGCGAGTTTCAGCTGCGGAAAGCCCGGAACGATCATCGGGCGGTCCGTGAGATCGAGCGCCACGACATCGTCGGTCAGCAAGCGATGGCCGGCCCGGATCATCGCGCTTGCAATCGTCGATTTGCCGGCGCCCTTGTCGCCCATGAAGACCGCGCTCTTGCCGCCGACCGCAATGGCGCTGGCGTGCAGGATGAGCAGGCCGCGCTGGTGCAGGAGCAGTGCCATGACCGGACCGAGCAGCGGAAACGCCAGCAGCGCGTCGTCGACATTAGGCGCCGGCTCCACCTCGATGCGGCAGGCATCGGTAATCAGGAACGCGCCGACCGTCTGCCATGCCAGATATTGCTGCCGCGCCTCGAAGCGGAAAGCAGTTCCGGTCTCGGGCGAGGGTTTTGGCAAGTCGATCGGGCCGACTGTAATCACCACATCGACCGCCGCCGGCGCGCTCGGCTCCAGCTCGGGCAATTCGACTTGCGAGCTGATCGTCAGGCCATAAGCCCTGTAGAAGTGTTGCGCGCGAGCCTTGGGATGGCCGGCATCGCGGATCGAATCGGCGGTGAGTGGCATGTTGGCCGGTGTCATGCATGGCTCCCGCGCTGTTCCACCTGCCTTAGCCACAGCGACAACGCGATCGAACGCCAGACATACTGGACATCGGGCAGGGTGGCTTCGTCCGGTTGCCGAGCGATGCGGCCATAGGCGGCGGTCACCTCAGGCAGGTTGACGTAAGGGGCGATCCGCGCCGCATCTTTCACTAGCACCTTGTCCAGGAGATCGCGGTGATTGCCGAGCATGCCTTTGACCAAATTGGAGGTGAAATCGATCTTGTCGCGCCGCCACTGCACCGCCGGCGGCAGGATACCTTCCATGGCGCGGCGCAACACCGAGCGGCCAAAACCACGGTTCAGCTTTTCTGCGCCGGGCAGCGCCAGGCAGAACTCGACCAGCGGCTTGTCCCACAAGGGGTAGCGCGGCTCGACGCCGAAATTGGCGGCGGCCTTGTCGAGAACCTCGAAGGCGTGCGGCACCATGCCGTACGACAGCAGCCAGCGATGGGTCAAGGTCTCGCTGGCGCTGACGGCGGGCGGCATATAGCCGGCCCTGCGGAACCGCTCGACGAGGTCGGTGCGCATCGCCAGGTCCGGATTGATCAGGCCGCGCCAGCTCGTCGCCGGCCGCCCAGTTGGATGGCGCCGCAATTTGCCAAGCACGCGGTTCGCGAACCGCTTGATTCTCGCGATGCGCCAGGCCGGTCCGTAAAGGGTAAGGAACTGGTAGTAGAGGCCGAGCATGCCGTCGCCATAGGTGTTGGAGGCGCTGCGCAGCTCGCGCCACAGCTCCATCCATTTGCCGGCGTCGGCGAGTTCGTGCAGATGGCCGTGGCCTTGCGAAACCACCTCGTCGCCACCATGGCCGTCCAGCAGCACCTTCATGCCCTTGGCGCCGGCCGTCCTGTAGATGTCGCGGGTCAGCGACAGGCCGGGGGCCAGGAACGTTTCTTCCTGCTCCTCCAGAATGCGTTCGAATTCCGCGAAGGGCGCGTAGTTGCCGACGGAAATCAAAGTGCCGTCGACCTTCTCCTGGCCAAGCACTGCCTCGATGAAAGGCCGCTCGTCCATTGGCGAACCCTTTTCGAACACCAGCGAGAAGGTCGGCAGCCTCGGCTTTCGCTGCGCGGCATTCTGAAGGCCCGCCACGCAGGCGATCGACGAGGAATCGAGCCCTCCGCTCAGCATTGCGCCGACCGCAGGCGTGCCGCGCATGCGGTTGCGGACCGATTGCGAGAACAGATGGCGGAATTCCTCGGCCGTGTCCGCCCGCATCGGTCTTGGCGACGGTTCGATCTGCCAGTAGCGGCGCAGCACCACCTGGTTGCCGGTCACCGTCAGGCTATGGCGCGCGGGCAGGCGGAAGATATCGGCATAGGCAGTCGATTGCGGATTATCGGGCAGCCCGGCGAGGAAGCCGGAAATCTGGTGTTCGCTGATGCGCATGTCGACGCCGCCGACATCGAGGATCGGCCCGATCTCGGAAGCAAAGACGAAACGCCGGTCGCTTGAATGGTAATAGAAGGGTTTGACGCCGAAATGATCGCGCACGCAAAACAGCTGCCGGCGCTCGGCGTCCCAGATGGCAAAGGCGAAGTCGCCCTGCAGATGTTCGGGACAGGCTTCGCCCCAGCGCAGATAGGCGCGCATCACAAGCACGGCGTCGGCAACCGAATTGTCCCGGATGCCGAGCCTGGCCAAGAGTTCGTCGCGATTGTCCAGCCGGCAGTCCGCGGTGATTGCGAGCTTGCCGCCGGCCATGGTCAGCGGGCCGGGGCCGGCTTCATCGGTGGTGTTGAGCCAGGCGTGGCCAAGAACGACGCCCTCGTCGATCCACCACGAACTGCCGTCAGGCGCGCGATGCTGCATGCGGGCAAGCATGCGCTGGATGTCGGCCGCGGCGGCCTGCCTGCCTTCCTGCCTCAGCAGAATTCCGGCGACGCCGCTCATCGCTCACTGGCCGTGGTCGACGAGATGGTTAAACCTGCCAAGCGAGCCGCCGAGCACGATATGGTCGCCGCTGACCAGCCAGGCATGCGCCTTCAACTCGGTGCCGGTGCCGGTGCCGCGCTCGATGCCGATGCGGATTTTTGAGGCGTTGCCCTGGCGAGCAAGCAAATACTGGCCGGAAAGCGCTTGGGTCAGACAGCTTGCGCCAGGCACCAGGCGGGCAGCCGCAGCCACGCCCCAGGCGACACGCCTGAGATCGCCGATGTCGGCTGGTTCGCGCGCGTCGAGCCGGGTCACCATGCGGCGCACTATGTTGTAGGAAAGCAGCGTCAGCCCCAGCCGCACCGCCACGACCACCGCAAGGCAGTGGGCGAGAAAGAGCATCTCCGGCCCGCTCAGCGAGAAAGCTCTAGACAAGTTCCTCATCATGGAGCCTCGCAAGCCCGGCGTCCGCCAAGCCCTTCAACAATCCATCGACATCGGCCTTGCAGCGTTCCGGATCGACATTGTAGCGATCCAGCACGGCGCTGCGGATTTCGGAAATCGGCCGCGGCTCCTGGATCAGCTCCCAGATATAGGCGCCGACGCTGTTCAGGCTGTAATAGATGTTGGACCTCATATCGAGCAGCGCCAGGCCGTTGCCGAATTCGCAGGCCACGGCATCCTTGCTCGCGCTCATCCGATCATGGTCCGTGGGGTTCCAGTCCATTCCTAAACCTCGCTCACAACCAACGCTTCGGCAATTCCGGACAAAGACGCGAGAGCCGGGGTTTGACCCCCGACTCTCCTTAGTGCGCTCTGTTTGCAGAGTCCGGACTTTGTCACCCCAACGAGAGAATACTCAGGAGAAGGTGAGTTCGCCGACCGGCGTATGTGCCGGAAACGAGGCGTCGAGTGCCGTAGTACCGCTACCGCCTTGCGTGATGGTCTCGATCGAGCCGTGGACCGTCAGGCTAGGGGTTTCGTACTCATGCTTTTCAACATTCTGTTCCAATTTACTCTCCACTTGTGGACTGGAAGCGGCCTGTCGATTGCCGGCAGCGAGCTATTGCTGCACCGCAATAGCTGCATGGCAGCATTTATGAGTCAAGCCTGATTTACCCGCCGTTAATCAATTCCCGGTTGCGGTTGCCTTCAATGGTGATCAAAACCGCTTGCATTTTCACAGCCTAGGCGATTTCAGCGCAGTGTCCGTGGTGCTTAACTAAGCAACTGATTTTATTACATTAAATTTTCTAGTCGATGCTCGTCATTTGGGGCGCCGGCGCGTTCCCACAAGATTGTTGCTGACGTGTCCGCAGAGGCTCCGATCAGGCGACGCCTTGCATCACGTTGTACGACTGTGTCGCCAGACGTCCAGGTTGCAGGAAAATTGTCTCCAAAGGAAAAACTGGACGCGGCGCATGAATTTGGCGATGCTTTGCTTCGCAGTTGCAATATAACGCGCCTGGCGAATTTTTTGCGGAGAGCTGCAGCATATGGCATTGCAGGAAGGGACCTTCGAAAGGTTGCGCGCCGCTGGCTGCGCCGACGAAGTGGCCTATGTGCAGGCTTGCCTGCGGCTGTTCTTCGCCTCCAGGGCGAGCCCCAGCGCCGCGCCTGCACCGGCCATCTCCGTTGCCGATGTTTGCGACATCGCCAGGCTGAACAAGGTCGCCACCTTCATGCTGAAGGCGCTGTCGCGCCCACCCGCGGGCGAGACGCCGCCGGGATTGCTCGAGTGGCTCGACACTTATCGCCGGCGCACGATTGCGATGAACTCGTCCGGCATCATGGATTCGATGGCCATCGACAAGGCGCTGCGCGGCAGCGGCATCGATTTCGTGTTCCTGAAGGGGCCCCTCCAGCAGCAACTGCTCTATGGCGACCATTTCATGAAGCCGTCCGGAGATGTCGACATATTGGTGTCGCCGGCCGGCTTCTTTAGAGCTCGCGATGCGCTGCGCTCGATCGGCTACGAGGTCGCCGGCAAGTCCCGCTCCGTCTGGTGGGTGCGCTTTCTGGGCGAGCAGCACATGGTTCGCAGCGAGGGTCAGAAATTGTCCACCGTCGATCTCCATTACCGGCTCCAGCAGCCGGGATCGCCCAGCCCGCGCGATACGGAAGGGTTCCTGCGCCGCAAGCGCGCGCTTGCGATCGCCGGCTCCAGCGTGCCGTTCATCTCGGCCTCCGACACTTTGCTTCTGTCCTGCATCAGTGTCGCAAAGGCGCTGTTCAACCGCGAGCCATGCGCGGGCTATGTCTGCGATATCCGGGCCGCTGCCAGTCGGCTGAGCGAGGCCGAGCAGCAGACTGTGCTCGACTACGCGGCCGAGCAGGGGCTGGCCGACACCCTGCTGCTGGGCCTGCGCGCCGCCGATGTGCTGCTTGGTGGCGCCGGCACGCTGCTGTCGGATCGGGCCACCAGGATCCTGTCACGCATCGGCAATGAAGACCTGTTCCACATGGTCATCGCGCCGTGGCTGTCGTCGCTCAGATGGCCGCAACGGCGCACCGTTTTGTGGGAATTGTGCGGCCGCGAACCTGTCCGCTACCTGACCGAGGCCGGCTGGGCCGCGTCAGCCGACCTCAGCCGGCGGATTTTCGAGCGGGAAAGCCGGTGACGATGAGGGTCGTCATGCAGCAGGCAGAAAACGTTCCGTCCCGATCCGCTGGGGATGGATCATGGGAGGATGGATCGGGGTCCGGCGCCGCGCGCCGGGAGGGCGAGGGGCCTCGCGACACTTTACGCAATCGAAAGGCCATCCTATGTCCATGACAGAATCCCGGGTCTGCGTGATCATCGCGGCGCGCAACGCGGCCCGGACCATTCCCGCAGCCATCGCCTCGGCGCTGCGCGAGCCGGAGGTGGCGGAAGTCGTCGTCGTCGACGACGCCTCCACCGATGACACCGCAAAAGTGGCCAGCGCTGCCGACGATGGCAGCGGCCGGCTTTCGGTAATCCGGCTCGACGCCAATCGCGGCCCGTCCTTCGCCCGCAATACCGCCATTGCCGGGTCGAAATCACCTTTCATCAGCATTCTCGACGCCGACGATTTCTTCCTTCAGGGACGGTTTCGCCAGCTGTTTGCCAGCGCCGACTGGGATTTCGCCGCCGACAACATCATGCTGATCCGTGACGATACGGCGACCGATGTCTCGAAGATCGTCGCCCCGTCCTTTTCGGCGGACCCGGAATTCCTCGACTTCGAGCGATTCATCGAGGGCAACATCTCCAGACGGCGTGTCCAGCGCGGCGAACTCGGCTTTCTCAAGCCGGTGATATCAAGAGCTTTCCTCGACAGGCATGGGCTGCGTTACGACGAGAACCTGCGTCTCGGCGAAGATTACGAACTCTACGCTCGCGCCTTTGCCCTTGGCGCACGCTTCAAGGTCATCCGTTCCTGCGGCTATGGCGCGATCGTGCGCGCCGATTCGTTGAGCGGGCGCCACAAGACACAGGATTTGAAGCGCCTCGCCGATGCGGATCTGGCACTGCTCGAGATCGACAGCCTGCCGGAAGGCTCCAAGGCCCTGCTGCGCAAGCACGAGCGGCATGTGCGTGACAAATACCGGCTGCGCAATTTCCTCGATGTGAAGGCCGAGCGCGGCATGGCGTCTGCCGCCGCCTATGCGCTGGCCAGCCAGTCGAACTTCATTCCCATCGTTGTCGGCGTGGCCGCCGACAAGCTCGATGCGTTGTTTCGCCTCGCCGGTCTGTCCCCGCGGCAGCAGCCGGTGCCGCCCTTGCGCTTCCTCATGGCCGCTACCAACACGGCGGCGCAAAAGTAGGCTCCGCCAAGTTCGGGACGGCGGCCGCAAGGCTGAAAAAATTGCCTTTCTGAAACTCGGAGGTTGCCTACACGCCCCGACGATGGCACTGTATGTTGCGGTGCAGCAATTTTGGAAGGCCAACCGGATGGCTTCAATTTTCGGCTTCAGGTCCAGGGACCCAGCGCGCGACAAGCAGACCGATCTGGCGCGTTTCGACCGTCTGGCAAAGCTGTTGGATCAGATCACGGCCGAGATTGCGGCCGAGAAGACCGGGCTGGAGGCCCGCTACCGGTCGAAGTCTACCAACGCGGCCTTCCTGGTCGAGTCGATGGAGAACGGCTCGGCGTCGGCAAGCAAGCTGTCGGAAGTCGGCGAGTTGACGAAGTCCATCCTGAACTGCGAACAGCGCATCGCCGAGCTGGTGCGCCAGACGAGCCGGATGAAGGAACTGCGTCATTCGCTCGACGCGATCGTCGGCGAGGATGGCCAGGGTTCTGATTCGCACGGCGAATATGTCAAACCCGCAGGTCGCTTCGGCTGAACACGGTCACACGAGACACAGAAGAGAAAGTTCGGGGACGGAGGATCGGGATCGGCCCGTTAGCAATGTGGGCCAATCGGTGACTTTGGGTTGGGGCGGAACAGCACAAAGGTGAATTGATATGAACGCAGATCCGAAGACGACGCCCATGGCGGCAATCGATGCCATGATTTCCGCGCGGCCAAATCGGCCAATGCGTCTTGTATTCCCAACGCGTCTTCTATCCGTTGGTGCGCTTCTGTTGGCGGCAGCCGCAGCTCTGCTCGGCGCCGCGCACCCCTCCCGCGCCCAGGACGCCTCCCCGGAGATGCAAAGCGCACCGTCCTTCGTCGACGATTTCAAGAGTTTCGATGGTTCGCGCTGGTATGTCTCCGACGGTTGGTCGAACGGCAATCACCAGAACTGCACCTGGTCGAAAAGCCTGGTAAAATTTTCCGACAACATGCTGACGCTCGGCTTCGAAAAGCGCAAACTGAAGGACCGCGAGTTCGCCTGCGCCGAGATCCAGACCAAGCAGCGCTTCGGCTATGGGACCTATGAAGCACGGATGAAGACCGACACCGGATCCGGTCTCAACGCCGCTTTCTTCACCTATATCGGCCCTGCCGACAAACAGCCCTGGTATGAGATCGACTTCGAGGTGCTGACCAAGGATACATCCAAGGTGCAGGTCAACAGCTACATCGCCGGCAAGCCCAAGAACGAGAAGCTGGCCGAGGTCGAAGGCGGCGCCGACAAGGGCTTCAACGACTATGCCTTTATCTGGGAAAAGGACCGGCTGCGCTGGTACGTCAACGGCAAGCTGGTCCAGGAAGTGACCAATCCCGAGCAATTGCCGACCCACTCGCAGAAGATATTCTTCAGCCTCTGGGGCAGCGACACGCTGAAAAACTGGATGGGCGCCTTTTCGGACCCCGGCCGCCAGGTGACGATGCAGGTGCAGCGCGTCGCCTTCACCGCGCTCGGCCAGCCGTGCCAGTTTCCGGAATCGCTGGCATGCAGTGTAAGCAGCATAAAGTAGATCTGAACCGGCCCGGCTATATAAGGCCAAAGGGCGTGAACAGGAATTAACCCGAATGAATTTGACGGTCTTTGGAATTGGCTATGTCGGTCTCGTGCAGGCCGCGGTGCTGGCGGAGGTCGGGCACCAGGTGGTGTGCGTCGATGTCGATGAAAAGAAGGTCGAGCGGCTCAACCAGGGCCTGGTGCCGATTTTCGAACCGGGACTGGAGGCCCTGGTCAAGGAGAACCACGCCGCCGGCCGCATCAAGTTCACCACCGATGCCGCCGCCGGCGTCAAGCATGGCGAGATCCAGATGATTGCGGTCGGCACGCCACCCGGCGAAGATGGTTCGGCCGACCTCAAATATGTGCTGGCGGTGGCCGAGACCATCGGCCGCGAAATGGACGGTCCCAAGATCGTCGTCGGCAAGTCGACCGTGCCGGTCGGCACCTGCGAAAAGGTGAAGGCCAAAATCGCCGCGACGCTGAAGGCGCGCGGGCGCCAGGACCTGGCTTTCGACGTCGCTTCCAATCCTGAGTTCCTCAAGGAGGGTTCCGCCGTCGCCGACTGCATGAAGCCTGACCGCATCATTGTCGGCACCAACAGCGAGGGCACCGAGGCGGTGATGCGGGAGCTCTACGCGCCGTTCAACCGCAACCACGAGAAGATGATCGTGATGGACGTGCGCAGCGCCGAATTCACGAAGTACGCCGCCAACTGCATGCTGGCGACCAAGATCTCCTTCATGAACGAAATGGCCAATCTGGCCGAGCAGCTCGGCGCCGACATCGAGGAGGTACGCAAGGGCATCGGCTCGGATCCGCGCATCGGCTACCACTTCATCTATCCCGGCCTCGGCTATGGCGGTTCGTGCTTTCCCAAGGATGTCCGCGCGCTGATCAAGACCGCCGAAGGTGTCAAGTTCGACGCCAAGCTGCTGCGCGCCGTGGAGGAGCGCAACAATGCCCAGAAGTCGGTGCTGTTCGACAAGGTGCACCGTTATTTCAAGGGCAGTCTCAAGGGCAAGACCTTCGCGCTCTGGGGCCTCGCCTTCAAGCCCAACACCGACGACATGCGCGAGGCGCCGGCGCGCGTCCTGATGGAGGCGCTTTGGCAGGCCGGCGCCAATGTGCAGGCCTACGACCCCGAGGCGATGCAGGAATGCCAGGCCATCTACGGCCTGCGCGACGACCTTTTGTTGTGCGGCACCAAGGAGGCGGCGTTGCGCGGCGCCGACGCTTTGCTGATCGCCACCGAATGGAAGAGTTTCCGCGCCCCGTCCTTCGACGCGGTGAAGGATGCCCTGACCACGCCGGTCATCTTCGATGGCCGCAACCTCTATGATCCCAAGGTCATCGCCCGTCACGGCATCGAGTATTTCTCGATCGGCAGGATGGCGGCGTGAAGGCAGGGCGGCACAACGCGGAGCCAGGTTCATGAAAGTTCTGTTTGCAGGCGGCACCGGCTACACGCCGCAATTCAGCGGGGGCGTCCAGTCGAGCACCCACCACCTGGTCGAGCAATTGCGCGAAAACGGTCACGAGGCATCCGTTCTGGCAGCGCTGTTCGGCGACGGCATGTTCGGCTTCAGGGCGCGCGCCAAGATGAAGCTCCTTCGTCAGCGCGCGGTCATCGACAATTTCCCGGGCTATCCGGTTGTACGGGCGTGGTTCCCCTGGGAAGCGGCCGACTTCGCCGTCAAAAAGTTGAGGCCGGATGTCGCGGTCGTGCAATGCCACAATTCGGTGCCGATCGGCAGAGAGTTGCAGAGGCTTGGCGTGCCGCTGACCGTCTATCTGAGGAATGTCGAATTCGACGAATTGGCCGGCGATCTGCGTGAGCTCCATTCGGCGGTCTATATCGCCAACTCCGAGTTCACCGCGCGCGCCTATAAGGCAAAATTCGATATCGATTCGACGGTTATTCCGCCGACCATCAATCCCGCGTTCTACAGCACACCGACGACCGGTGAATTTGTCACGCTCATCAATCCATATGAGGAAAAAGGCTTCGATCTTGCGGTGCGCATTGCCGCCGCCTGTCCCGAGATCCCGTTCCTGTTCGTCGAAAGCTGGAAGCTCGACGACGATCATCGAGCCCGGATCGAAGCAACAATCTCTCCCCTCCAGAACGTCAAGCTGGAAAGCCGCACCAGCGACATGAAGACGGTCTACGGCCGCACGAAAATCCTGCTTGCGCCCAGCAAATGGGAAGAAGCCTGGGGCCGGGTGGCCTCGGAAGCGCATTGTAGTGGCATTCCCGTGGTCGGCTCGCGGCGCGGCGGTCTGCCGGAAGCGATCGGCGCCGGCGGCGTGGTACTGGACTACGACGCCCCGCTCGCCGACTGGGTCGCAACGGTCAGGCGGCTGTGGAGCGACGAGGCCGAGTACAAGCGGCTGTCAGCGACAGCACGTCAGTTTTCGGAGCGGCGGCAAATGAACCCCGACAGCCAGTTCGCAACGTTCATGGGCGTTCTCGACCGCGCAAGACGTGTCGGTTTGGAGCGCGCAGCCTAAACGCGTCGTGTTGCAGTTCAGCTGAGACGCTGCACGACCGTGGTCGCGCAAAGTTCCCGTTAGCCAGGTCCAGACGTCGTGCGCCCGTCCGGATCACTTTTAATTGCTGCAGTGCAATATTTTGTGGCACTGCAGCAATCAACGTGTATTCTGCCTGTCTACATTAGGGCTTCTGCGATATGGACCGCTTGGTCCGAGCAAGCCCCAACCTTATGGGCGGGTCATGCGCGTGGGCTTTGTCGTCGGCGAATTCCCTCTGCTTTCGGAAACCTTCGTCGTGGACCAGATGGCTGGGCTGCTGGCGCGGGGCTTTCAGGTCGAAGTGGTCTGCGAAAAGATGCAAGGTGACCACCGAATTGACCGGCAAAGCGAGCCGATGGCGACGCTGCTCGCCAGAACCCGACATTGGTGGCGATGGGCCGCTGTAATCAGCAAATTTGTACAGCGTCTGCCGCCGCGTCTGCGATACAAGGCCTCGACCGTTCTCGACATCGCCTTTGCACGCCGCCTGAACCGCTGCGACGTGATTGTCGCCCACTTCGGACAGAACGGCGAGAGAGCAGCCGCACTGAAGAAATGGAAGGTGCTCAAACCACCGATCATAACCATCTTTCACGGCGCGGACGTGGCGATCCCGGCGCGGCAGGCAGTGCTCGCGACACAATATGCCGGGCTGACCAAGCATGGGACCCTGAACCTGCCCGTCAACGATTACTTCCGCACGATGCTGCTGGAAGCCGGCCTGTCCCAGGCGAGCACGACGGTCCACCATATGGGAATTGACACCCGCGAAATCGGCTATCGCTGGGAATCGTGGGAAGGCACCCAACTGGTCGTGACGACGGTTTGCCGCCTGGTCGAAAAGAAAGGCGTCGAGTTCGCCTTGCGAGCCCTGGCCTCCCTCAAGGCCTCCCAGCCGCAGCTAGACTGGCGTTACGACATTGTTGGCGACGGTCCTCTGCGGATGAATCTGGAGAAGCTGGCCGTAGAGCTGGGCTTGGCTGGTCGCGTAACATTCCTCGGCAGCCTCCCTCACGCAGAGGTGAAAAGACGACTTCGCATGGCGCATCTCTTTTTGCTGCCAAGTATCATTGCCAGCGACGGGGATATGGAAGGCATTCCGGTCGCGCTCATGGAGGCCATGGCCGCCGGATTGATTGCGGTCAGCACGTATCATTCGGGAATCCCGGAGCTCATCAAGGATGGGGAGACGGGGTTGCTTGCGCCCGAGCGAGATATTTCAGCGCTTGCCGGCAAGCTTGCCTGGGCCGCGGAGCACCCGACCGAATGCGAGCGTATCGCGCTTGCCGCACGCCGCAAAGTCGAGGAGGACTTCAACGCAGATGTTCTGAATGAACGTTTTGCGCAGATCGTTACCCAACTGGCCACATCGAGCCCTGCGCATGCACCCACCGGTCATGTCGGCGTTTCCGAGGGCTTGGCGGATCCTTCATCTGCCGGCTGACACTGCTCCTCTGCGTTTGATCGGCAGGCACGCCAAGCTGAGGGAAATCTTGCTACACTGCACCAAAAATGTTGCAGTGCAGCAAGACCTGTACTAACGTTCCTGCGGGTGGGCCAACAGCGGTAGAGTTCCATGCTGCATGTCTTGTGCTTCCGCCACCCTGTCTTCGGCCCGGCTTTTGTCAAAGGGACACCGGCTCCCCGGACGAGCGCATCCTGCCGATGAAGATCTGCTTTGTAGTCGACAAGTTTCCCTCATTGTCCGAAACCTTTGTTCTCGACCAGATAGCCGGATGCCTTGAGCGCGGCATGGAAGTCGGCGTCGTCTGCAACGAGACGTCCTTCGGCAGGGACAGCAACATCGATGATCCGCGCTGGCAGGCGTTGCCAGGAAAGGTCGTATGCTGGTGGGGTGGCCTGGGTCGCTATCGCCCGCTGCTCAGGAAGTGGTCCGGCAGGTTCTGGGACAAGCTCTCGACCGCCATCGACATTGCTCATGCGCGAAAACTGCAGGGCGCCGACGTCATCGTTGCCCATTTCGGCAACAACGGCATGCGCGTGGCCCGCGCGATCAAGCGCGGGAGGATTTCCGCTCCCCTGGTGACGATATTTCACGGCCGTGATGTCGGCGAACCGCTGCATGACAATACGCTCGCGCGCTACAAGATTGTGTTCGAAAAGGGCGTTCTTCAACTGCCGGTGAATGCGTTTTTCCGCGATGCCTTGATTGAGGTCGGTGCATCGCCGGAGCAGGTTGTGGTTCACCATATGGGGGTGCGGCCGAGTGACATCGACTATCGGTGGCGTCCATGGGAGCAGGCTACGCTCTCTTTCATCTCGGTCTGCCGCCTGACTGAAAAGAAGGGCATCGAATATGCGCTTCGCGCGCTTGCTGGCCTGCCGCGGCGAGACTGGATCTACTCGGTGATCGGCGGCGGAGAACTTCTCGAGCAGCTGAAGGGGATCGCCGCAGAGCTCGGCATTGCCGACAGGGTGAATTTTCTTGGGCCCCGGCCGCACAGCGAAGTCAAACAGCGTCTGCGCGATGCGCATGTGTTCCTGCTGCCCAGCGTCGGCGCCCGCGATGGCGATCTGGAAGGCATTCCGGTTTCGCTGATGGAAGCGATGGCCGCCGGCCTGACGGTGGTCAGCACATATCATTCCGGGATCCCTGAACTGATCGATGATCACAAGACGGGTTTTCTCGTGGCTGAGCGGGACGTTGCGGCGCTGACCGGCAAGCTTGCCTGGATCGCCGAGAATCCGAAGCCGTGTGAAGGGATCGCTCTCGCGGCGCGCAAGAAGATCGAGGCGGAGTTCAACTCCGATCTGCTGAACCAACATTTCGTGGAAATCGCCATGCGGCTTGGCGAAACGAGGTCGCTTGCATGAACGCCAATCCGCCCCCCCAATTCGGTCGTGTCGCCCTGCGCGGCGGGCTGGTAACCATCGGCGCCCAGGGCTTCAAGATGGCGATCCAGTTTCTCTCCGTCATCGTGCTGGCCCGTCTGCTCGTCCCCGAGGATTTCGGTCTGGTGGCTTCCGTCGGGCCGATCGTCGCCTTCGTCGGGCTGCTTCAGAATCTGGGCCTGCAGCAGGCTGTGGTTCAGCGCAAGGACATCAGCAACCAGCAGCTCAACCAGGTGTTCTGGATCAGCGCGCTCGTCGGGCTGGGTAGTGCCGTGGTAGTGGCCGGCCTGGCGCCTGCCATCGCCGCGTTCTATGGCGATCAACGTATGTCCGGCATCACCCTTGGCTCCGCCCTGCCGCTGCTTCTCGGCAGTCTCGCCGCAGTGCCGCTGGCGTTGATGAACCGGCACCTGCAGTTCGGCCAGCTCGCACTGAACGACGTGATAAGCGCCGCCGCCGGACTTCTGGCCGCCGCGATCGCGGCCTATGCGGGGTTGGGCTACTGGTCGCTGGTCATCGGCCCGGCGGTTTCGGCAGCTATCGCCCTGGCTGCCGCCTGGCTGGTGGCGCGTTGGACGCCTTTGCGGCCGGACCTGAAGGTCGATGCCGATATATTGTCGTTCGGCGCCAACCTGACCGGCTTCAACCTCGCCAACTTCTTCTCGCGCAATCTCGACAACATTCTCATCGGAAAATATTCCGGTGCGATCGAACTCGGCTATTACGACCGCGCCTACAAGCTCCTGTTGTTCCCGCTGCAGAACATCAACCAGCCGCTGACACGGGTCATGGTGCCGCTGCTCAGCCGCATCCACGATGACAAGGCCCGCTTTCGCGATATCTATGTGCGCACCAACTGGATGCTGGCGGCCGTTACCATGCCGGGCATCGCGGCGCTGACGCTGACCTCCAATCAGATCGTCGGACTTCTCTTCGGCGCGGGCTGGGCACCGGTCGCACCGATCTTTGCCTGGCTGGGCATCGCCAGCCTGGTCCAGTCCGTTTCAAGCACGACGGGATGGATATTCATCTGTCAGGGCAAGACGAAGACCATGTTCCATTGGGGCATCTATTCGTCGCTGACGACCGTCGCTGCCTTCGTCGTTGGCCTGCACTGGGGCGCCGTCGGCGTTGCCGCGGCCTATGCCATCAGCGGTTACGTGCTGCGCGTTCCCGTGCTGGCGCTACTGGTCCATCGCGTCGGTCCGGTGACCGCCGCCGACTTCCTGCTCATGCAGGGGCTTTTCATCGCCTCGTCCCTGCTTGCCTGGTTCCTGTACCTGTGGTTGCCGGCGTCTCTAACGGGCCAGTCAGACCTGCTCGCGGTCTTTTTGGCGCTTGCCCTCAACTACGGCATCGGTCTCGTTTTCATGCTTGCCGTCCCGCAGTCGCGACGCGCTTTGTTCACCACCCTGTCCAACGCCGCGCGCAATATCCGCTGAGCGGCCGGCGATCAGCGGCGCCAGCAGGTTTGTGGCCGACATTGCCGAAGCATGTTCTTCGAGCACGGCCTGAAGGCTTGTCTTGCGATAGCGGTCAAGATTTCCCGCAAACCGGCCGAGCTTTTCGCGCGCCTCTTCGGGCGTCACGGTGTCGATGTCGAGCAGCACATCGTCGACACCGATTCGCTTGGCCACTTCCTTGGTTTTGAACTCGTAGGCGATCGGCAGCACCGGCGTGCCGACGCAAAGCGACATGATCATCATATGCATGCGCGTCGCGACGACGAAGTCGAAGCCCTTCACCAGCGCCATCAACTGGTCCGGCGTGTGGAACGAAGCGTCCACCGTTACGTGGCTGGCGATCTCAGGATCGAGCTCGGCAACGATGGCCTGCGCGGTCTTGGAATCGTCATGGGCATATTCCGGCACGCCCTGACACGTGGAGACGAAGGTCACCTCCTTGCCAAGGTCCCTGACAAGAATTGTGGCGATCTCGCGGACCGAATCCAGATAGCGGCGCATGCCGCCCTCACCGTCGCTGACGTAGTTCCAGTGGCGGACCGAAATAGCGACGCGGCCCGTCGACGCCGGCGGCTGGCTGGAAGCGAGACGCTTGCCGATCCTGTCGGTATCGGCCAAGGCGAATACGGCATCGGCCACCACGTGGCACTTGCCGAGATCCTTCACCAAGTCCCGGATATGGGTCCGCGACCGTTCGTCGCGCAGCAGGATGAGCGGGCTGCGGTCAAAGATCGGGCCGAGCTCCTGGCGGTTGTAACTTTTGTCGAACGGACCGAGGGATTGCGTGAAGAAGACCGGATCCTTGCCAAATACGGCATCGAGCCTGAACTGATTGAGGCGTCGTTCGAGATTGTAGTTCTCGACGAGATAGGTTCCCCCTGTGGTGACCACCATGTCCGCGTCGGCGTAGATATCGAGACCGCGCCGGTCGCGATGGCTGAAAAAATTGCCTAGCGCGCTGCTGCCAAACCAGCGCAGGGCCTGGAGAACGAGCCGATTGTAGATCGGCTTGAACCGGTCCCTCAGCCCGCTGCCATTCTTGTATCGGAACAGGGATTCCGACAGCAGCTTATGAAATTCGAGGTCGGGATAATCCGTCTTCGGATAGAGTCGTTCCGCAACCTCGGGCTGGCTGTCGAAGACGGCAAACCGCACGTCGCCTTGCACGATCGTCTTGAGAATGTGGCGGACCGCCAGCAGAATCGCCGCATCCCCGGTATTCAGGCAGACTGTGTTTTCAACGACGATCTTCATGGGATACCTCATTTCGTCAGCAGATTCCGCGGCGGGGCCTGCGGTGCCTAGGACGGGCATGGTGACCGAAAACACCAACGCCAGGACGATCCCGATGCGGCTCGCGTCACAATTCATCGCTGCATCGGGCTGGGTGACCAGTCAGAGCGGCGCTCAAGCCCGACGAAGGGTAACGCATCAATTTTGCAGTGCAACAAAAAACGTGCACTTATGCTACGGCGCACCAAAAATGTTGCGATGCAGCAAAAGCTGGGTTAGCATTCCCGTGGGTGGGCCAACAGCGGTCGAGTTTTCATGCTGCATGTCTTGTACCTTGTGCACGATGTTTCCGACCCGGCGGTGCGCCGGCGGATCATAATGCTCAAGGCAGGCGGCGCGCGGGTCACGTTGGCCGGCTTCCGTCGGACCACAAATGCTGTTCCCGACGTCGAGGGGCTGCAGCCGGTCGACCTCGGCGCGACGCGTGACGGCCGATTCGGCCAGCGTCTGGCGGCGGTCGCCAAGGCGGCGCTGTCGATAGGCTCGAAGCTTGCGGCGATGCCGAAGCCCGACCTCATCATCGCGCGCAATCTGGAAATGCTGGCGCTGGCCAGGCGCGCCAAGGCCGCCTTTCGCGGCGGCGTGCCGATCGTCTACGAATGCCTCGACATCCATCGCCTGGTGCTGCGCAATGACATGCTGGGCAAAGCACTGCGCACAGCGGAGCGTTATCTCGCCCGCGACGTGAAGCTTCTGGTGACGAGCTCACCGGCCTTCATCGCCAATTATTTCAAGCCGTTCGGGCAGGTCGCCGCACCGGTGGAACTGGTCGAAAACAAATACTTCGAAACCGCGCCGATCGCCTTGGATGACAGGTCAAAGGCCGAAAACCCTGCAGCACCTCCGTGGCGCATCGGCTGGTTCGGCGCGCTGCGCTGCCGCCGCTCGCTGGAGCTGCTGGCCGACTTCACGCGCCGTCAGGGCGGGCGCTTCGAGGTCGTCCTCCGGGGCCGTCCGGCACTCTCGGAATTCCCGGATTTCCACGCTTTTGTCGAGGCCGAACCCTATCTCTCCTTTCGTGGCCCCTACCGCAACCCGGAAGACATGGCCGCGATCTACGGCGAAGTGCATTTTTCCTGGGCGATCGATTTCTTCGAGGAAGGGCAGAATTCGGAATGGCTGCTGCCCAACCGCCTCTATGAGGGCTGCCGCTTCGGCGCCGTACCGATCTCGATGGGCACTACCGAGACGGGGCGCTTTCTCAACCAGCAGGACATTGGCATCCTGCTTTCTGCTGCCACGCCCGAAATCCTGGAAACCGCGCTCGGCCGCATGGACCAGGAGCACTTCGGCAAGGCCAAGGCGCGTGTGCTGGCCCGCAACCCACGAACCTGGAGCTACGACCGCAGCGACTGCCGCGCCTTTGTCGACAGGCTGCGCGGTCTGGCGGCGGTCCCCGGTCCCTTCGTGACCGAAGCGCTGGCTTAGCGATGGCTGATGATGGGAAAAATACAGAGTATGGGAAGGCGCCAATGACGCAAACCGAAGCGCTTCCGTCGAGCCTGATCGTCATTCCGTGCCTGAATGAGGCAGCCCATATCGGCGCGCTGCTCGAGCAGCTCAGGCCGGCAGCGCTAAGGCTCGGCGCCCGCATCGTCGTTGCCGATGGCGGCAGCACCGACGGCACTTTGGCCATTGTCGAAGCGGTTGCGGCCAAGGACCCTCAGGTCGTCCTCCTGCACAACCCAAAACGTATCCAGAGCGCGGCGATCAATCTCGCCGTCGCCAGCCTCGGTGACGGCGCCGAATACCTGATCCGCATCGATGCCCATGGCGGCTATCCCGCCGATTATTGCGACCGGCTGGTCGAGGAGGCGCTCGCCACTTCAGCCGATTCGGTCGTCGTCTCGATGCTGACCAGCGGCAGCGGCGCGGTGCAGAAAGCGGTCGCGGCGGCGCAGAATTCCAAGCTCGGCACCGGCGGCTCCAAGCATCGGCACTTCTCGGCCGGCGAATGGGTCGACCATGGCCATCACGCGCTGATCCGGATCTCGGCCTTCACCGCGGTCGGCGGCTATGACGAGACCTTCAGCCACAATGAGGATGCCGAACTCGACTACCGCCTGCGCCGGGCAGGCTACCGCATCTGGATGAGCGGCAAGACGCAGATGGTCTACTATCCGCGTTCGTCGCTGAAGGGCCTGTATTTCCAATATCTCGGCTATGGCCGCGGCCGCGCCAAGAATGTGCTCAAGCACCGCATGATCCCGAAAGTTCGGCAGATGATCCCGCTGCTGGTGGCGCCGGTCGTCCTTCTCGCGGTATTTTCCTTTATCCACTGGCTGGCGGCGGTGCCGCTGCTGGTCTGGGCTTCGGTCTGTCTGGGCTACGGCGCTGTGACCGCCATCAGCCAGCGCAATCCCAACAATGTGCTGGCGGGCATTTCGGCGATGGTCATGCATTTCGGCTGGTCGCTCGGGTTTTGGCTGCAACTGCTCGGCTCGCGATCGCAGCGCGGGGTGGCATGATGGTCGCCGACAGCCGCCGAATCGACATCTGCGTCTGCACGTTCCGGCGGCCGGAACTGGCCGACACGCTGCGGTCGCTCGCTGCCATGGATATGCCTGCCGGTTTCGGCATCGGCGTCATCGTCGCCGACAATGACGACGAGCCGACCGCCGAGCCGCTGGTGACCGCGCTGGCGAGCGAATTGAAGCTCGTGGCCCGCTACCGGCACGCTCCGGCGCGCAACATCTCGGTTGCCCGCAACGCCTGTCTTGATGCCAGCACGGCCGACTTTGTCGCCTTCATCGACGACGATGAAACCGCTTCCCGGCAATGGCTGGCCGAACTGATTGCTATCGCGGAGACAAGCGGCGCCGAGGCCGTGCTCGGTCCGGTGCGGGCGCTCTACCGCCCGGATGCGCCGGACTGGATGCGCAAGGGCGATTTCCATTCGACCTTGCCGGTCTGGGTGCAGGGCGAAATCCGCACCGGCTACACCTGCAACGTCCTTTTGAGGATGAGCGCCGACAGCTTGCGCGACCGTCGTTTCAGCCTGGCGCGCGGCCAGAGCGGCGGCGAGGACACCGAATTCTTCGACCGCATGGTCAAGGCAGGCGGTCGCGTCGCCTTTGCGCCGGAGGCGTGGGTCGAGGAAGTCGTGCCGCGTTCGCGAGCCGCTTTCGACTGGCTGCGCCGCCGCCGCTTCCGCTTCGGCCAGACGCATGGCCACCTCATCGGCCATGACGCAGGCGTGATAGAGCGTGCGAAGGCTGTCGGCCTTGCCTCGGCCAAGGCCGTCTATTGCTTCGGCATGGCGGCGTTGACCGCGATTAGCCCGGTCCGCCGCAACCGCAGCGTGCTGCGCGGCATCATGCATGTCGGCGTCGTCAGCGGCCTCGTCGGTATCAGCGAAATTCGCCAATACGGACTGTCTTCCCCGCAGCAAGGAGGCAAGCGTGCAGCCTGACGTCTCCTTTGTCATCGCAGCCTACAATGCCGCGGCCACGCTCGACCGGGCGATCGCAAGCGCCATGGCCCAGCGCGATGTCAGCGTCGAAATCATCGTCGCCGATGACCAGTCGCGCGACAACACGCTCGACGTCGCAAGAGCCTATCCAAAAGATGTCGTCAAAGTGGTTGCGCTGCCGGCAAATCGTGGCCCTGGCGGCGCCAGGAATGCCGGCCTCGACCTCGCCACAGGCCGCTGGGTCGCGGTGCTCGATTCCGACGATGCCGTCCTGCCCGGGCGGCTCGCCGCCATGATCGCGCGAGCCGAAAGTGCGGGCGCTGTAATCGCCGTCGACAACCTCCAGGTGGTGCGCGAGGACGGCATTGCCGAAGCGACGATGTTTCCCGCCAAATATCTGGAGGGCCTGCGTGAAATCACGCTCGCCGACTACATCGCTGGCAACATCGTTTTCGAATCCACGTTCAACCTTGGCTATCTCAAGCCGATCTTCCAGCGCCGTTTCCTGATCGAAAACGGGCTTCGCTATGATGAAAGTCTGAGCATAGGCGAGGATTACATCCTGCTCGCCAACGCGCTGGCCAAGAGCGGAAAATGCGTCGTCGAGCCGACGACCGGCTATATCTACCACATCCGCACGGGCTCGATCTCGCGCGTGCTCGAGCTTCACCATATCGAGGCGATGCGCAAGGCCGACGCGGTCTTCGCCGAGACCAATTCCATGGACGCTGCTGCTGCGGCCGCCTTCGCCAAACGCGCCCGCAGCCTGCGCAAGGCGGCATCGTTTCTGTCGCTGGTCCAGCACATCAAGGCGCGTTCGCCGTTGAAAGCGATACGCACCGCGCTAAGTGATCCGGCGGCTGTCAGGCACATGTCGATGCCGATCGCCGTCCGCCTCAAAAGGGTGGCGGCGCAGTTTGCCGTCGGCGCGGAGAGGTAAGGAGGGCGAGTACATGAAGACGTTTGTTCGTGGCCTGCAACAGGCTGAAATCGATCTGCTCAGAAGGAATTTGCGATGAAGAAAATCAGGAAGGCAGTCATCCCTGTGGCGGGGCTTGGAACACGGTTCCTGCCGGCAACCAAGTCGATTCCGAAGGAGATGCTGCCCGTGGTCGACCGGCCGGTCGTCCAATATGCGGTGGACGAGGCCTTCGAAGCCGGCATCGAGCACATCGTGTTCGTCACCGGCCGCAACAAGGCTGTCATCGAGGACTACTTCGACCTGCACCCCGAACTGATTGGAACGCTCGAACAAACCGGCAAGAAGACCCAGCTGGAGGCGCTCGAAAGCATGCTGCCCGTGGCGGGCGCCACCAGCTTCATCCGCCAGCAGTCGCCACATGGTCTCGGCCATGCGGTGTGGTGCGCACGCGAAGTCATCGGCGACGAGCCCTTCGCCCTGCTGCTCCCCGATATGGTGTCGTTCGGTCGCCGAGGTTGCCTGGCTGAAACAGTCGATCTCTATCAGCAGACCGGCGGCAATGTGATCGCCGTCGAGCGCTGTGATCCCAGCGAGACCAGCAAATACGGCATCGTCGGGCGCGGCGCCGAGACAGGCAGCGGCTTCGAGGTGACGGCCATGGTCGAAAAGCCGGCGCCGGCCAATGCGCCGTCGAACTATTACATCAACGGCCGCTACATCCTGCAGCCCGGGATCTTCTCGCTGCTGGGCAACCAGCAGCGCGGCGCCGGCAACGAAATCCAGCTTACCGATGCCATGGTGCGGCTGGCGAAAAGCCAGTCTTTCTTTGCCCAGCCTTTCAATGGCCGCATGTTCGACTGCGGCTCCAAGGAAGGCTTCATAGAGGCGACCATCGCCTTCGCGCTGGCGCGCGACGACATGAAGGGACCTGTGCTGGAAATGCTGCAGGCGTTCGTGCGGTCGCATAAGCGTCAGGAAGTGGCCGCATAATGCCCATCTTTCGAGGGCATATGCGTTTGGACGATGGCGCGGCTCCTGCCTGCACGCCTGGCCGCTCAGGCCCGGCGCCGGATGGCATGAAGCTTGCGTTGCATATCTTGCCCCCAATCTCCGCAGCTTCGGACGAGGTGGGGCCTGACCCGTCTCGCTCCGGCGCCTGTAACCTAGAATTGGATCGAAGATGAATTATGCCAGCTTTCCTCTCGACAAGAGGATGCCGTTGCCCAACCCCGATCAGGAAAAGGGTGAAGACTTCATCGACGTCGAGCGCCTGCTTGGCATGGCGGCGCGTCAGGTCAAGGTGGTGGCGGTCTGCGCCATCATCGGCCTGTTCCTGGGGTTGCTCTATCTGCAGACCACGCCCAAGCAATACATGTCGGTCGCCAGCGTGCTGATCGACGAAGGCCTGAACAAGGTCATCGACGACATCTCGGCTGCATCCGTCACCATGCAGACCGACGCCGCCCTGCTCAGCCAGATCGAAATCATCACCTCGGCGCGGCTGGCCTCGGTGGTGGTGGACAAGCTGAAACTCGACCAGAACGCAGAGTTCATGAGCCCGCCGCAATCGGCGCTGGTCAAGGGCATCGGCTTCGTGCGCGGCGTGATCGGCTATTTCCGCTCAAGTTCCGCCGAGCAGATTCCCGGCATGGAAAACGTCGATGAGGCGACACGCCAGGCCATGATGCAGACGGCGCGCCACGACTATGCCGTGCTGAAGCTGCAGAGCGAGGTGCTGGCGCAGCGCAACGGCCGCTCCTATGTGCTCGCCATCGGTTACCAGTCGACCAATCCGGCACTCGCCACCGCCATCACCAAGGCCTATGCCGACGCCTATCTCGCCGACCAGCTCAATGCCAGCTTCGACGCCACCGAGCGCGCTGCGGTCTGGCTGCAGGGCCGGCTGACCGAGCTTCGTCAGAACTCACAGGCGGCCGCTATGGCGGTCGAGAAATTCAGGGCCGAGCATGGTCTGGCCGCCAACAGCGACGGCCAGCTGATCAGCGACAAGCAGATTGCCGATCTCACCGCGCAACTGATCGTCGCGCAGGCCGATACGGCGCGCGCCAGCGCCCGCTATCAGCAATACAAGACCATCGTCGAAAGCGGCTCGGACAATGCCTTCAACGATTCCGCCATCTCAAGCGATCAGCCGGCAAGCTCCGTCATTGCAACGCTCAAGACCCGCTATCTCACAGTCGCCAAGCGGCTGCAGGACGTGACGGCCAATTTCGGCGCCGACCATCCGCAGGCGGTGGCGCTGGCCAAGGAGAAGGCCGACCTGTCGACCCAGATTTTCGGCGAGTTGAAGCAGCTGACCGAAAGCTATCGCAATGAATATGAAGTCGCGCTTTCACGCGAGACCTCACTGAGGCAGAAGATCGCCGACGCGGCCGGCAAGAGCTCCATCGACAACCAGAGCCAGGTCAAACTGCGCGAGCTCGATCAGCAGGCGCAGGCGCTGACCACGCTCTACCAGACTTTCCTTAGCCGCTACGAGGAGGCCTCGCAGCAGCAATCCTTCCCGGTCGGCAAGGTCCGCATCATCTCGGATGCCTCAACGCCGCTTTCCGCCTCAAGCCCGCGCACCTCCAGGGTGCTGGCGCTGTCGCTGGTGCTTGGCGTGCTGCTTGGCGCCGGCTTTGGTGGCCTGAATGAGTTCAACGAGCGCTTCTTCAGGACCGGCGAGGACATTCGCGATCGCGTCGGCCTCAAATTCCTCGGCTATTTGCCGATGATCGGCGGCAGGCTCGGCAAGGACGCCGACGACGGTGCGGCGGATGCCAAAGGCGCCAACACATTGTCGGCGGCCGAGAAACGGGCGCGCTTGCGGGTCAGCGTCGATGCGCCGGCATCGATGTTCTCCGAAACGCTGCGCAACGCCAAGATCGCCTTCGACGTCGTCATGGAAGGGCAAGGCAGCCGGGTCATAGGCGTGGTCTCGGTCCTGCCCGGCGAGGGCAAGTCTACGGTCGCCGCCAATCTCGCCGGATTGCTGGCCGCCAACGGCTCGAAGACGCTTTTGATCGACGCCGATCTGCGCAATCCTGGCCTCAGCCGCAACCTCGGCATGGAGGCCGAGCAGGGGCTGATGGAGGCCGTGGTCAACGGCCAGACCTGGCAGTCGGTCGGCAAGGTCGACCGCCAGACCAAGCTGGCGATCATCCCGGCCGTGCTGCGTGGGCAGTTCTCGCATACCAGCGAGCTGCTGTCGTCGGCCGGCATGCGGCGCTTCATCGACAACGCCAAGGAGACGTTCGAGTACATCATCGTCGACCTGCCGCCGCTTGGCCCCGTGGTCGACGCCAAGGCGTTTGCGCCGCTGGTCGACGGCTTCGTGCTGGTTGCCGAATGGGGCCGCACGCCGCGCGCCATGGTGCGCTCGCTGCTGGAGCAGGAACCCTACGTCGCAAGCAAGGTCGTCGGCGCCGTGCTCAACAAGGTCGATCTGAAGAAGCTGCCGAAATACGGCTCGCTCGGCGGCTCGGAAAAGTTCTTCGACCGCTATTCGACCTACTATCTGGAGAAATCGGACGTGCGGGCCAAGACCGCGGCCTGAACGGAGCGCGATCCTGAAAAGGAGCGTGATCCGGAAAAGCGGATCCGGTTTTCGGAAAGGATCACGCTCAAACGAAGAAGCACGGCAGGTCAGGAAAAGATCAGCTTGCCGAATTTACCGGCGATCCTGAGCGCTGTCAGCCGGCCGCTTTGAAAGGCGCCGGTGTCGATGCCGAGCCTTCGCCCGTCAAGCCTGGGGATATCGACCGGCGTGTGCCCATGCACCACAAAGCGGTCGAGCAGATAGGCGGCGTTGAAGAACTCGTCGCGGATGTTGAGCAGGTCCTGCTCATCCTGTGCGACCAGGTCGATACCCGGCCTGATGCCGGCATGGACGAAAACGAATTTATCCGAACAGAGCAGCACCGGCAGGCTGCGCAGAAAGTCGATATGGCTGGCCGGAATGACTTCCTTCACGCGCCGGTCGACCTCGTCGCTCAAGGCATAGAGGCTGGCAAGCCGCGCCGGATCGACCCCATAGGAAAACAGCGTCTCGAGGCCGCCGACCGCCAGCCAGCGGTCCCGCGACAGATAGCCGTCGAGATAGTTCAGCATGGCCACTTCGTGGTTTCCCGCCAGGCAGACGCGCAGGAACTCTGTTGGCGGCAGCGCCAAGAGGTGGTCGAGCACGCGCGACGATTGCGGCCCGCGATCGATATAGTCGCCGAGCATGACGATAATCTTGCGGCCGCGAAATTGCAGCGCGTCGAGCTGGATCTTCTGCTCCAGCGACAGCAATTCCTTGTAGCAGCCATGCACGTCGCCGATCGCGTAGACGACGGTGTCGTCCATATCCATTTCCAGGCGCTCGCGCGGCGCCGGCCGGGGAGGTCTGGACCGCTGAAACAACGCCACTGGGGCCGTCAGACCCCGATGCCGCGGGCTTTGAGCGCCGCGGTGATCTCGTCAAGAATGGCGGGATCGTCGATTGTCGCCGGCATCGTCCATTCTTCCTTGTCGGCAATCTTCTGCATGGTGCCGCGCAGGATCTTGCCGGAGCGCGTCTTCGGCAGGCGCTTGATCGTCACCACCGTCTTGAAGGCGGCGACCGGGCCGATCCGTTCGCGCACCAGCCCCACCACTTCGCGTTCGATGGCAGCGGTATCGCGCGACACACCGGCATTGAGCACGACGAAGCCGAGCGGGACCTGGCCCTTCATAGCGTCAGCGACGCCGATGACGGCGCATTCGGCAACATCGGAATGCGCTGAAAGCACCTCCTCCATGGCCCCGGTCGACAGCCGGTGTCCGGCGACATTGATGATGTCGTCTGTGCGCGCCATGACATAGAGGTAGCCGTCTTCGTCGATCATGCCGGCATCGGCCGTCTTGTAGAAGCCGGGAAACTCCTCGAGATAGGCCTGCCGGAAACGCTCGTCGGCATTCCACAGCGTCGGCAGGCAGCCGGCCGGCAGCGGCAGTTTCACCACCACATTGCCAAGCGTGCCGCGCGGCACTTCATGGCCGGCATCGTCGAGCACGCGAATGTCGTAGCCCGGCATCGGCACGCCGGGCGAGCCGTATTTCACCGGCAGCAGGCCGAGGCCTGCCGGGTTGATGGTCATCGGCGAGCCGGTCTCGGTCTGCCACCAATGATCGACCACCGGCACGTTGAGTTTCTGCTCCGCCCATTTGATGGTTTCCGGGTCTGCGCGTTCGCCGGCCAGGAACAGAGTGCGGAATTTCGACAGATCGTATTTCGGCACGAATTCGCCCTTGGGGTCCTGCCCCTTGATGGCGCGAAAGGCTGTCGGCGCGGTGAACAGCGCGACAACGCCGTGTTCGGCGATCACCCGCCAATAGGTGCCGGCGTCGGGTGTGCCGATCGGCTTGCCCTCGAACAGCACGCTTGTCGCACCATGCAGCAGCGGTCCGTAAACGATGTAGGAATGGCCGACCACCCAGCCGACATCGGAGGCCGCCCAGAATACTTCGCCCGGTCTGACGCCGAACTCGTTTTCCATCGTCCATTTGAGCGCGACCATGTGGCCGCCATTGTCGCGCACGATGCCCTTCGGCTGGCCGGTCGTGCCGGAGGTATAGATGATGTAGAGCGGGTCTGTAGCCAGTACCGGAACGCAATCGACGTTGGCGCCCGCCGCCCGCTCGCGGGCAACGGCGTCGGCAAAATCGATATCGTAATGCTCCCTCAGATCGCAGCGCAGCTGGTCGCGCTGCAGGATCAGGCAGGCGTCCGGCTTGTGGCGGGACATTTCGATCGCCTTGTCGAGCAGCGGCTTGTAGGCCACGACACGTCCAGGCTCCAGGCCGCAGGACGCGGAGATGACCAGCTTCGGCTTAGCGTCGTCGATGCGGGTGGCGAGCTCGTGCGAGGCAAAGCCGCCGAACACCACCGAATGCACCGCGCCGATGCGGGCACAGGCAAGCATCGCGATCGTCGCTTCGGCCACCATCGGCATGTAGATGATGACGCGGTCGCCTTTGCGAATGCCGCGGTTCTTGAGCACCGAAGTCAGCGCTACCACTTCGCGCTTCAATTCGGCATAGGTGAATTTCTTGACCGTGCCGGTGATCGCGCTGTCGTAGATAAGTGCGATCTGGTCGGCGCGGCCGCCTGCGACATGGCGATCGAGAGCGTTGAAGCAGGTGTTGCAGGTGGCGCCGTTGAACCAGCGCCCGTAAACGCCCGCCTTGGCATCGAAGACGCTGGTCCACGGCGAATACCAGTCGATCGCCTCGGCGGCAGCGGCCCAGAATTGTTCCGGGTCGCGTTTCCAGCCGTCATAGACCTCGTGGTAGCGTGACGCCATTCATCCCTCCTCGGGAAAACTCTCTATGTTGCAATAGCCTATGCGGGTTTTCCCGGCCACGTCTTTCCCCAAATGCCATGTCTTTCCCGAAATTTGGGGCTTGGCCGATCTCGCCTTGGCCATAAATTGCAGGCACCATGGCCGGGTTTGAAATCGGGGCAGGGCGCGCAATGACGGTACGATACGGGGTTGGATCTGCCGTTGGAGCAGCGCTGCTGTTGACGATCGTTTCCGCCGCCCAGGCCGGCGATGCCGCCGCGCGGCGCATCATCGGCTTTTCCCCCGACGGCAAATATTTCGCCTTCGAGCAATATGGCGAGGTCGACGCTGCCGTTTCCGGCTGGTCGCAGATCGACATCATCGACACAAGCACAGACGAGTTCGTCGGCGGCAAGCCGATCCTTGTCCTCGATGAATCGGAAGAGGCGACCACGACGGTGGAGCAGGCACGGGCGCAGGCCGCAAAGCAGGCCGCGCCAATCCTGGCCAAATACGGCATCGCCGAGCGCGGCACGCGCACGGCCTCCGACAGGTTCACCTTCCCGGACGACACGGTCGAGTACAACGACATCCCCCGCCTCGAGCAGGCCGCGCAGAAATGGCTGTCGCCGTTCTATGGCGAAACACAGATTTCGACCATCCAGCTCGATCAGATTTTGGCCGACAGCAAGGAGGATTGCTCGGCAAGCTTTGATGACGCCAAGGAAGGCGACCAGCCTCTTCAGGGGCACAAGACACTTCAAGGCGACAAGACACTTCAAGGGGACAAGACGGGCAAGGCGCGCGGCTTCCGCCTGTCGCTGCAGGGGCAGGACGGCAAGCCGTTCAAGGTGCTGCACGAGGACAAGGCCGTGCCGGGCTCGCGCAACTGCCCGACCTCCTACAGCCTGTCGGAATCCTACGAATACGCCCCGCCCGACAAGCCGGCGGTACTGGCCGTGCTGGTGCAGCGCTTCAGCCAGGGCTTCGAAGGACGGGACCGCCGCTTCATCGCCGTAACCGGCCAGGCACGCTAAGCCGCGGCCCCCCTTGTGGCAGGCAGAAAAAGCTCATGCGCCCGGAGAAAGCAGGGCGTTCGTGTCGGATATCAGCTCTTAAAGCGGCAAGGCCGCCAGCATCAGCCCGACGCCACCCGCAATCAATATGGCGGCTGCCAATGCTTTTCGATGACGTTCGAACGCGGTCGGCGCCCGCTCCCAATTGTAACGCATACCCAATGCTCTCCCAAAACCCCGCGACTGCATAGCTTACTTTAGGTAAGAAAAGCAAGACCTTGACCCTGCGAGATAGCCGGCTTGACGGTTTGCGGCGGTGATTACCAGCTGCAATCACCGACGATTTCTGGGGTGCTTCCCTGTTCTCAGGCTCTGAATGATGTGGAAGTTACCACAATCTGAAATTGGATGTCTCCATTAGGCTTCGGTCGCCTGTGTCGTGAGGATGGTGGCGTTGCCGGATTGCCACAGAACGGTCAGGCCGGCCTGTTCTCCCTCTCGCCCGCGCAATGGACAGACCCGCATCGCCGCGCTATCTGCTCTCCAGGAAAATGGTGGAGGGGCTCCATGGCCCAAATCGGTTCTGAAATGGTTCTGCGGCTGGCGGACGACGCCTCGGTCCAGCATGTCGGCGATGGCGCCGTCGTGCTCTTGGCGCGCAGCGGCCAGCTTTACACCTGCAACGGCACCACCGAAGCCTTTCTCGACAAGGTGGACGGCGCCCGCAGCCTTGACCAGATCGTCGTCCTGTTGTCTGACGAGTTCGAGGTCGACAAGGGCACGCTCGACCAGGACATGGCGGCGCTGGCCGCCGAACTGGTGAGCGAAGGCATTCTCGCCGACCCGGCTCCCTGATGGTGGACGGCGTTCTCCTGCGCGCTTTGTTTCGTGTCCATTTATGGGCAAGCGCGCGGCTGATGCCGACCCTGATCGGCCGCCGCAGCTTCGAATCGGTGCTGAAATGGGCGCCGCTCAGCGCACCCACCCCTTATCGCGGCCTGTCGTCAGCCTACATCGTCGCTGCCGTCAACCGGACCGTCCGGCACCCCTGGCTGATGCGCGACCGCAGATGCCTGCGCGAGGGCCTGCTCGCCCACCGCTTCCTGCGCTTTGCCGGCTTCGATCCGGATCTGCGCTTCGGCGTCGATCCGAAGTCGATGCAGGCGCCGCGTATGTCTGCCCATTGCTGGGTCTGTCTCGATGGCCGCCCGGTGGTCTCGGACAGCCTCCCCGGCATGGTGCAGATCTATCGCCATCACGCCGATGCCGGAAAGGCGCACGCTGCTTGACCGGTCCGGCGACCACCTTCTGCTATGATCTCCAGGGCCAGGTCATCAGCATATCGGCCTCGCGGGCCGATCTCTGGCCGAGCTTCGACCTCTTGCTCGGCACGTTGCGCGTGAGCGGGCCGGTCGAGCCCGATTTCCGCGTCGACATCGTCGAGACGCGGGAGTTACCGGAATCGCCTGCCGGAAAACTCGCTTTCGACGGCGAGGTGCCGGAGGACGGCCATTGCCGGCTGATCGACGGTGGCGGCACCGTTCATCTGGTCTTTCCCGGCCTGCAGACCGTCTCGATCAATGCCGATGGAGGCTGGGCCGAGATACGAGTCCATCCCGATGCCAAGGTCAAATGGACGGTGCTGATGATGGTGCTGGATGCAGCACTTGATGCCGGCGACCAGCACATGCTGCACACCGCCGGCCTGACATTGCCCGGCCGCGAGGCGCTCGTGCTGATCCATGCGCCGAGCGGCACCGGCAAGTCGACGACGTCGCTGGCGCTGGCGTCGCAAGGTTTCGGCCTGTGCTCGGATGACGCCATGATCCTCAAGGTTTTGGCCGGTGGCGGCATCACGGCCTGGGGCTTGCCGCGCAAGGTGAAGGTCCACCGCCACACCGCGGCAATGCTGCCCTTCGTGGCGCCTTGCCTTGGCGACAAATGGGACGCCAATGGCGAGCAGGCCGTCTCGCTGGAACGTCTCGCCGAGATCATCCGCATCGAGGAAACTGTCGGCAGACCGGTTGCGGCACTGTTTCATCTCGCCCGCTCGGCGGACGCGCAAACCCGGCTCGTGCCCATGACCAGGACAGACGCCATGGTGGCGCTTGCCACCGACAATGTCAGGACCGGCATGACCGGCCTTTTGCCGGCGCAGAAGCGCCGCATGGCAACCATCGCAACGCTGGTCAAAGCCGTCCCGACATTTACCCTGGAAGTCGGCGCGAACCCGGCCGAGGCGGCCCCGCTGATCCGCTCGGCGCTGGCGGCGCGGGACTAAAGCACACTTCAGGCAGAATGCGGCTTTGGCCTGGCGAGGCGCTGGATCCAGCGGAAGGCGTCGCGGCGCAGGCGCGAATGCATCTTGTCCCTGGAATTGACGCCGAGCAGCGTATCGCCGGTGATCAGCCATTTGGCCAAAAATATCGAGAGGTCGGGCTTGATGCGGTCGGCCAGTTCGATCGCGCGCGGTGCATCAAACAGCCGCCCCGTCACATCGAGAACCGTCGCCAGTTCGAGCTCGATGCCGCTGATGCGCGCCGCCTCGAAAAGCCGGTCTTCATCCGCGGGCGACCGCAGCGCGCGCACGCCCTGCAGCACATCGACGCAAAGCTGCAGCCGGTGGAACTTGTGCCCGCCGGCGGCGTGGACAATGGCGATGGTCAGCAGCGCGGCCGGCGTGTCGGCCTCGCTGCCGTCGATGATCTGCAATTCGCGAAAGCCCAGCGACAGCCGCCGCCGCATGCCGGAATCATGCACCAGGTTGCCGTGCAGTTCGATCAGCAGGCTGGTATTCTCCTTCTCCAGCCACTTGAACTCCTGCAGATCCTGCGACTGCGCCTCGCCGCTCCAGAGCTCGAAGCCGCATCCGGCAATCACCGTGTTGGCTTCAATGATGCTGGCCGGCTCGACCAGAATGTCGATGTCGGTGAACGGCCGGTCAGCGGCGTGGCGGTAAAGTTTGCGTGCGAAGACCGGACCCTTGACGATGCGGGCCGGAACATTTTTCGCCGCCAATGCCTTCATGATGCGGTCGCCATGATATTGCAGCAGCATCGATTGGCCGGTCGCCAGCGTCGAGCGATCACGCAGTTCCGACAGCTTTTGCCGCAAGGCTGCGTCCGCAGGCAGTTGGGCGTCGCCGATCTCGCTGAGCTTGCGCAGCATGATCGGCAGCACGCCGTGGAACTCGGCATTGGCGAGCAGTGCCAGCAAGCTTTCGGCAGCAACGTCACGGCCAATGGCAACCGTCGCCTCCGGGTCGGCGAAGGTCAGCAGCAGTTTTTCATCGGCAGGCGCAAGAGATGGCAGCATCAAACCCGGATTGCGTTCGCCCACATCAGCAATTCCCGTCCGGAATTGCGTCAAACAACCAACTCAGAGGAGCGTATGTTGCAGAAAAGCATGCATGAAGCCAGCGTGTGGTGGCAGAACCAGCTCATGAATTGACTTTCCACGGTTTCGGTCCATTCTTTTGCACTGGACTGAAAAGGGTGTTTGGAATGGCCAAGAAAAAGTATGAAGCGCCCGTGCTGCGCAAGGCAGGAAAGTTGTCCAGCGTGGTGGCCGGGCCGTCGCTGCCGATACCGCGATAAGACTTCTACGGCTTCGGTTTGGATGAAGCCGGAGCGGTCGGCCGCAAGGCAAGCCGCGCTGCAGGCGGGCAATCTGTCGGCGTGACTGCGGGTAACGGTCCGTCCGGTCCCGCAGGCTAAGGCAAGTTCATAAGCCGCCTGTTCGGGATATGGGCAAGGCCCCTCCGTTACAGTCCCCAGCGCAGCGCGGCTGTTTGCACCGGCGCGTCCCACATTGACGTTGCCTCGTCATCCAGCATGGTCAGCGTGATCGAGCAGCCGGCCATGTCGAGCGATGTCACGTAGGACCCGACCAGCGAGCGGGTCACCGTCACGCCCTGTTTTTCGAAGATGTTTCGGGCGCTGTTGTACATCAGATAGAGCTCCATCAGCGGCGTGCCGCCAAAGCCGTTGATGAACAACAGTGCCGGGCCTTTCGCCCTGTCGCCGAGATCGCCCAGGATCGCGGCGCAAATCTCTTCGGCGATCGCATCGGCGCTTTTCAACGTGTCGCGACGCCGGCCGGGCTCGCCATGAATGCCGACGCCGAATTCCATCTCGCCATCACCAATCTCGAAGGTCGGCCTGCCGGCCGCCGGCACCGTGCAACTGGTCAGCGCCACGCCCATCGAACGCGTCGCGCTGTTGATGCGACCGCCGAGCGCCTTGAGATCCGCCAGCGCCATGCCTTGCTCGGCGGCGGCGCCGACGATCTTCTCCACCACCAGCGTGCCGGCGACGCCGCGCCGGCCGGTCGTAAAGGACGAATTCTCGACGGCGACGTCATCATTTATCACCACCTGCAGGACGCCGTCGGCCATTTCGCCGGCCATGTCGAAATTCATCACGTCGCCTTCATAGTTCTTGACGATGAACAGGCAGCCGGCGCCGGTATCGACGGCGGCGGCCGCCGCCAGTATCTGGTCCGGCGTTGGCGAGGTGAAGACCTGGCCGGGGCAGGCGGCGTCCAGCATGCCGTGACCGACAAAGCCGGCATGCAACGGCTCGTGGCCGGAACCGCCGCCCGAGATCAGCGCCACCTTCCCCGGCTTCAGTGCCCTGCGGCGGATGAATTTGTGCTCGTCGCCCAGCACCAGAATGTCGCCGTGGGCGGACACGAAGCCGTCGAGGCTTTCGGTCAGCACCGTGTCGACGGAATTGATGAATTTCTTCATGTGTCCTCCCGACACGTCGATCAGCCGCCACTCCTGCCGGTGATGCTGGTGATCTTCTGGATGAATTCGTTGATCGCCTTGTCGAGCGCTGCATTCTGCTTGTCGTCGCCGAAATCGGGCACGATCAGCGAGACATGCCGGGTCTTGCGCATGCCTGCCGCAACCGACATCTTGCCGGGATGCGCCAGATGATAGGCAGCCAGAAACTGATCGCGCTCGGCCGGACTGAAATGGCAGACCGAAAAAATAGCCGGCAGATGTTTTGACGGGATCGGGGTCGAATAGGCCGCGCTGGAAATCTGGGTGACGAAGCTGCGGTGCTTGCCAAGCGCGTCGGCAAGGCGTTGTCGCATACCCGACGGTCGCTGGTCGATGACCTGCGACAGGATCGTCTTGTAGGCGCGGATCGCCTCTTCGGAGCCGGCTTCTGGTGTCTTGTCGGCCATCTCAGTCATCCTAGACCGATGCATCCGAGATGGCCGCCTTGGCCATGGCGAGTTGGGCGGGAGCCACCGAGAGATCCCGCAGGCCGGCCTCGAGCAGTGCCGGGATCGATGCCGGATCGCCGCCGGCATCGCCGCACAGGCTGACTGGGATTTTCGCGCGCAGGCCAAAAGCGGCAACCGAGCCGATCAGCCGCAACACGGCGGGATGGCGGACAGAATTAAGATGCGCCACGGCTGCGTTATCGCGGGCAGCCGCCATTACATATTGGGTCAGATCGTTCGAACCGATCGAGAAGAAGGCGACATCGGCGAACGCCTCCGGCGCGATCGCCACCGAAGGCACCTCGACCATGATGCCGAGCGGCGGCATTTTTTGCGCGATGCCGCGCGCGGCAAGCCCGGCCTGCTCCGCCACGAACAGAGCGGCGGCGCGTTGGTATTCCTCCGCGACGGCGATCATCGGAAACATCACCTTCAGATTGCCGTGCACCGCCGCGCGCAGCAGCGCCCGGATCTGTACGCGAAACACCTCCGGCCTTGCCAGCGACAGCCTGATGCCACGCAGCCCGAGGAACGGGTTGCTCTCCTCGACGGTGAAGCCCGGCACCGGCTTGTCGCCGCCGGCGTCGACGGTACGGATGGTCACCGGCTTGTCGCCTGCCCATTCCAGCACCTTGCGATAGGCCTGGTATTGCGTCTCCTCGTCCGGCGGCGCCTTGCCGAACAGGAATTCGGTGCGCATCAGCCCGACCCCGTCGCAGGTCGAAATGTCGATGCCGTCGACCTCGGACGGATCGGCGATGTTGACCTGCACGCGCACTGTCGTCCCGGCCCGGGTTACCGCCGGTTTCGCGAGATAGACTCCGGCCTTGTCTCGATGTGCCACAAACGAGGACGAGGACCGGTGGAACGCTTCGATCTCGGTCGTGGTCGGCGAAAGCACGATACCGCCATGCTCCGCATCGAGCAGAGCCAGACCGACGGGATTAGCCGGCGAAGCGCCAAGCCCCACCACCATCGGCACGCCGCGCGAGCGCGCCAGCATGGCGACGTGGCTGGCGGCGCTGCCGGCCCTCAGCGCGATGCCGCCGCCGGTGCTCCAGTCGGTCTCGAGAAAGCGCGTCGGCGCGATGTCCTCGCCATAGAGAATGGCGCCCGCTGGTGGAGCGCTCTCCTGCTCCTCGGTAAGGGCGCGCAGCACGCGGTCGCGGATATCGCTGATATCGGCGGCGCGAGCCCGGAAATAGTCCTGGTCTGACGTTTCGTAGCCGGAGATCTCGGCGTCCAGCGCCTGTCGCCAGGCCATGTCAGCCGGCATGCCGGACGCGATCGCGGCAAAAGCCGGGCCGGTCAGTGCCTCGTCCCCAAGCATGGCGAGCTGGAATTCGAGAATGCCGGCGGCCTCGTCATCGGCGGTTTCGATCAGGGTCGCGAGCCGGTCCGTCGCGCTGGCGATAGCTGCTTCCAATGCGGCCTTCTCGTCCGCGGCGCTCGCCTTGCCCGTGTAGTGCGCGGTGCCGTTGTCGAGGTTGAACAACGGCCCCTCGGCATAGCCGGCCGAGGCCGAAATGCCTTGCAGCCTAAGCGGTTCGGGCATGGCCCGCATCCTCGTCGAAACCGCGTCGCACCAGCTCGGCCAGCGCTCTCACGGCATCATCGGCGCTGTCGCCTGTGGCGCGGATGTGCAGCATGGTGCCTTTCGGCGCCCTGGCCGCCATCACCTTGACGATGCTCTTGGCGTCGAACCATGGGCCGTTGGCGGCAAGCGCAATCTCCACCTCGGCGGCAAAGCTCTTGGCAAGCTTGGTGAACTTCACCGAAGGGCGCGCGTGCAGACCTACCTCGTGGGTGATCAGGACGGTGGCCTCGGCAAATGCGGACATCAGGTCAAAATTCCCGTTCGCTCACGACGGCGACAATTCATGCGCCGTCGCCACCACTTCCTTCAGCGAGGCCCCGCCGGACGCCTCCGTCGCAGCCATCACCGCGCCTTCGACGATCGGCGCGTTGCAGACGACGATCTTCTGCGCCCGCGGCTCGCCGATCATTTCCACTGCCATTTCCGAATTGGTCTCGGCGCCGCCGAGATCGACCAGTATGGCGACGCCCGCCTCCGACCACGCCTTGTCGATGGCGCCCATGATCGCTTCGACGCTGGTGCCGAGCCCGCCATGGCCGTTTCCGCCGCACCATGCAAGCGGCACTTCGTCGCCCACCATCTGCCGCACCATGTCGGCCGTGCCTTCGGCAACCAGCGGCGAGTGCGAGACGATGACGATGCCGACATTGCTCATGCTTGGCCCTCGACGGTTTCGGCGACGGTCCGCACCAGCAGCGCCACAGAGCGTCCGCCGGCATCCATATGACCGATTGAGCGGTCGCCGAGGAATGAGGCGCGACCGCGTGTTGCCTTCATCGGCACGGTCGCTTCGGCAGCCGCGTCGGCAATATCAGCGATTTCCGAGCCTGTCTTTCCATTCGCGAGCGCGTCATGCACCGGATACAGCACATCGAGCATCGTCTTCTGGCCGACCTGCGATTTGCCTCTGGCGGCCACCGCCTCGATTGCCTTGCCGAAAGCAGCCGTCAGCTTGGGGCGATCCGGCTCTCCTGAAATCTCCTTGCCGAGCGCCAGGAACAATGTGCCGAACAGCGGCCCGGACGCGCCGCCGACCGTCATCACCAGCTTGGTGCCGATCGCCTTCAGCGCCTCGGGCAGCGGCTTTGCAGCGAACGCCCCGGCATCGGCGCGCACAGCCTCGAAGCCGCGCTTCATGTTCAGCCCATGGTCACCGTCGCCGATAGCCTGGTCGAGCGCGGTCAACTCTTCCGAGTGAGCGGCGATCGTGTCCGCGGCGGCGGTGATCAGCCTGGCAAGGTCGAACGCTGCCATGTCCAGATTCCCGGTTTCGATCCTGCCGGCAGTATCGCAAGAGTTTTCATTCGACAATCGAAGCATGCCGTCAGGCCGCTGCATGCAGCGCGGCGGCGGCCGCGAACACTTCGGCCACGGCATGGGCGCCAGGGTCGACTACGCCTTGCAATTTGGCGCCAACATAGGCGGAGCGTCCGGCCTTCGCCTTCTCCATGGCAGCGGTCGCCTCGGCGCCGTGCCGTGCCGCTGTAGCCGCGGCATCCAGCCCCTTGGCATCGAGCGCCTTCAGCGCCGGCTCCAAGGCATCGACCATGGTGCGGTCGCCGACCCTGGCGCCACCGTAAAAAGTAATGCGGTCGAGCCCGGCAAGCAGCGCCTTGGACAGGGTTGCTCCGCCATTCGAAGCCTGAGCCGCCGCCGTGAAGAAGATCGACAGCAGGACGCCTGAGGAGCCGCCCATTGCGACGCCCAGACTATCGCCTATAGCCGCAAGCGTGGCGGCAGGGTCGGCCAGCGGCAGCGCATCGAGCCGTTCCAGCACGCTGCGCGCGCCGGTCGCAACCGTCGAACCGGTATCGCCATCGCCCGCCTTGGCGTCGAGCCCGTTCAGTGTCTCTTCGAGCGCGATCAGCCGTTCGCAGACCGTGATGATCAAACGCCTGGTGCCGGAATCCTGGCTGGCCCTTTGGGCTGCGCTGTTTCCAGCCGCTTTCGCCATAGGCACGATAGCCGGCGCGACGACGGTTTTGGCCGGCATCCAGGCATGTGGGCCGACAGGCGCCAGCAAGGCTGCCTCGCGCGCCGCATCGAGCTTGATCAGCGACAGCGAAAAACCGTTCATGTTGAGCGCCGTCATCAGCGGTCCGGGGCCGATCGCAAGCTTCACGGTCTTGGCCAGCGGCGAGGCCAGCACGGCATTGGCGACCAGCGACATTTCGAGCGGCGGCACCGAGCCGAGATTGTTGATGAGCAACGCGTGGCTGGCGTTCGGGTCGAGCCGCGCGGCCAGCCGCTCCGCCATGATCGCCACAAGTCTGTCGGCGCTCTGCACGGCGATGCGCTCGACGCCCGGCTCGCCATGGATGCCGAGGCCGAGTTCGCCGTCATTTTCGCCGAACCGCTCTTCATGTGGCTGGCCGGGGATCGAGCAGGACGACAGCGACATGCCGAGCGAGATGATGTCCTTCGCCGCCGCGCGAGCCGCTGTCGCGATCGCTGTCAGACCGCTTCCCGTCTCCGACAAATGGCCTGATATCTTGTGCACGAACAAGGTGCCGGCGACGCCGCGCGGCTGGTTGATATCGGGCAAGGCAATGTCGTCGGCGACGATCGCCATCTCGACGCGAAACCCCTCGGCGCGCGCCTTCTCGGCCGCGAGGCCGAAATTGAGGCGGTCGCCGGTGTAGTTCTTGACGATCAGCAGGCAGCCAGCCGGGCCGGTCACCGCGCGAATGGCCGCCAGGACCGCCTCGACGCTGGGCGAGGCAAAGATCTCGCCCGAGACCGCCGCCGTCAGCATGCCCTTGCCGACAAACCCGGCATGCGACGGCTCGTGCCCGGCACCGCCGCCGGAGACGACCGCAACCTTTGCCTTGTCCCAGTCGGCGCGCAGCACGACCTTGATCTCGGGATAGCCGTCGAGGCGGGCGAGATCGCCGGAACCGATAGTCCGCAACAGCCCGTCCAGCGCCTCGGTGACGATCGTTTCCCTGCGGTTGAAAAAGTGCTTCATCGAATTCGTCCTGTATTCGTCAATCAGAAGCCGGTGCCGTGCCCTTGGCGAGACACCGAAAACCTCACATCAGTCTTTGTCCGTCGGCGCCGAAATAAAGTGGCGAGCGGTAGCGGATCACCACTTTGTCGCCCTCGGCCAGATCCGTATCGGGGTCGGTGAGCGTCACCAGTTTCTTCGGGCCGACCGTAACATGCAGATGGTTCTGGTCCCCGAGATGTTCGACCCAGTCGACGACGCCGTCGGCATGGCCGCTTGCGGTCTTCTCGATCGACAGATGCTCGGTGCGCGCGCCGATGGTCTTGGTTCCGGTCGGCGCCCCACCATCAGGCAGCAGCCCGGCCGGCAGCAGGTTGATCGCCGGCTGGCCGAGGCGGGCCGCGACATGAAGGTTGGCCGGCTCCGAATAGATTGTGCGCGGCGTGCCGATCTGCACCAGCACGCCGTCATTGAGGATGCCGATGCGATCGGCCATGGTCATCGCCTCGATCTGGTCGTGCGTGACATAGAGCATGGTGGCGCCGAGTTCGGCCTGGATGCGCTTGAGTTCGAGCCTGAGATCGGCGCGCAATTTGGCATCCAGCGACGACAGCGGTTCGTCCATCAGATAGATCGACGGTTTGCGCACCAACGCTCGGCCGATGGCGACGCGCTGCATCTCGCCGCCCGACAGCTTGGTCGAGCGGTTGGCGAGCTTGTGGTGGATGCGCACCATCTTTGCCACCTCTTCGACGCGGCGGCGAATCTGGTCCTCCGGTACTTTCCGCGCCGGCGAGCGCAGCGGGAAGGCGAGGTTGTCGTAGACTGACAGATGCGGGTAGAGCGAATATTGCTGGAAGACGAAAGCGGTGTCGCGCTCGGCCGGCGACAGCGTCGTCGCATCGTGGTCGCCAATATCGATCCTGCCGCCCTCCGGCCGCTCCAGTCCGGCGATCAATCTCAGCGTCGTCGTCTTGCCGGCGCCGGTCGGGCCGAGCAGCACGACGAATTCGCCATCGGCGATGTTAAGGTCGAGGCCATTGACGGCGACATGATCGCCAAAGCTTTTGGTCACGCCCTTGATGTGCACGTCAGCCATGCTGCGCTCTCCCTTGAGAGGCGGTATCGTGGATCGCGGTGCGCACCGCCCGACCCGAGCCCTTGTCGAACAGCGACAGCCGCGCGCTGTTCAACGTCAGCCCGACGTGATCGCCGGCAGCGAGCCGGATTTCGGCCGGCACCCGCGCCTTGATGATGCCGTCCGCCGTCTCCACCGCCACGATCTGCGTCGTGCCGAGATATTCGGTGCCGTAGATGGCGCCGCGCAGTTTCGACGCATCGTCGAAACGGATGTGCTCGGGACGGATGCCGAGCGCCATGTCGGCGGGCGCAATTTCCTCGCGCACTTCCGGCACCGCCACCTTGGCGCCCTGGACGACGATTTCCTTCGCCCCCTTCGCCAGCCCGCCACCGAAGCCCAGGAAATTCATCGGCGGCGAGCCGATGAAGTCGGCGACGAACATGGTTGCCGGGCGGTCGTAGATTTCGCGCGGGCTGCCGAACTGTTCGATGACGCCATGGTTCATGACGGCGATCTTGTCGGCCATCGACATCGCTTCCATCTGGTCGTGCGTGACATAGACGGTGGTGGCGTGGATGCGGTTGTGCAGCTCGCGCAGCTCATGCACCATCAGATCGCGGAATTCGGTGTCGAGCGTGCCGAGCGGCTCGTCCATCAGAAAACACTTTGGCCGCCGCACGATGGCACGGCCGAGCGCGACCCGCTGGCGGTCGCCGCCGGCAAGCCCTGAGACCGATTTGTTGAGCAGGTGGTCGATGCGCAGCAGCTTCGCCGTTTCCTCGACACGGCTTCGAATCTCGGCGGACGGCATGCCTTGCGCCAGCAGCGGGAAGCCGATGTTCTTGCGCACATTCATATGCGGATAGAGCGCGAACAGCTGGAACACGAAGGCAATGTCGCGCTCCCGCGCCCGGCGCATGGTGACATCCTCGCCGCCGAGCAGGATCTGGCCGCCGGTCGGCAGTTCGAGCCCGGCGATCATGCGCAGCGTCGTCGTCTTGCCGCAGCCTGACGGCCCAAGCATCACGAAGAACTCGCCATCCTCGACGACGAAGCTGGAATCCTGCACGGCGACGAAATCGCCGAAGGCCTTTCTCAAATGTTGGACGCGGATTTCGGCCATGATTATTCCGGGAATTTCGAGACGATGATGAACATCACCGTGCCGGCGAGCATGGTGATGAAGGAGTAGGTGTAGAGCGCCAGCGCGAAGGGCTGGAACAGCATCAGGAATCCAATGGCGATCAGCGTCGTGGCGATATTTTCCATGAGGCCGCGCCGGGCCCAGCGAGGCCAGGATGACTTTTTGGAGATGGCTGGGCGCGTCATGCGTAGCTGCCTTCCTTCTGCCCGGCAACGGGGCGAGACGGTTGCCAGGTGGTTCCCCCACTCCGTCGCTGCTTCGCAGCGCCACCTCTCCCCCCTCCGGAGGGAGAGGAAGGGAGCCTGGCTGAATGAAGTTCGCGTCCTTCCTCTACCCCGTCGATCGGGGGAGAGGTGTCGAGCGAAGCTCGAGGGAGTGGGGGTCGACCTGGCACATCAATCATTTGCGCACCGCCCCAAAAGTGATGCCGCGCAGCAATTGTTTGCGAAGCAGGACGGTGAAAACCAGGATCGGCACCAGGAAGATCGTCGTGCCGGCCGCCACCGCCGGCCAGTCCTGGCCGCCTTCGCCGATGATGGTCGGGATGAAGGGCGGCGCGGTCTGCGCGGTGCCGGACGTCAAGAGTGCGGCGAAGGCATATTCGTTCCAGGCGAAGATCAGGCAGAAGATGGCGGTCGCGGCGATGCCGGTAGTCGCTTGCGGCAGCACGGTGCGCCAGAAGGCCTGCAGCCTGGTATAGCCGTCGATCATCGCCGCTTCCTCATACTCGCGCGGGATCTCGTCGATGAAGCCTTTCAGCAGCCACACCGCGAGTGACACGTTGACCGCGGTGTAGAGCAGGATCATGCCCAGCGCGGTGTCGGACAGGCCGAGCTCGCGGTACATCAGGTAGATGGGAATCGCGACCGCGATCGGCGGCATGAAGCGCGTCGACAGGATGAAGAACAGAAGGTCATCGGCCAGCGGCACCTTGAAGCGCGAGAAACCATAGGCAGACAGCGTGCCGAGGAAGACCGCGCAGAAGGTCGAGCCGAAGGCGATGATCAGCGAATTGACGAAGCGCGGCAGGAAATTGGACGGGCCGGCAATCACCATGTTGCGCTTGCGCGAGGTCTCGTCGCAGAAACCGGTCGCGGGTCCGAGCGAGTTGATGTACTCGGGCGTTTGCCTGGTGCGCGTCGTGAACAGGTTGCAATAGCCCTCGATGCTCGGCTGGAACAGAATCTTGGGCGGATAGGCGATCGAATCCGGCGGCGTCTTGAAGCTGGTGGCGAAGATCCACAGCAGCGGCACGATCGAGATCAGCGCGTAGAGCACGATGATCGTGCCGGCGATCCGCTTCGAATTGGCCGAGGGGGCGACGACGGAGTGGGCGGTGGTCAGGCTCATCTCTGCTTCACCTTGTTCAGCGCCTTGACGTAGATGTTGGCCAGCCCGAACACCGCGACGAACAGGATGATGGCGAAGGCTGAGGAATAGCCGGTGCGCCAGCTCTCGAACGCCTGCCGTTTCAGCGTGATGGAAGCGACCTCGGTGGTCGAGCCCGGCCCGCCACCGGTCAGCAGGTTGACCATGTCGAACATTTTGAAGTTCTCGATGCCGCGAAACAGCACTGCCAGCATGATGAAGGGCAGCGCCATCGGCAGCGTGATCGACCAGAACTGCCGCCAGTTGGACGCGCGGTCGACCTCGGCGGCTTCATAGATGTATTCGGGGATGGAGCGCAGGCCGGCGAGACAGATCAGCATCACATAGGGCGTCCACATCCAGGTGTCGACGATGATGATCGACCACGGCGCCAGCGACACGTTGGACAGCATCTGGATGTCGGTCGGTGGTATCCGGGTGACGAACGAGATGGCATAGGCGAACAGGCCGATCTGCGGCTCGTAGAGGAAGCGCCAGAAATTGCCGACCACCGCTGGCGACAGCATCATCGGCACCAGGATGATTGTCGTCCAGAAGGCGTGGCCGCGGAATTTGCGGTCGATCAGCCAGGCCAGCGTGAAGCCGATCAGCGTCTGCAGCAGGATCGTCCAGAACACGAAATGCGCCGTCGTCTGCATGGCGATCCAGATGTCCTGGTCGCCGAGGATGCGCTGGTAATTGGCGAAGCCGAGGTTCTTCACCACCTCGTTCGGGCGGTTCGCCCGGAAGTTGGTGAAGGACAGGTAGATCGCCCAGAACAGCGGGAAGATGTTGATGGCCAAGAGCAACAGGATCGTCGGCGAGATGAACAGCCAGGCGAGGCCCTTGTCGCTGATGCCCCGGGCCTTGCGGGCCAACGGCTCCGGGGTCGCCCGGGCAACGTTCTCCGCAGTCCGATTCAGCATGGTGAGTCCTGCTTCGGTCACGTCAAGTCTCGACACTGGAATTTATCTGAACTGCGTCCCGTGCCAAGGGCAGCACGGGACCAAGAGCATGATGCCGAAAAGTGTGAAGCGGTTTTCGGACGACATCATGCTCTCTCTCTTTCTAGCCCTGAGGCGGATGATTTCTGGTCGATTCCGCCTGAAAATCATCCGCCTCTGGGGTCAGGCTCGGGAGGAGCCGTTGGTCCGGTTACATCTTGCCGTCGTCCTGGAACACTTGCGTCCAGTCCTTGACCAGGCCGTCAAGCGCGTCCTTGGCCGAACCCTGGCCGGCAACGACATAGTCGTGGAAGCGCTTCTGCGACGCCTGCAGCAGCGGTGCGTAGCTCGGCTCGGCCCAGAAGTCCTTCACGATCGCCATCGAGTCGAGGAAGGTCTGCGCATAAGGCTGGCTGGACGGGAAGGCCGGGTCCTTGACAACCGCGTTCAGGCAGGAATAGCCGCCGAGCGACCACCATTTGGCCTGCACATCCTTGTTGGCGAACCACTTGATGAATTTCAGCGCCGATTCCTGCTTGTCTGAATAGGACACCACCGAAATGCCCTGGCCGCCAAGCTGCGCAAACTGGGCGCCACCGGGACCCTTCGGATTGACGAAGTAGCCGATCTTGTCGCCGCCGACATTCTCGTCCTTCTGCAGGCCGGGCCAGGTGAAGGCGAAGTTCATGTGCATGGCCACCTGACCGGATTTGAAGGCGTCGACGCCTTCGCCCATATAGCTGTTCGAGGCACCCGGAGGCGTGCAGCAATCGTAGAGCGACTTGTAGAACTCCAGGCCTTTGACCGCGTCTGGCGAATTGACGAAGCCTTCCATCTCGTAGGGCTTCTTGGGGTTTTCATACTGGAAGCCGTAGCTGTAGAGCACGTCCATGGCGCCCATGGTGATGCCTTCCGAGCCACGCTCGGTGTAGATCGAAGCGCCATAGACGGTCTTGCCGTCGATCTCGCGCTTCTGGAAGAACTCGGCGACCTGCTTCAGTTGGTCGAAGGTGGTCGGCGGGCCGAGATCCCAGCCATATTTTTCCTTGAATTCCTTTTGCAGCTCCGGCTTGGAGAACCAATCCTTGCGGTAGGTCCAGCCGACGACGTCGCCCATGGCCGGCAGCGCCCAGTAATTCGGCGTGTTCTTCGGCCATTCGGAATAGCCGACGACTGTTGCCGGCACAAAGTCGTCCATGCTGATCTTCTCCTTGTCGAAGAAGTCGTTCAGCTTGACGTAGTGGCCGTTCTCGGCCGAGCCGCCGATCCACTGGCTGTCGCCGATGATCAGGTCGCACAGTTTGCCGTGCGAGTTGAGCTCGTTGAGGAAGCGGTCGGCATAGTTGGTCCACGGCACGAATTCGAATTTCATGCCGATGCCGGTTTCCTTGGTAAAATCCTTGGACAGTTCGACCAGCGCGTTTGCCGGATCCCAGGCGGCCCAGCAAAGCGTCAGGTCTTCAGCGTGCGCAACGTTCGAGACGGCTGTCGACGCGGTAATCGCCGAGGTCAGTCCCAACGCCAGTTTCAAGCTCGATTTCATGCCTTCCTCCCATTTGCGAAACGCGCCCGGATGGCCGTTTCAAGAACCCCTCAGCCCTCGCTCCTCCGAGGGCCTAAACACGGCGCGCTATGCGTCGCCAGGGCGGCGCGGTCCACCGCAGATGTTTAGTAATTTGTTTAGTGATGCAATTTTTACTAAACAAGGCAAGCGAATTCGTCGCTGCGCCGCAACATGGCCAAACGGCGATTGAAATCGTTGGGAAATGATTTGCCGGACGGCTCGCCCGGAAGTTGCTTAGCAGGGGTCGCCTATAATTTTCGTCTGCGGCGTCACCGGCCGGACAGGGGGCGCGGGCGGCAGCAGCGCGCGGATGTCGGCGAAGGGAAATGTCAGCTCGAATCGGAAGGCCTCGGCCAGGGAGCCGGGAACGCTGTTGCATTGCCCGGCGCGAAACTCATTCTGAACGCGCGCTCTGTCGACATATTGCTCCGGCCACTGCGATTGGTGCGCTCGGATCGCCTGCGTCTTGATATCGCCGTAGGCGGAAATGTCGACGTAATGCGTCGGCGCAAAGCCGGTGCCGCCCATCGTGTCGGCATGCAGCACGGGGACGCCGAACGAGGCCGCGATGCGCACGCCGTCCGACAAAGCACGATGGTCGGCGTGATAGTCGTTGGGGGCATGCGTGATAACCAGATCCGCCGCGGTCTCGCGTATCAGCGCTTTCAGCGAAGCGATCAGTTCCGCATCAGCCACCAGTTCGCCGTCGGGAAAGTCGAGAAAGCGAAGGGTTGCGCCGAGCAGCGCCGCAGCGGCCGCCGCCTCGTCGCGGCGGACACGAGCCAAAACGCTCGGGTCGCCCATGCCGCCCCTGGCGCCATCCGTGGCCACGGCAAAAGTCAGTTCTGCGCCTTGCGTGGCATAGGCAGCCAGCGTACCGAACATGAATATCTCGATGTCGTCGGGATGCGCGCCGAGCGCCAATACCTTCACTGCACTCTCCCCGGAAATGGAACAACGTGACGAACGGAATCCTGCTCGCCCTCATCGCCTATGCAAGCTATTCGTGCAGTGATGCCGTTATCAAGAGCCTTGGCGGACAGTTCACCGTCTTCGAGATCGGCTTCTTCATCACGCTGTTTGCCGGCTGCTTCCTGTTTTTCAGCCGCCCAGTCGATGAGCGCTGGCGCGACTTCTGGCGCACCGGGCGGCCATGGGCGGTGCAGGCCCGCGCCTGGGCCGGCATCGCCTCGGGCGTGCTCAGCGTCTACGCCTTCACCACCATTCCGCTGGCCGAGACCTATGCACTGATCTTCCTGGCGCCGCTTTGCGTTACCATTCTCTCGAGCGTCATCCTGAAGGAAAAGGTCGGTCCATGGCGCTGGCTGGCGGTGGTTGCCGGCTTTGCAGGTGTCATGCTGGTGGTGCGGCCAGGTTTTCGCGAGTTGCATCTCGGACACCTTGCCGCCTTCACGGTGGCCTTCCTTGCCGCGGCCAGCGTCATCCTGATGCGGTCGCTCGCCCAGCAGGAAAAGCGCACCACCATGCTCGGCGTGCTCATCGGTTACGGGCTGCTGTTCAACGGGGCCGGCACCATCGCCACATCGTTCACCCTCCCCAACGCCATGCAGCTGCTGTGGCTGGTGCTGGGCGGCGCCTTTACCGCCGGCGGCCAATTGCTGCAGCTGCTGGCCGCCAAATACGCACCGGCCAACCGCATCGCGCCGACGCATTATTCGCAGATCGTCTGGGCGGTGATCCTCGGTGCGTTGTTCTTCAAGGAGTATCCGGACTGGATATCGCTGGTCGGCTTGGCCGTCGTTGGCGCGTCCGGCCTGCTCACCATGGTGCGCGAGGAGGTGCGGCTGGGCACGGTGCGCTGGAACCCGTTTGCGCGCACGAGGCTTTGATCCGGTTGCATGGCCACAGTGACCGCTGATATGCGGACGCAATGACGACGAGATCCTTGCCGGAGCTTCCGGTATCCGCCGTGCTGCCGGCCCTGAGCGAGGCGCTCGGCTCCGGCAACAGCGCCGTCCTGGTGGCGCCGCCTGGCGCCGGCAAGACGACGCTGGTCCCGCTGGCGCTGCTCGATGCGCCCTGGCTGGTCGCCGGCAAGATCGTCCTGCTCGAACCGCGCCGGCTGGCCGCCCGCGCCGCCGCCCGCCGCATGGCCGAATTGCTTGATGAAGAGCCCGGCGCCACCGTCGGCTATGCCATGCGCATGGAAAACCGCACATCGGCCCGGACAAAAATCCTGGTCGTCACCGAAGGCGTCCTGGCGCGCATGATCCTCGACGATCCCGAGCTGCCCGGCGTCTCGGCGGTGATTTTCGACGAATTCCACGAGCGCTCGCTCGACGGCGATTTTGGCCTCGCTTTGGCGCTCGATGTGCAGGGCGCGCTGCGGCCCGATTTGCGCTTGCTGGTGATGTCGGCAACGCTCGATGGCGCGCGCGTCGCGAAACTCCTGTCCGGCGCCCCGGTGATCGAAAGCCAAGGCCGTGCGTTCCCCGTCGATGTCAGATACGACGAGCGGCCAGCCGGCGTTCCCATCGAAGACGCCATGGCCAAGGCGATCCGCTCCGCTCTTGCCGGCGAGAGCGGCAGCGTGCTCGCCTTCCTGCCGGGACAGCGCGAGATCGAGCGCACGGCCGAGCGGCTGCAGGGCCGGCTCGGCGCCGACACCGACATCGTGCCGCTCTACGGCCAGCTCGACAACAGGGCGCAGGATGCCGCCATCAAACCGGCGCCGCCCGGCCGCCGCAAGGTGGTGCTGGCGACGTCGATCGCCGAGACCTCGATCACCATCGACGGCGTGCGCGTCGTCATCGATTCCGGCCTGTCGCGGCTGCCGCGCTACGAACCGGCGAGCGGCCTGACCCGGCTGGAGACGGTGCGCGTTTCCAGGGCGTCCGCCGACCAGCGCGCCGGTCGCGCCGGACGCACGCAGCCAGGCGTCGCCATCCGCCTTTGGCGGGCCGAGCAGACGGCGGCCCTTCCCGCCTTCACTCCACCCGAGATTCTCGAAGCCGACCTGTCCGGCCTACTGCTCGATTGCGCCGCCTTCGGCGTCGCCGATCCCGCAAGCCTGTCCTTCCTCGATCCGCCGCCCATTCCCGCGCTCAACGAGGCGCGGGCGCTGCTCCTGGCGCTGCACGCCATCGATGCGGCCGGCCGGCTGACGGAGGCGGGCGGCGCGATGCGCAAGCTGGCGCTGCCCGTGCGGCTCGCACACATGGTCGCTGAAGCCGCTGGCGGCGGCCACGCGCTCGAGGCTGCGATGCTAGCCGTCCTGCTCACCGAGCGTGGCCTTGGCGGCGACGGCGCCGACCTCGAACGGCGCCTGATGCGCTTCCGCACGGAAAAGTCACCGCGCGCTGTTGCGGCAAGGCAGCTTGCCGGGCGATTGGCGAAGGAGGCGGGCGGCGCCAAGAGCAGCGAAACCGCTTCTGCCGGTCTTCTCCTCATCCACGCCTGGCCAGACCGTGTCGCCAGAGCGCGCGGCGAGCGCGGGCGTTTTGTGCTCGCCAACGGCTCCGGCGCCATGCTCGACGCCGCCGATCCGCTGGCCGGCGAGAGCTGGCTGGTCGTCGCCGATCTGCAAGGCAAGGCGCAAAATGCCCGCATCACGGCGGCGGCAGCCGTCGACGAGGCCGACATCCGCGCCGCACTCTCCGACAGGATCGAGACGCGCCGCGAGACAAGCTTCGACCGCGAGCGGCGCGCGGCGCGCGTGCGCGAGACCGCCAGGCTCGGCGCCATCACTTTGTCGGAGCGCATGCTGCCCGCACCAACTGGAACAGACGCCGACCGCGCCATAACAGATGCCTTGCGCGAGCACGGCCTGTCGCTGCTGGAATGGGGCAAGGACGGCGAGACGCTGCGCCAACGGCTCGGCTGGCTGCATCGCGGCCTCGGCGCGCCTTGGCCCGATGTTTCGGAACCCGCCCTGCTCGAAGGCCTCGACGACTGGCTGCTGCCGTTCCTTTCGGGCAAGGCATCCTTCGCCGCGATCGATCCCGGCGTGCTGTCGTCAGGCCTGATGGCGCTGGTGCCGCACGAATTGCAGCGCAAGGTCGGCACACTGGCGCCGACCCATTTCGACGCGCCCTCCGGCAGCCATGTGCCGATCCGCTATGACGGCGAATGGCCGGTGCTGGCCATCCGCGTGCAGGAACTGTTCGGCCTTGACCGCCATCCGGCAATCGCCAACGGCACCGTGCCGCTGACGCTCGAGCTGTTGTCGCCGGCGCACCGGCCGATCCAGACGACGCGCGACCTGCCCGGCTTCTGGCGCGGCTCCTGGGCCGATGTGCGCACCGACATGCGCGGCCGCTATCCCCGCCATGTCTGGCCGGAAAATCCGCTGCTCGCTGCGGCCACCGCCCGCGCCAAACCGCGAGGGACCTAGCGCTCGTCCTTTCCCGGCTATAATCCTTGGCCATGATCAACATCGTGCACGCGCCAGACTTCCAGCAAAGCCAGCGGCTGCGCCTCAACACGCTGATCCGGCTGCGCTGGCTGGCCATCGTCGGCCAGAGCCTGGCGGTGCTGGTCGTCGCCTATGGGCTCAAATTCCCGCTGCCGGTCAGCCTCTGCTTCGCGCTGGTCGCCTGCTCCGCCTGGCTCAACCTGGTGCTGACCTTCCGCTATCCGGCAGCGCACCGGCTGACCCCGTTCTCAGCCTTTTTCATCCTGACCTTCGACAGCCTGCAGCTTGCCGGCCTGCTCTATTTGACTGGCGGCCTCACCAACCCGTTCTCAGTGCTGATGACCGTGCCCGTCGTCATCTCGGCGGCGTCGCTGCCGCTGCGGCTAACTGCGGTGCTCGGCGCGCTGGTCATGGCGGCGGCCACGTTGCTGGTCTTCTTCCACCAGCCGCTGCCATGGTATGAGGGCGCGCCGCTGCCCATGCCATTCATCTATGTCGCCGGCATATGGATGGCGGTGTTTTCCTCGATCGCCTTCACCGCCATCTATGCCTTCCGCGTCGCCGAGGAAGCCCGCCTGCTCGCCAATGCGCTTGCCGCCACCGAACTGGTGTTGCAACGCGAACAGCATCTGTCGGCGCTGGATGGGCTCGCCGCCGCCGCCGCGCACGAGCTCGGCACGCCGCTCGCCACCATCGCCCTTGTCTCCAAGGAAATGGAGAAGGCGCTGGGCAACGATCTTAAATATGGTGAGGATGTGAAGCTGTTGCGGTCGCAGAGCGAGCGCTGCCGCGAGATCCTGAAGCGGCTGACCAGCCTGTCCTCCGAGGGCGAGGCGCATCTGTCCCGTCTGCCGCTGACCTCGCTGGTCGAGGAGGTGACGGCGCCGCACCGCGATTTCGGCATCTCGATCAAGCTTCGGCCCGGCGAGCGCGTCGGCCCCGAACCGGTGGGACGACGCAACCCCGGGGTCATCTACGGCCTCGGCAATCTGGTCGAGAACGCCGTCGACTTCGCCCGCAACAGTGTGACGGTGCGATGGAGCTGGGACGAACTCGACGTCACCTTCTCGATCATCGATGACGGGCCGGGCTTTCCCCCCGAAATCATCGATCGCATCGGCGAGCCCTATATGTCGACACGCCAGGGCAACGAGGCCGGCGGTGGCCTTGGACTCGGGCTCTTCATTGCCAAGACCTTGCTCGAACGCTCCGGCGCCACGCTCGATTTCCGCAATTCGAGCGGGCTGGGCGAGGGCGCCATCGTGCAGATATCGTGGCCCCGCACCGTCTTCCTCAACCCGGAATCGGTGGGGATCTCGATGTTCGACACCGCGTAAAAGCCCGGCGGAGGCGGCAAAATTGGACAATGGCGTTCAGGAACTATATCTGCGTAAAATTAAGGCAGCAGGATTTTTTAAGATAATGACTGGCGAAGAAGCAATTGGCGCAATGGTCGAAGGCGAGGACACCTCGCTGCTCATCGTCGACGATGACAAGCCGTTCCTGACGCGGCTGGCCCGCGCCATGGAAACCAGGGGTTTCGTGGTCGAGACGGCCGAGAGCGTCGAGGAGGCGGTGGCCAAGGCGCGCGCCCATCCGCCGGCCTATGCGGTGGTCGACATGCGGCTCGGCGACGGCAACGGCCTCGACGTCGTCGCCGCCATCCGCGAGAAGCGCGACGATGCCCGCACCGTCATCCTCACCGGCTACGGCAACATCGCCACCGCGGTGACCGCGGTGAAGCTCGGCGCCATCGACTATCTGTCGAAGCCGGCTGACGCCGACGACGTGTTTGCAGCGCTCACCCGCACCGCCGGCGAACGCGCCGCCCCCCCGGAAAACCCGATGTCGGCCGACCGGGTGCGCTGGGAACACATCCAGCGCGTCTACGAAATGTGCGACCGCAACGTGTCGGAAACCGCGCGCCGGCTCAACATGCATCGCCGCACGCTGCAGCGGATACTCGCCAAGCGCGCACCACGCTGAGGTTCACGCGCCGGCGGCGCCGGCCGCCAATTGCCGAACCTCAGCGCTGCCCCTCACCTGCCTGCCGGCATCCTCTCCCCGTATAGAGACGGGGGAGAGGGGCGCTCTCATCGCCGGTTTCGCCAATCGCCGGCGTTGCAGGAGACGACGGCGAGGCTGAAGCTGCTGTCCAGCCGATAGATGGGTAACACTTTGAACCGGATACATAGGTGACACTTCTCTCCCCCTATGCGTCCGCCGCAGCGCCAAGCGGATTGGTTGGGGCGGCGCCAACGCTGGAAACAGTTGCGCTTGCCGTGCCATCGAGCTTTGCCCATCATCGGCAATAACGCCGCCTGAAAACCCGGCAACGGAGCACACATGCGCGACAAGCAGCCGAAATCCATCCTTCGCGAATTCCTCGACGGCGAGGCGGCGGGCGGCATCATCCTGATGGTTGCGGCAGCCCTTGCGCTGATCGTCGCCAATTCACCGCTGGCCGAAACCTATTTCGCCGCTCTCCACACCTATCTCGGCCCGCTCAGCCTGTCGCACTGGATCAATGATGGGCTGATGGCGGTGTTCTTCCTGCTGGTCGGCCTCGAGATCAAGCGCGAGATGCTCGACGGTCAGCTCTCGACCTGGCCGCGCCGCGTGCTGCCGGGCGTCGCCGCCGCCGGCGGCATGCTGGTTCCCGCACTCGTCTATGTCGCCATCAACCGCAACAACGCCGCCGCGCTCTCCGGCTGGGCGATCCCGACCGCCACCGACATCGCCTTTGCGCTCGGCGTACTGTCGCTGCTCGGCAACCGCGTGCCGGCGTCGCTCAAGATCTTTCTCACCGCGCTCGCCATCATCGACGATCTCGGCGCCGTCATCATCATCGCCATCTTCTACACAAGCGGCCTGTCGCTGGCCTATCTCGGTGCGGCCTTCGCCGTCATCGCGGTGCTCATCATGCTCAACCGCATGCGGGTGACGAGGCTGACGCCCTACCTAGTGCTCGGCGCCGTGCTGTGGGTGCTGGTTCTGAAATCGGGCGTGCATGCCACGCTGGCCGGCGTCGCGCTGGCGCTCACCATTCCGCTGAAAATCTCTGCCGGCAGCGGCCACGATCTCGACCATTCGCCGTTGCACCGGCTCGAACACGGCCTGCACAAGATCGTGCCCTTCTTCGTCATCCCGATTTTCGGCTTTGCCAATGCCGGCGTGTCGCTGGCCGGCCTCAGCGCCTCTGACCTGGTCGAGCCGCTGACGCTCGGCGTTGCCGCCGGCCTGGTGCTGGGCAAGCTGGCCGGCGTCTTCGGCTCCTCGGCGCTGGCGATCCGGCTCGGCTTCGCCGACCTGCCGGTCAATGCCGGCTGGCTGCACATGATCGGCATTTCGCTGCTCTGCGGCATCGGCTTCACCATGAGCCTGTTCATCGACCTGCTCGCCTTCGCCAACGACATGGCGCTGCAGGACGCCGTCAAGGTCGGCATCCTGGCCGGGTCCTTCGTTGCAGCGCTGCTGGGTGCCGCCGTGCTCCTGATGGCGCCGGCGGCAGGGGTGGAGGAGGTGGTGGAGTAGGTGTTCTTGGGTTCCTCGCCCCCGCAAAGCGGGGCGAGGAACTTGAGCTTCGTCTACTCGCTCTCTCCCGCCAGCGCCGGCACCGCCACACCCGCCAGTTCCGCCGCCAGCAGCCGCGCCGCACCTGCGCGTGCGATGCGCAGCATCAGCGCCTTGCGCGTTGCTGCGGCCATGCGGTGCTCGGGCGCCTCGCGCAAAATCTCGGCGCCGTAGCCGTCGGACAGGATGAAGCCGCACTCCTCCGGAAAAATATCCGAGGGCACGCCGGGATGCGTGGCGAAGAAGAAGCGGTCGGAGTGCAGCCGGTAATCAGGCCATTTGCGGTCGACGCGAAAATCCTCGATCGAGGATTTGATCTCGATGATCCAGATGTCGCCCTGCCTGGTCAGCGCCACAAGGTCGGCGCGCCGCCCGGTGGCCAGCGACAGTTCGGGCAGCACATGCATGCCCATTTGCATAAGCAGCCGCTGCACGCCACGCCGCACCAGCATGGCGCGTTCCGACTGGCGGCCATCGATCAGGGGATTGAGGAGAATCGGGGAGATGATCGGCATGGCAGCCACCATGCCAGATTTTGTTCACGGTTTGAACCCTGTGTGACCATGGCGATCGTATGGTTGACAAACCCATAGGCGAATTTTCTCTCGCAATGATAAGAAGCACGGTCCTTGGCACGAGGGGAGACACCATGGGGTTTTTGGGATTCATCAACCGGCTTTTCCCCGCGACCGAAGAGTTGCGCCGGTACTCAGCGATCGCGGGTCCCTATTCATTCATGTTTCTGGTGAAGCGCATCCCAGCCGAAAACCGGAAATTCGTACGCTTCCGCCTCAGCCATATGGGAGCGGTCCAGGATAGTTGCACATTCAGCGTCGAGGAGTTCGGTTCCCTCGTTGATGCCGTCCTGAAGATAAAGGCAGAGCTAGATGACCCACTGCTCACTAGCGCTACCCAGCCGTAGGGAATGGCGGCGATTATACGGTTGACAGAACTGAGGCTACGACTTGATCCGAGCGCCTTCCGCGATCGCACCATATCTGTATTGGCGCGGTCTGGTATTGCTCCGGAACGCCCCTGCGTCCGCCGATCAACTTCCGTTCTTAGCTGTAAGGCGGCCGGACTAAAGTCTTGCGCCGTGAACGCAAAGGTCTGATGTAACCGCTTTGGTTCCGTTCTTGTCCCTTGGACGTTCCCATATTTTAGTCAGTCGAGATACTACTTATATGGCCGAAGCCGGCCTGTTCTCGAGCAGCGCAGCCCCCGCAATATCATCCAAAATCGGGCAGTCCGGCCGGTCGTCGCCATGGCAGGCCTGGATCAGCGTCTGCAAGGTCGTGCGCATCGACTGCAGCTCGCGCACCTTCTCCTCGATGGCGCTGACATGGGCGGCGGCAATCTCGCGCACATCGTGGCTGGCGCGGCTGCGATCGCGGTAGAGCGCCATCAGCTGGCGGCAATCTTCGATTGAAAAGCCGAGGTTGCGGGCGCGGCGCAGGAAGGCCAGCCGGTGGATGTCGTCGCTGGAATAATCGCGGTAGCCATTGCCGGCGCGTGCCGGCGCGATCAGGCCGATCTCTTCATAGTAGCGGATGGTCTTGGCCGGCAGGCCGGACCGCGCCGCGGCATCGCCTACATTCATTGTGATTCCTCGATGTGGTTCCCTGATTCTAGGCTATCCGACAGGGCCGCCCATTGTTTTTCCTTCACAATCCCGTGAGTCCTGTTGCCGAAATGCCATAGTTGACGGCTTACCGGCACGTAAGCTCCTGCATATAGGCATCGCGCGCTTGGCAAGCAAAGCAAATGCCAGCATGAATGATTTCAGGAAAAGCGGCCGTAACGTGTCGCGACATCTTGGCGGGGCATCGGACCATTTCATGCGCATGAAGTCATTTGCAATCGTCGCCGCACTTGCGTTGTCGGCCGCGATCTCGGGTTGCAGCACGATCGGCTCGCAACTGTTCACCAACAACTACGGTTCGGTGAACGATGCAGGCTACCAACTGCCGCGCATCCCGATCGAGAGGGTGCCGCTGAAGTACCACCGGCAAGAGGTGAACTACGACACCTCGGAAAAGCCGGGCACCATTGTCGTCGATACCCAGAACAAGTTTCTCTACTTCGTCGAAGGCGACGGCCGGGCGATCCGCTACGGGATCGGCGTCGGCCGCGAAGGCTTTGAATGGCACGGGACCGCCCATATCGCGCTGAAGCGCGAATGGCCTACCTGGACGCCGCCGCGGCAGATGATCCAGCGCCAGCCGGAGCTAGCGAAGTTCGCGAGCGGCATGGAGCCGGGCCTGAAGAACCCGCTCGGCGCGCGCGCCATGTATCTGTTCAACAAGGGCGGTGATATGGGCTACCGCCTGCACGGCAGTCCGGAATGGAATTCGATCGGCAAGGCGATGTCGTCAGGCTGCATCCGGCTGATGAACCAGGACATCATCGACCTCTACGACCGCACGTCGGTCGGCGCCAAGGTCATCGTGATGTAGGGACCATGATCCGGAACCGAGGTCCACGAAAGCGAAAAGTGGAACCGGTTTTCGGGAAGATCATGGTCAAAGTAGGCGTTACCCTTCGTACGCGGACCGTCTAGGCAACAACGGACGTCCAAAACAGAAAACCGGGCAATCTGGCCCGGTTTTTTGTTGCTCGCTCGAATGCGTGAAGGGGTCTTAGGAGACCTGCTCGACCTGCTGTACTTCCGGCACGAAGTGGCGGAGCAGGTTCTGGATGCCGTGCTTCAGCGTCGCCGTCGAGGACGGGCAGCCGGCGCAGGCGCCCTTCATGTGCAGGAACACGGTGCCGTTCTCGAAGCCGCGGAAGGTGATGTCGCCGCCATCCTGGGCAACCGCCGGGCGCACCCTGGTGTCGAGCAGTTCCTTGATGGTGATGACCAGTTGCTCGTCGGCCTTGTTGTAGAATTCGCCGGTCTGGCTGGTCTCGGCGGCGGGGCCGGCATTGACCATGACGGGCGCGCCCGACATGAAATGCTCCATGATGGCGCCCAGGATCGCCGGCTTCAGGTGCTGCCAGTCCGGGCCGTCCTTGGTCACGGTGATGAAGTCATAGCCGAAGAAGACGCCGGTCACGCCGGGGATCTCGAACAGCCGGCCGGCCAGCGGCGAGGCGCTGGCTGCACTGTCGGCGTCGCGGAAATCGGCGGTGCCTTCAACAAGGACTTCCTTGCCGGGCAGGAACTTCAGCGTTGCCGGGTTCGGCGTCGATTCGGTCTGGATGAACATGGCCGTCTCCGTGCCCCAGTCGGGCAGCTAGTTTGGAATAGTTCTAAATAGGCTCAATCGGCTGGACATTCAAGCGAAACGCGTCGCTCAAAACGGCTGGCTGGCGGGATGTTTTTGCTGGCTGGGAATGAATCCCGCGCGGGCTATAAATCCAGGATCGTGATGTTATCCGAAACCGCTTCACACTTCCGGCATCACTCTCTATGCGAGGCTGTCGATCTCCTCGTCAGACAGGTTCTGCGGCACCACTGTGACCGGAATAGGGAAGGCGGCGCCCTTGCCGGCAACAGCCCCGACCAGCGGCCCGGGTCCTTCCTTGCCGGCACCTGCCGCCAGCACCAGGATGGCGATGTCCTGGTCTTCCTCGATCAGCTTGTGGATCTCCTCGGTCGGCTTGCCTTCGCGCACCACCATCTCGGGCTCGATGCCGAGCTTCTGGCGCACCTTGTTGGCGTAGCCGTCGAGTGCCGCGCGTGCCGTGGCATTGGCTTCCTCGCGCATGATCTTCTCGACGCCCAGCCAGTGCTGAAAGTCGTCCGGTGTGATGATGTAGAGCAGCACCAGCGTGCCGCTGGTGCTCTGCGCCCGCTTGGAGGCGTAGGCGACGGCGCGCTCGCACTCCGGCGTGTCGTCGATGATCGTCAGGAATTTCCTGCGATGGCCGGCTTCGCGACTGAGGCGTTTGGAGACCATGTCTATCTACTCGATGTTTTCGGCCGCAATCTGCCACCGCGACAGACCGGCGGCAAGCCGCCGGCCTTGGGCCAGAATGGTGCGGTGCACTGACGGTAGGATCAGCCCTGCAACAGGCCGATAATGTCGCGTACCGTCTTCATGGTGGTCCCAGCCAGCGCGCCGGCGCGTTCGCCGCCGTCTCTCAGCACCGCGTCGACATAGGCGCGGTCTCCCTCGATACGGCGCATCTCGCCGGCGATCGGCGCCAGTTTTTCCACGGCAAGGTCGGCGAGCGCCGGCTTGAACACGGAAAACTGCTGGCCGCCGAATTCCTTCAGCACGTCCGCCTTCGACATCTCGGCCAGCCCGGCATAGATGCCGACCAGGTTTTCCGCTTCCGGGCGGCTTTCCAGGCCGTCGGCTTCGCTTGGCAACGCTTCCGGGTCGGTCTTGGCCTTGCGGATCTTCTTCGAGATGGTGTCGGCATCGTCGGTCAAATTGATGCGGGACAGATCCGACGGGTCCGACTTCGACATCTTCTTGGAGCCGTCGCGCAGGCTCATGATGCGCGCCGCCGGCCCGCCGATCACCGGTTCGGTTATCGGGAAGAACCCGTTTACCGTCTCTTCGCCGACCTGCATCTCGACGCCGACGCCAAGACTGGCGATACGGCTCGAAAAATCATTATTGAACTTTTGCGCGATGTCGCGGGTCAGCTCCAGATGCTGCTTTTGGTCCTCGCCCACCGGCACATGGGTGGCGCGGTAGAGCAGGATGTCGGCCGCCATCAGCGAGGGATAGGCTAGCAGGCCCAGCGAGGCATTTTCGCGGTCCTTGCCGGCCTTGTCCTTGAACTGCGTCATCTTGTTCATCCAGCCGATGCGCGCCACGCAGTTGAAGATCCAGGCAAGCTCGGCATGCTGCATCACCCGCGACTGGTTGAAGACGATGTGCTTCTTCGGGTCGATGCCGGAGGCAAGGAAGGCCGCGGTGATCGAGCGGGTCTGGTCGGCGAGGTCGTCATGGACGAGTTGTGCCGTCAGCGAATGCAGGTCGACGACGCAATAGATGCAGTCGGACGTTTCCTGCAGGGCGACGAATTTCTTGATGGCGCCGAGATAGTTGCCGAGATGCAGATTGCCGGTCGGCTGTACCCCGGAAAAGACGAGCTGTTTGAAGGCGGTCATGGGTTCCTCATGGCTTGTGGAGGGCCGTATAAGCGTGATTCCGAAAAGTTGCAGACTTTTCGGAGCCAATCACGCGGCTGGAAACCACGCGCGGCGAAAGTCTTGCGACGGCGCGCTTATGGACGAAGGGGCGGAGAGGATCAAGACCGGTGTTGCTGTTAGCTCGCCCGGACTATTCGTCCAGATCGGCGTTTGGCGCTGGCGCCGCTGCCTTGCCCGAGCCGCGTTTCACATTGCGCCGGATCATTCCGAAATCGGCGCCGCCGGTGGCGAAAGCCGTGACGAAGTAGAGCAGCGCCCCGCCGGCCACCAATGAGAGAAGCGTCACGGCCTTGATCACCAGTGGCGAGCCGGGGCCGAGCCTGACGGCCAGCCAGTGCTCGGCGAAATAGAGCGCCACCGCCATCACCGCAGCCGACAGCACCAGGCGCGGAATGCGCTTCAGCAGCGGCGCGTCGCGGCCCCAATGGCCGCGTCGGATCAGCACGGCAAGCAGCATCACAGCGTTGACCCAGCCGGCCACGGCCGAGGCCACCGCAATGCCGGGCGCGCCCATGCTCGGGAACAGCGTCAGTGCCGTGATCACGTTCACGCCGACCGAAATGGCGGCGAACATCATCGGCGTGCGCGTATCCTCGCGGGCGAAATAGCCGGGAGTGAAGGCCTTGATCAGCACGAAGGCCGGCAGGCCGAGGCCGAAAATCGCCAGGATCGCGGCCACGGTCGGCGTCGAGCCGTTGGCGGCGAAGGCGCCGCGCTCATAGACCAGCCGCACGATCGGCTCCGCCATTACCCAAAGGGCCGCCGCCGCCGGCAAGGTCATGAACAGCGTGAACTCGACCGAGCGGTTCTGCAGATTGGCCGCCTCGACCAGATTGCCCGATTTCAGCGCCCGCGACAGCTCCGGCAACAGCACGATGGCCACCGCGACGCCGACGACGCCGAGCGGCAGCTGGTAGATGCGGTCGGCGTAAGCAAGCGAGGACACGGCGCTGTCCTGCGCCGACGCGATCGCCGTGCCGATCAGCTGGTTGATCTGGGTGATGCCGCCGGTGATCGCCGCCGGCAGCGCCAGAATCAGCAGGCGCTTGACGTTGGGCGTCATCTTCGGCCGGCGAAAGCCGATGGCGATGCCGGCATTGCGCACAGCCACCCAGACAATGGCGAGCTGTACCAGCCCCGCCGCCAGCACGCCCCAGGACAGGCTGAAACCAACCTCACGGGCATCCATGCCGTGGTACCAGGCGTAGCCGAGCACGCTAATCAGGATGATGTTGAGGAATGCGGGCGCCACGGCAGCCGCGAAATAGCGGCGCAGCGAATTCAGCATGCCGGCCATCATGGCTGCGAGCGACATGCAGATGAGATACGGGAACATGATCGTCGCCAGCAGGACGGTCGTCTCGAATTTGCCCGGCGTGTCGGCAAAGCCCGGCGCCACGAGATAGCGCACGATCAGCGGCATCGCCAATTCCATGACGATGGTCAGCGCCAGAAGTGCGGTGAACAGGACGCCGAACACTTCCTCCGAAAAGCGCTTGGCGCCGTCGGTGCCGTGAGTCTCGATCTCCTTGGCAAACAGCGGCACGAAAGCGGCGTTGAAGGCGCCTTCGGCAAACAGCCGGCGAAACGTGTTGGGAAACTGAAAGGCGGCGTTGAAGGCGTCCGCCACCGGCCCGGTGCCGAGTGCGGCCGCCATCAGCATTTCGCGGCCAAAGCCAAGGGCGCGGCTCATCAGCGTGCCGGACGCAACCGTGGCGAATTTTTTGACGAGGCTCATGCGCGGGGAGATTGCCTGGATGATTGGGACAAAGGGGATGATTGGGACAAAGGGGGTGATTGGGACAAAGTGATGGTCACTCGGCCGCCGCCTTGGCCTTGCCGCCGCGCTCCGGGACAACGCCTTCAAGCGCCGCGATCAGCCTGGCGTGGATGGTGGCGGTGCGTGCCGGGTTGTCGATCTTCTGCCCCGTAAGGTCGGTGACATAGAAAGTGTCGATCACCTTCTCGCCGAAGGTGGTGATGTGAGCCGAGGCGATGTCGAGCGAGAGATCGGACAACGCACTGGTGATTTCCGACAACAGCCCAGGCCGGTCCAGTCCCTCGACCTCGATCACCGAAAACCGGTTCGACAGCGTGTTGCGGATTTCGGCGCGCGGCGGAATCTTGAACACCTTGGCGCCGCGCCGCGGCCGGGTGCGCTTCTCGATCATCTCCGGCAGCCAGCTCTTGCCCGAGAGCACGTCCTCGATCAGCCGGCCGACGCGCTCGGCGCGACGGCGCTCATCCTCGTCGCGGTCGAATTCCCGTGAGATCAGGATGATGTCCAGCGCGCGGCCGTCGGACGTGGTGAAGATCTGCGCGTCGACGATGTTGCCGCCGGCGCCGGCACAGGCGCCGGCAATAACCGAAAGCAGGCGCGGATGGTCCTGCGCCAGCACGGTGATCTCGGTCACCGCCTCGAATTGGTGGGTCCTGACCACGGTGGCGAGCTTCTTGCCTGCCGCATCGGCTTCGCGAATGAATTCGGCATGGCGCAGCTGATCGGGGAGGTCGACCGTCAGCAGATAGTTCTCGTAATGCAGGCCGACATAGCGCTTGCGGGCCTTGTCCGGCCAATCGGCCAGCGCCTCGGCCAGCCGCTCGCGCGCCGCCGCCGTCCGCTTGGCGCGCGACACTTCCGAGAAGCCGCCGGTCAAAAGCAGTTCGGTCTCGTAGTAGAGCGTGCGCAGGAGCTGGCCCTTCCAGCCGTTCCACACGCCCGGCCCGACACCCCTGATGTCGCAGACGGTCAGGATCAACAGCATTTTCAGCCGCTCGACCGATTGCACGATCGAGGCGAAATCCTCGATCGTCTTGCGGTCGTTGAGGTCGCGCGTCTGCGCCGTCATCGACATCACGAGATGGTTCTCGACCAGCCAGGCGACTGTCTCGGTGTCGGCCGCCGACAGCCCCATATGCGGGCAGATGCGGCGTGCGATCCGGGCGCCGGCCTCTGAGTGATCCTCCGGCCGGCCCTTGGCGATGTCGTGCAGCAGCACCGCGACATAGAGTGCCTCGCGGCTCTTCTCTAGCCCCGGCATCAGCGTGTGCGAGAGCGGATGCACCTTTTCGCCGTCGCCGCGCTCGATCTCGGCCAAGACGCCGATGCAGCGGATCAGGTGCTCGTCCACCGTATAGTGGTGGTACATCGAGAACTGCATCATGGCGACTATTCTGCCGAAATCGGGGATCAGCCTGCCGAGCAGGCCGGCCTCGTTCATGCGCCGCAAATTAAGCTCGGCATTGCGGTCCGAGGTCAGGATGTCGAGGAACAGCCGGTTGGCCTCCTCGTCGCGCCGCAGCGACTTGTTGACCAGACCGAGCGAGCGGGTGAGCAGCTTCAGCGCATCGGGATGGAACTCCAGCCCGTGCTTGTCGGCGAACCAGAACAGCCTGAGCAGATTGACCGGGTCGCGCTCGAACACGCTGTCGTCGGCGACGTTGATGCGGTGATTGTCGACAATGAAGTCCGACGTGCCTGCCAGCTTGCGCTTGCGGCGCTGGAAGGTGAGGAAGATGCGGTTGAAGCCGGGCACATGCTTGGCCTGCTCTTCCTCGAGCGCGGCGCAGAAGATGCGGGTGAGGTCGCCGACATCCTTGGCGACGAGGAAGTAATGCTTCATGAAGCGCTCGACCGCCGACAGACCGGGATGGGTGGTGTAGCCCAGCCGTTCGGCGATCTCGCGCTGGATATCGAAATGCAGCCGTTCCTCTGGCTTGCCGGTGAGGAAATGCATGTGGCAGCGCACCGCCCACAGGAAGTCTTCGGCCTTCTGGAATTCGCGGTACTCGGCCTCGGTGAAGACACCTTTCTCGACCAATTCCTCGCCGGTGCGCACGCGATAAAAATACTTGGCGATCCAGAACAGCGTCTGCAAATCGCGCAGGCCGCCCTTGCCGTCCTTGACGTTGGGCTCGACCAGATAGCGGCTTTCGCCGGCCTTGGCATGGCGATCGTCGCGTTCGGCGAGCTTGGCCTGCACATATTCCGGTCCGGTGGTGCGCACCACTTCATGGTCGAAGCGGGTGAGCAATTCGTCGAAGAGCTTCTGTTCGCCCCACAGGAACCGCGCTTCCAGGATCGTGGTGCGGATGGTGATATCGCTGCGCGACAGCCTGAGACACTCGTCGATGTTGCGGGTGGCGTGGCCAACCTTCAACCCGAGGTCCCACAGCATATAGAGCATATATTCGACGATCTGTTCGCCCCACGGCGTCTGCTTGTAGGGCAGCAGGAACAACAGGTCGATGTCGGAGCCCGGCGCCAGCGTGCCGCGGCCATAGCCGCCGACGGCAACGACCGCCATGCGCTCTGCGGTCGAGGGGCTTTTCACCCGGTAGACGTGGGTCGCGGCGAACTCGTAGAGGGCGCGGATGATCTCGTCCATCAGATGCGACAGCCGGGCGGCGCAGGCCGTGCCGCTGCCATCGTCCATCAGCATGCGCTCGGCAACCTTGCGGCCCTCGGTCAGCCGATCCTTCAGCAGCCGGAGCGCACCGACGCGCGCGCCGGGCTCGATGCCGCTGGCCGCCGAGATCAGCGCCGTCATGTCGCGGCGCAAAGCCTCGCTGTCGATCAGCGCGTCGAGCTTGAGGGAGATTTTTGCCATGGATTGCCGGTGGGCCTCGCCTTTGCGCGGCGTCTATAGCGCGTTTTCACGGCGCTGTGTATGGGGCGGACGGACGCGTCGGCCGCGATACCAGAAAGGGATGATCATCTCGCGCCGGAGCCGGAAGAGATCGGCGATCTGCCGCGTCAACCGCCTGGTCTCGATCCTTGCCTTGGCGGTGATTGGCCTGGGGCGCCGTTTACCTATCCCGCTTGCCACCCATTCCTCTGTTCGCTCCTGCTTGAGCAGGCTTGGCAATCTCACCGGACTGTCGCCGAGGAATTGTGCCTGCAGGCACAATGCTGGGACGAGTTGGTAAATGACCTTGTCGGACGAGGTCGCAAAACGCGGATTGAAGATGAGGTGATCGACGGGAATGCTGATCTCATTCGTTGCCGCAAGAAGGTCCCGCGCGGCCTGTCTGGACAGGATGTATCCCGCCGTACCGATATGGAGCCCGTGCAGTCTGCTCGCAGAAAAACCGTGGCCGCAGGCAACTTGCTTGCGTGAAATTACGGTCCGGTTGAAGAACGTTTCCAACTTGACGATGTCCGCATCGGCGGGAATCCAGCCCGCATCGGCAAGCAAAGCGCCGGCTTTGTCCGGGAAAACGACATCGTCCTCGAAAATCGCCGCGTAAGCATCCTCACCTGCAGCGATCGTCGACCAACACTGTTGGTGGCTGAGCAGGCAGGCAATCTCGGCGTCGGCCAGACGCAAATGCTTCTTGCCCTGCGGCATTTCGGCCAGATCCGGCCGATCTCGCGCATCGATGGCGGCGACCCGCTCGAAGGCGATGCCGATGCGGGCGAACTCCGCCGTTACATGGGCGAGGCGATCGCGAGACCGATCGAGATTGATAATCAGGCATTTCATTTGGGTGGGATCGATGCAGTGGGACGCGCGTCCATAGCATGGGAACAAAGTCGCGTAAGCGATTTTCCCTCGATGTGCGCGATGACGGCCACGATCGATAAGTGGAAATCGCCCCTTGACCTTCCAGTTACTGGAAGCACTACCTCCTCACCCAGACAGATATAAGGCACTTTTCGATGGCGCATTCCGAGCATCACCACCACGCGGCCGATGGCAGCTGTTGTGCGGCAAAGGCTGCTGAGCCGGCCGCCGAAGCCGTGGTGCGCGATCCGGTGTGCGGCATGAGCGTCGATCCGGTAGCCGGCAAGCCGACGGCCGAGCATGGCGGCCGTCTTTTTCACTTCTGCAGCGAGGGTTGCCGTACGAAATTCGTCGCCGGGCCTGAAAAATACCTGACCGCCACCGACCCCGTCTGTGGCATGAGTGTCGACCGCGCTACCGCCAGGCATTTTTTCCGCCACGAAGGCCAGGGTTTCTATTTCTGCTCGGCCGGCTGCCGGGCGAAGTTCGAGGCCGAGCCGCAAAACTATCTCGGCGATAGGCCGGCGGCGTCGCCAGTGCCGAAAGGCACTCAATACACCTGCCCGATGCACCCCGAAGTGATAAGAGACAAGCCCGGCTCCTGCCCGATCTGCGGCATGGCGCTTGAGCCGATGGGCGTTCCCACTGGCGATGAGGGCCCGAACCCCGAACTGGTAGACTTCACCAGACGGTTCTGGGTCAGCGCGGTGCTGTCCCTGCCGCTGCTGATCGTTGCCATGGCGCCGATGCTCGGCCTGACGTTCCAGGCGTTTGTCGACGGGCGAACGATGGTCTGGCTGGAATTGGCGCTGGCCAGCCCAGTGGTGCTGTGGGCGGCCTTCCCGTTCTTCCACCGCGGCTGGGATTCGCTGGTCAACCGCAGCCCCAATATGTGGACGCTGATTTCGCTCGGTGTCGGCGCTGCCTATCTCTACAGCGTGGCGGCCACTCTGTTCCCGGACATTTTTCCACACCAGTTCCGCGGTCATGGCGGCACAGTGCCGGTCTATTTCGAGGCAGCCGCCGTCATCGTCGCGCTGGTATTCCTCGGTCAGGTGCTCGAATTGCGGGCGCGCGAAAAGACCGGGTCGGCCATCCGTGCGCTGCTCGACCTGGCGCCGAAGACGGCACGGCTGATCGGGGAGGACGGCTCCGACACCGACGTGCCGCTCGATGCGGTCAAGACCGGCGACCACCTGCGCCTCCGTCCGGGCGACGCCGTGCCGGTCGACGGCATCGTAACGGAAGGCCGTTCCTCCATCGACGAATCGATGATCTCGGGCGAGCCGCTGCCGGTCGAAAAAACGAGAGGCGATGCCTTGACCGGCGGCACGCTCAACAAGAACGGTTCGCTGATCATGCGCGCCGAAAAGGTCGGCTCCGAAACGACGCTTTCGCGCATCGTCGAGCTGGTCGCAAAGGCGCAGCGTTCGCGCGCGCCGATTCAAGGTCTGGCCGATCGCGTCTCCTTCTACTTCGTGCCGGCAGTCGTGCTGGTCGCGCTCGCGGCCTTTGCCGCCTGGGCGATCTTCGGCCCTGAACCCAGCCTGGTCTTCGCCATCGTCTCGGCGGTGTCGGTGCTGATCATCGCCTGCCCCTGCGCGCTCGGCCTGGCGACGCCGATGTCGATCATGACCGCCACCGGGCGCGGGGCGCACGCGGGCGTGCTGATCAAGGACGCGGCCGCGCTCGAGCGCTTCGCTTCAGTCGACACGTTGATCGTCGACAAGACCGGCACCTTGACCGAAGGCAAGCCTCGCTTGACCGATGTCGTCGCTGCCGAAGGCCTGTCTGAGAATGAATTGCTGGCGCTCGCCGCCGGCCTGGAAAAAGGCTCGGAGCATCCGCTGGCCGAGGCCATTGTCGGCGGCGCCGGCGAACGCGGCCTGACGCTCATTGAGGCCGGCGGCTTCGACGCCGTCACCGGCAAGGGCGTATCCGGCACGGTGTCTGGCAGGAAGGTTTCGCTCGGCAACGCCGCCATGATGGCCGATGTCGGCATCGATACCGCTTCCCTGTCGGCCAGGGCCGAGGCGCTGCAGGCAGAAGGCAAGACGGCGATGTTCGTTGCGGTGGACAAAAGACTGGCCGGCATTGTCGCCGTCGCCGATCCGGTCAAGGCAACGACAGCCGAGGCGATCAGGGCGCTGCATGACAGAGGCTTGCGGATCATCATGGCGACCGGCGACAATGAACGCACGGCGCGCGCCATCGCCAAAAGCCTTGGCATTGACGAGGTGCGCGCCGGCCTTCTGCCGGAACAAAAGGCAGCCCTTGTCGAGGAGTTGCGTGCGAAAGGTGCCGGCATCGCCATGGCCGGCGACGGCGTCAACGATGCGCCGGCCCTGGCCAGCGCCGATGTCGGCATCGCCATGGGCACCGGCGCCGATGTCGCTGTCGAGAGCGCCGGCATTACGCTGGTCAAGGGCGATCTCAACGGCATCGTCAGGGCGCGAACGCTCGCCCAGGGGACGATCCGCAACATCCGCCAGAATCTGTTTTTCGCCTTCCTCTACAATGTGCTTGGCGTGCCGGTTGCTGCCGGCGTGCTCTATCCGCTCACCGGCACGCTTTTGTCGCCGATGCTGGCGGCGGCGGCCATGAGCCTGTCTTCGGTTTCGGTCATCGCCAACGCATTGCGGCTGCGGACGTTGAAACTCTGAGCAAAGCCCCCAGATACGAATTTCAATCAACAGGAGATCATGGATGACCTTGGCTAAGAAAATCGTGCTTTTGATGATGGCGGCGGGAATGCTGCTTGCCGTTTTCCTCGAAAGCGTCCCGGCGCAATCCGAAGAGATGAAACACGACATGGGCGCGATGGGCGCGCAAGGTCCTTCGACCGACGGCTACAAGGCGGCGATGGACAAGATGCACACCGACATGATGATCGAATATTCCGGCAATGCCGATGTCGATTTCGTGCGCGGCATGATCCCGCATCATCGGGGCGCGATCGACATGGCCAAGGTGGAACTCGCCAATGGCAAGGATCCCGAAATCCGCAAGCTGGCCGAAGATGTCATCGCCGCGCAGGAAGCGGAGATCACCAAGATGCAGGCCTGGCTCGCCGCCCATCCGGTCAAGTAGCGCAGCAACGACTGCGGAGAAGAATGCGGGATCCATTCTGGATTTCTCCCTGTGCTTGTGATGCCATGCGCATTGACCGCCATACGAGGAGCCTCCATGCCCACGACCATAAGAACCACCACGCTGCCTTCGGGCGAGGCCGTCCAGGTGCTGGGACAGGGCACATGGAAGATGGGCGAGGATTCCCGCCGCCGCGCCGGGGAGGTCAATGCCCTGAAGCTCGGGCTGGACCTCGGCATGACGTTGATCGACACCGCTGAAATGTATGCCAGCGGCGGCGCCGAGGAGGTGGTGGCGGAAGCCATTGCCGGGCGCCGCGACGAACTCTTTCTCGTCTCCAAGGTATTGCCGTCCAATGCCTCGCGCACCGGTGTGGCGCGGGCCTGCGAAAACAGCTTGAAGCGCCTGCGCACCGACCGCATCGATCTCTATCTCCTGCATTGGCCGGGCAGTGTGCCTCTAGGCGAAACGGTCGACGCTTTCGAGGCGTTGAAGAAGGCCGGCAAGATCCGTCACTGGGGCGTCAGCAATTTCGACACCGACGAAATGGAGGAGCTGACCGGCCTGTCGTCTGGAGATCATGTCCAGACCAACCAGGTACTCTACAATCTGTCGCGGCGCGGCCCCGAATTCGATCTCGCACCGTGGAGCCGGCAGCGCGGCATCCCGCTGATGGCCTATTCGCCGGTCGAGCAGGGCGCGCTGGCGCGCAATTCAAGGCTGGAAACCATCGCCGCCCGCCACAACGCCACGGCAGCACAGATCGCCCTGGCCTGGGTGATTGCCCAGCCCGGTGTCATCGCCATCCCGAAGGCGAGCAGCCAGGAGCACGTCCGCCAGAATGTCGCCGCGCTCGATATCAGGCTGACGGCCGAAGACCTCGCCGAACTCGACCGCGCCTTTCCACCGCCGACGCGCAAGCGCGGGCTGGAGATGATCTGAATTGATTGCGGTTGGTCAGACTGGCCGTCTACTTGCTGCCCAGTCGTAGGTTTTCGATCTCGCGCGCTGCGTTTCGCACATCGCGGACACCGACAAAGCTCACTGTGGTTGTGGTTGGTTCGTCGCCCGTATCAACCGTTTCCCGGCGAAAGGTAATCGATCCTCTACCGTTCGAGCGTTCGTTTCGCTCAATGGTGTTTATGGCATTAGGGGCCATGGCGAGGACATGCCGCCACCACAAATCGCTGATGATAAGGATTCGACGGTCGGTCACGGCGTAGACCGTTCGCCATACAGCCAAAGCATTCCAGACGGCATTGCCGAGCAGGCATAGTCCAAAGCCAATAGCGACAAACCACGTGATCAGCGAGAGTGAATTCCACCCAATGTGCTTAAGGAATGGTTCGCTTAGAGCGCTGAGGAGGAGTGGAGTACAGAAACAGGTCAAGGCGATGGCAAAAATAATCGGAAATAACTGGGTCCGAAGCATACCCATAAAGGATGGAGATCCAGTCCAGCGCACGGTTTCTCCAGGTTGCAATTCAGTCTTGACGACCTCGTGCGGAGTCCAAATCATGTGGGGCAGTATCCTCACGGCAATGCTTCATGAGATCGCGCCATTTGCCTTCCCAATTTCGTTATAGATGGGCCTAGGAGGTGGCAATGAACAACTCGCATTCTGAATGCCAGACGCCCATGCAATTGGCTAGGTGGTTTCCAGCGCCGCCCGCGCTCGTTGCAGGGCGCGGGAAAACACTGCCGTGTCGTCGAAGGCGCGCGCCAGCGTGAGCGCGCCCTGGATGGCGCCGACCGTTTCTTCGGCGAGTTCGTCCGCCCTGGCAGCGCTGTGCCCGCTTCGGGTCAGCGCTTCGGCAAGATGCGCCACCCAGCGGCCGAAATAGCTTTTGATCGCAATGGCGAAGAGGTCGCGGGATTCGTCCAGCGCGAAGGCGCCGATCAGGCACACTCGGCGTCCCGAGCGGAAATAGCTGTCGGTCGCTTCGAACATCCGATCGATGCCCGTGCGAGGGTAGGCCCTGTCCTGCAACGGCACGAAGACATTCTCCTCGAACCAGCCATCTATATGGGCAATGACAGCCGCCGCCATCTCTTCCTTGCCGCCGGGGAAGAAGTGGTAAAGGCTGCCTTTGCCTAGGCCGGTCGCCGCACCGATCCGCGCCAGGCTCGCCCCTTCATAGCCGTGTTCGCGGAAAACCTCGCCGATGATGGAGAGCAAATCGGCGCGATCGGGCGCGATCCTGCGCATGCGCTAGTTTTTCCGCTTGAGCATGATCTTTGCCGAAAACCGCGACACAGTTCTAGGGATCACGCTCTAAAGTCCGAGTTCGGTCAGGCCGGGATGGTCGTCCGGCCGGCGGCCGAGCGGCCAGTGATATTTGCGCTCACCCTCAGCGATCGGCAGGTCGTTGATGCTGGCGACGCGCCTACGCATCAGTCCATCCGCGTCAAATTCCCAATTCTCATTGCCGTAGGAGCGGAACCAGTGGCCGCTGTCGTCGCGCCATTCATAGGCAAAGCGCACCGCGATGCGGTTGTCGTTCCAGGTCCAGACCTCCTTGATCAGCCGGTAGTCCAGCTCGCGCGCCCATTTGCGCGTGAGGAAGGCAACGATCTCATTTCTGCCCGAGACGAACTCGGCGCGGTTGCGCCAGGTGCTGTCTTGCGTATAGGCGAGCGAAACCCGTTCGGGATCGCGGCTGTTCCAGGCGTCTTCGGCCATGCGCGCCTTCTGCGCGGCGGTCTCGGCGGTGAAGGGCGGCAGCGGCGGACGGCTCATGTCATTCTCCCATCGGCAAAGGCGATGGCGAGCATTGTACCAAACGGTACAATTGGTCAAGGCTGAAATCGGACTAGGTTTTCCCCGCCAGCCCCTTCAGCCGGTAGAGCGCTTCCAGCGCCTCGCGCGGCGTCATCTCGTCTGGATTGATCTCACCCAGCGCTGCGCCCAATGCGTCGCTCTTCGCAGGCTTTGCCGCTTCCCGCTTCATTGCCACCGAAAACAGCGGCAGATCGTCGACCAGCCGGTTGGCCTTGCCGGAGACATCGCCTTCCTCGAGCTGATGCAGCACCTCTTTGGCGCGGCCGACCACCGCTTCCGGCAGACCGGCAAGGCGAGCGACCTGAACGCCATAGGAGCGATCGGCGGAACCCTTGCCGACCTCGTGCAGGAAGACCACGTCGCCTTCCCACTCCTTAACCCGCATCGTGACATTGTGCAGTCGCGGCAGCTTGCCGGAGAGTGCCGTCATTTCGTGGAAATGAGTGGCGAAGATCGCCCGGCAGCGGTTCTTCTCGTGCAGATACTCGACTGCCGCCCAGGCGATCGACAGGCCATCGAACGTAGCGGTGCCGCGACCGATCTCGTCCAGGATCACCAGCGCCCGTTCGCCGGCCTGGTTGAGGATCGCCGCCGTCTCTACCATCTCGACCATGAAGGTCGAACGGCCGCGCGCCAGATCGTCCGAGGCGCCGACCCGCGAGAACAGCCGGTCGACAACGCCGATATGGGCAGACGTCGCCGGCACGAAGGAACCGGTTTGGGCGAGGATGGCGATCAGTGCGTTTTGCCGCAGGAAGGTCGACTTACCGCCCATATTCGGACCGGTGAGCAGCCAAATCGCGCCGGCCTTGGCCCCGTCTTGCGGCGACAGATCGCAATCATTGGCGACGAACGGCCCTTCGCCCGAGCGCCGCAGCGCCTGTTCCACCACCGGATGGCGTCCGCCCGAGATATCGAAGGCGAGGCTGGAATCGACCAGCGGCCGGCACCAGGCTTCACTCTCCGACAACAGCGCGAGCGCCGCCGACACGTCAAGTACGGCAAGCGCCTCGGCGCCGGCGCGAATTTTTTGCGCCTCGGCGACCGCCTCTGTCGTCAGCGTGTCGAAAGCGGCAAGCTCGATGCTCAGCGCCCGGTCGGCGGCATTGGCGATTTTGGTCTCGAGTTCGGCAAGTTCGGTCGTGGTGAAACGCATGGCGTTGGCCATGGTCTGGCGGTGGATGAAGCGCGCCTTGGCGCCGTCGCTTCCGGTCATGATCGAATGGTGGTTGGCCGTCACCTCGATGTAATAGCCCAGCACATTGTTGTGGCGGATTTTCAGCGAGCGGATGCCGGTCTCCTCGATCAGCGAGCGCTCCAGTCCGGCGATCACCTTGCGCGATTCGTCGCGCAGCGCCCGCATTTCGTCGAGCTCGGCATGGTAGCCGCCGCGCACGAAGCCGCCGTCGCGCCTGAGCAGCGGCAGTTCCTCGCCAAGAGCCTGGGCCAGATGCTTGGCCAGCGCACGCGGCAGCGCCTTTATCGCGGCAAGTGCTTCCGTCAATTCATGGGGCAGCGCTATTGCGGCGAAGATTTCGGCAATGGCGCCCGCCGCTTCAAAGCCGGCACGCAGCGAGCCGAGGTCGCGCGGGCCGCCGCGGTTGAGCGCCAACCGCGACAGCGCTCGCGGCATGTCGGCGACGCTCTTCAGGCTTGACCGCACCGCTTGGCAGAGCCGCGTCTCGGCGCGGAAGAACGATACCGAATCAAGCCGGGCAGCAATCGCCGCCGGATCGGTCAGCGGCGCCATCAGCCGGTCGGCGAGCAGCCTGGCGCCGCCGCCGGTGACCGTGCGGTCTATAGCCTTGAACAGCGAGCCGTCGCGGCTGCCCGACAGCGTGCGCAACAGTTCCAGATTGCCGCGTGTCGCAGGATCGATGAGCAGCGTCGAGCCCTGCTCCTCGCGTTCGGGACGCGACAAAGGCGGCCGCTCGGCCTTCTGCGTCTTTTCGACATAGGCGATGGCGCCCGAGATCGCCGACAATTCAGCGTGCGAGAAGGCGCCGAAACTGTCCGGCGTCGCCACCTCGAAGAAACGCGCGATCCTGCCTGCGGCGGAGGCCGAATCGAACAGCGATGGCGGTTGCGGGCTGGCGACGCGGCCGATGACATCGAACACCGCCTTCAGCTCGGGATCGTAAAATACCGGCTCGGCGACAATCAGTTCGCGCGGGTCGACGCGGAAGACATCGGCCAGCAGGCGGTCGGCCGTGGTTTCGGCGACGCGGAAGACGCCGGTCGAGATCTCGATCCAGGCCAGGGCGAAGGCGTCACCGCTGTTGCCGCCCTTCACCCGCCCTAGCGCCATCAGGAAGCTCGATTCCGACGGCGCCAGCAATTTATCCTCGGTGATGGTGCCTGGCGTCACCAGACGCACCACGTCACGGCGCACCACCGATTTGCCGCCGCGCTTCCTGGCTTCCGCCGGGTCCTCGATCTGCTCGCAGACGGCAACGCGAAAACCTTGGCCGATCAGCTTTTGCAGATAGTCGTCGGCCGCATGCACCGGCACGCCGCACATCGGAATGTCGTTACCCTGGTGCTTGCCGCGCTTGGTCAGGACGATGCCCAGCGCCTTGCTCGCCTTTTCGGCGTCGTCGAAGAACAGCTCGTAGAAATCGCCCATGCGGTAGAACAGCAGAGAATCCGGGTTCGCCGCCTTGATCTCGATATATTGCTCCATCATCGGCGTGACGCTGCCGACGGGCGCAGGCGGTGTCACCTCTGGGGCGTCGGTTTCTGCTGAAGTGTGCATGTTCATGCCCGCACGCTAGCAGATGTGGGTGCGGGGTTTAATGCCGGCGGCTCGAAAAGCAGGGGACGACCGGCCTCGACGGCGGCTTGTGCTCCCTCTACGCCGGGTGAAGCCGTTGGTTGCTTCGGGCGCCAACCAGACCCTATGATCGCCATGGCGGGAATAAGCGGCATGGATCAGGACAAACAGGAGGCGTTCGAAGAGCTGATCGGTCCGGCTGGATCGGCGCTTGAGCGCCTGCTGCTGTTGGCGGCGCGGCGCGTCCACCGCACCAAAAGCAAGCTTAGGGGGACAGTGCGCAAGCGCGTCCCCTTCCTCCTGCCGACACGGGGACCGCTGTCCGATCTCGATAGCGGCATCGAGATGTCGCTGCATGTGCTCAGCCGCGACCCGCTGGTGCTCTATGTCCCGATTGGCGGAGCCCGTCCGCTCTATCCGCTGGCGGCCCTTGGCCGGCGCCTGGCGGGACGGCGCGTCACCTTCCTGACGATGCAGACCTGGACCATGGAGCGGCCGGCTGTCATCGCCCGGATGGGCCGCGATCTCGCCTGGTATGCCGGCCGGTTTCCGCTGCACGAAATCATCTTCCTGTGCAACACCGAGGAAGAGCGCCGTCTCGTCGCGGCTGCGGGCGGCAATGCCATCTTCTCCAACCACAATCTGATGGTGTCGGAGGATATATTCCGGCCGCTGCCGGACGTGCCGGTCGAATTCGACGCGGTCTACAATGGCCGCATCTCGCCGATCAAACGCCATCACCTGGCCTTCGACATAGAGCGGCTGGCCCACATCACCTATTCGATCGGCGAATTGCCGCCGGTTGCCGCCCGCGCCTTTGTTCGGCGACTGCAGGCGCGTTCGCCGCTCCACCAGATCGCCAATCCGCTCGTCGACGGCTGGCCGGGCAAGCTGACGGCGCAACAGGTCAACCACGTCTACAACCAGGCCGCCGTCGGGCTGTGCCTGTCGGCCGTGGAAGGAGCGATGTACTCCTCGATGGAATATCTGATGGCCGGCCTGCCGATCGTCAGTACGCCGAGCCTTGGCGGTCGCGACGTCTATTTCGATCCGGATTATTGCATCGTCGCCGATCCGGAACCGGCTGCCATTCGCCGCGCCGTCGAGACGCTGCGAGATCGTGCCATACCGCGTCAGCACATCCGCCGCCGCACGCTGGAGAAGGTTCACGCCCAGCGCATCGAACTCATGGCGTTCCTGACTGCATTGCTGCGGCGCAAGGGAAGCCGTGCGCCACCCATCGAGACGTGGCCTTTCCCCGGCACAGACGGCATGATGCGACGGGGAACGGTGCGCGAAATCGCTGCCTTCGTCAGCGAGCCAGAGCCGACGTGACGCCATCCGACCCTCGGGAGATTTCGCTGCGGGCGTGAAGATCGCTTGGCGATTTACAGCGGTGGCGTGTAGCCTTGATCCAGAAGTTTCAAAAACACGCACCCGTCTCAAGGGGGCGACACCGGCGAGGAAATCAAAAGCATCATGGCCAAGAAAACCGAAAATAGCGGCCCCTCCGTCAGCGCCGAGGAGGCGCTGGAATTCCACGCCATGGGCCGCCCCGGCAAGCTGGAGATCGTCGCCACCAAGCCGATGGCGACGCAGCGCGATCTGAGCCTCGCCTATTCGCCGGGTGTCGCGGTTCCTGTGCTGGCCATCGCCGAAGACCCCAGCCGCGCCTTCGACTACACGACGCGCGGCAACATGGTCGCCGTCATCTCCAACGGCACCGCCATTCTCGGCCTCGGCAATCTCGGCGCGCTGGCCTCCAAGCCGGTGATGGAAGGCAAGGCGGTGCTGTTCAAGCGCTTCGCCGATGTCGATTCCATCGACCTCGAGGTCGACACCGAGGATGCCGACGAGTTCATCAATTGCGTGCGCTTTCTCGGCCCGTCCTTCGGCGGCATCAACCTGGAAGACATCAAGGCGCCGGAATGCTTCATCATCGAGCAGCGGCTGCGCGAACTGATGGACATCCCGGTCTTCCATGACGACCAGCACGGCACCGCCATCATCTCGGCCGCCGGGCTGATCAACGCGCTGGAGATCACCGGCCGCGACATGAAGACCACGAAAATGGTCTGCAACGGCGCCGGCGCCGCCGGCATTGCCTGCATCGAACTGATGAAGGCGATGGGTTTCGCCCCGGAAAACATCATCTTGTGCGACACCAAGGGTGTCGTCTACCAGGGCCGCACCGAAGGCATGAACCAGTGGAAGTCGGCGCATGCGGTCAAGACCGACACGCGCAGCCTGGCCGAGGCGCTGGACGGCGCCGACGTCTTCCTCGGCCTGTCGGCCAAGGGCGCATTGACCACCAGGATGGTGCAGTCGATGGCCAAGAACCCGATCATCTTCGCCATGGCCAATCCCGACCCGGAGATCACGCCGGAGGAAGTGGCCGAAATCCGCACCGACGCCATCATGGCCACCGGGCGTTCCGACTACCCCAACCAGGTCAATAATGTGCTGGGCTTCCCCTACATCTTCCGCGGTGCGCTGGATGTCAGGGCCACCACCATCAATGACGACATGAAGATCGCCGCAGCGAGAGCGCTGGCCGACCTGGCGCGCAAGGACGTGCCCGACGATGTCGCCGCCGCCTATCAGGGCAACCGGCCGAAATTCGGCCCGAACTACATCATCCCGGTGCCGTTCGATCCGCGCCTGATCTCGGCCATCCCGCTCGCTGTGGCCAAGGCGGCGATGGAGTCAGGCGTCGCCCGCAAGCCTATCCTCGACCTCGACCGCTACGCGCAGGAGCTGTCGGCCCGCCGCGACCCGATCGCCTCGACCTTGCAGCGCATCTACGATCGCGTCCGCCGCCAGCCCAAGCGCATCGTCTTTGCCGAGGGCGAGGAAGAACAGGTGATGCGCGCCGCCGTATCCTATGTGAACCAGAAGCTCGGCACCGCGATCCTGCTTGGCCGCGACGACGTCATCAAGGAAAACGCCAGGCACGCCGGCATCGACCTGAACAAGCAAGGCATCGAGATCATCAATGCCAGGCTTTCGCGCCGCAACGGCATCTACACCGATTATCTCTACGAGCGCATGCAGCGCAAAGGCTTCCTGTTCCGCGACTGCCAGCGGCTGATCAACAACGACCGCAACCATTTCGCTGCCTGCATGGTGGCGCTGGGCGATGCCGACGGCATCGTCACCGGCGTCACCCGCAACTATTCCACGGCGCTTGACGATATCCGCCGCGTCATCGACGCCAAGCCCGGACACCGCGTCATCGGCGTCTCCATCGTGCTCGCGCGGGGCAAAACAGTCCTCGTCGCCGATACCGCCGTGCACGACATGCCCAATGCCGAACAGATCGCCGACATCGCCGAAGAGGCGGCGGGCTTTGCCCGCCGCATGGGCTACGAGCCGCGGCTCGCCATGCTTGCCTATTCGACCTTCGGCCACCCGCAGGGCGAACGTTCCGAGCGGGTCCAGGAAGCGGTGCGTATCCTGGACAAACGCCGGGTCGATTTCGAATATGACGGCGAAATGGCCGCCGACGTCGCGCTCAATGCCCGCGCCATGGCGCAATATCCGTTCATCCGGCTGACCGGCCCGGCCAACGTGCTGATCATGCCGGCGTTCCACTCGGCCTCGATCTCGACCAAGATGCTGCAGGAACTCGGCGGCTCCACCGTCATCGGCCCGCTGCTGGTCGGCTTGAACAAACCGGTCCAGATCGTCTCGCTCAACGCCAAGGATTCGGACATCGTCAACATGGCTGCGATCGCGGCCTATAGCGCGGGAGCCTGATTGGCGGCAAAATCGCCAACGCATAAGAGATTGATAATATTCGGCTGCTATAGGGAACGTTCTCGCCCCCTATGGCCTTATGGCATTGGCGGCGCGCTCAGACCGCCAAAACGGGGGTGCGGCCATGAAGCATGACACGGCATCTGTGGTCGGCCAGGGGGTCTATCACGACGAGCGCCTGGATGCGCTGCTGAGCATCACCGGCCGCATGGACGGTTATCTCTACCGTTGCCGCAACGATGCGTCCTACACCATGCTCTACATCAGCGACGGCATTTTCACCGTCAGCGGTTATCGGCCGAGCGACTTCATTCAAAATGCCGTGCGCGACTATGTCTCGGCCATCCACCCGGATGATCTCGCTGCCGTCTATGCCGCCGTCGATACCGCGCTCGAGGCGCGCTGCAACTGGAACGTCGACTACCGCATCGTGCCGCAGGTCGGCGAGCCGCTCTGGGTCCGCGAGATCGGCGGCGGCGTCTGGGACGAGGCCGGCGAACTGGAATTCCTGGAAGGTTTCGTCGTCGACATCAGCGACCGTAAGGTAGTCGAGGATCTCAATGCCGAACTGCTGCTCGAACTCAAGGCCGCCAATGAGGAACTCTCCGTACAAAAGCGCGAGATCGAGCTGGCCAAGCAGCAGAGCGATCATTCGGCCAACCACGATGCATTGACCGGCCTGCCCAACCGGCGCGCCTTTCACAACGAGCTGAGGTCGGTGATCGACCGCTGCGACAGCACCGGCCAGGCGGCCGGCCTGCTGTTCATCGACCTCGATAGGTTCAAGAAGGTCAACGACACGCTCGGCCACGAGGCCGGCGACGCGCTGCTGCAGGAGGTGGCGGGTCAGCTTCGCACCATCCTGCGCAGCGCTGATTTCGTGGCGCGGCTCGGTGGAGACGAGTTCGCATTCCTGTTTTCAGGAGAGGCTAGCCGGGCCCGACAGAAGGCCGTGGGCGTCGCCGAACGTATCCTGGAAAAGCTGCGGATCAAGGTGCCGACGCCGAATGGTGCCATCCATGTTGGTTGCACCGTTGGCGTCGCCATCTACCCGGCGGAAGCGTCCGATTCGGAGGCGCTGATAACGCTCGCCGACCGACTGATGTACATCGGCAAAAAGAGCGGCCGCAACCGGCTGGTCACCGCCGGGGCTTTGGAACCCGGGCCTACGTCCGACGACCTTCGCCGCACCGCCTGAGCGGAGCGCCGGACAGCCTCAACCGGCGGGCACCCCTCATCTGGCTCGGCGCTGCGCGCCGAAAGACGGCCCTACAGCAACCCCGCCAGTTGGGCCGCGCTGCGCAGGTTTTGCCGCGGCCGTGGCCCGAGCTGCTGGATCACCAGCCCGGCGGCCAGCGAGCCGAGATCGCCGCAATCCTTCAGGCTGCGCCCCGAGGTGTAGCCGTAGAGGAAACCGGCGGCATAGAGGTCGCCGGCGCCGGTGGTGTCGACCAGTTCGCGGATCGTCGTCGCCTGGATAGTGACGGTCTCGTCGCCACGCACGATCACCGAGCCTTTTTCGGAGCGGGTGACGGCGGCAATCTTGCAGTCCTTGCGGATCGCCGCCAGCGCCTCGTCGAAGGATTTTGTCTGGTAGAGCGACTTGATCTCGTGGCTGTTGGCAAAGACGATGTCGACAGTGCCGGAGCGCATCAGATCGAGGAATTCGTCGCGGTAGCGGTCAACGCAGAACGAATCCGACAACGTCATCGACACTTCGCGCCCGGCCTCGTGTGCGAGCTTCGCCGTCTGCCGGATCGCCTCCTTGGCGCGCGGCGGATCCCACAGATAGCCCTCGAAATAGGTAACCTTGGCGCCGGATGCCTTGTCGGCCTCGACGTCTTCCGGGCCGAGTTCGACGCAGGCGCCGAGATAGGTGTTCATCGAACGCTCGCCATCGGGGGTGACGAATATCATCGAGCGCGCCGTCGGCGGCTGTCCCTCAAGCGGCCTAGTGTCGAAGGCAACGCCCTGGGCATGGATGTCATGGGCGTAGATCTCGCCGAGCGGGTCATTCGATACCTTGCCGAAGAATGCGGCGCGGCCGCCGAAGCTGGCGACGCCCGCCGCCGTGTTGCCGGCGCTGCCGCCCGAGGCCTCGATCGCCGGCCCCATGCGGCTGTAGAGCAGCTCGGCGCGCTTGGTGTCGATGAGGTTCATCGCACCCTTGATGATGCCGTTGGTCTCGAGAAAAGCGTCGTCGCACTGGGCGATGATGTCGACAATGGCATTGCCGATGCAAAGCACGTCAAAATCCGGCATCAATGTCTCCGCCTCGGAACCTGCCGGCTTTCTGCCGCGCCCGGGCGGGTCTACAGCATCACCCCGAAAAATGGCAACCGATTTCCATCCTTTGCCGGCCCAAGCCGGCGCGCGCGCCTGGGACGAGGCTCCATCACAGTTCGACCGTGGCCGAAGCATCTGACCGCCGGGTCGCCTACAAGCTTGGCCTCAAATCAAGCGCTGGAAGCACCCGCATGCAAGCAAAGACCGACATGACCACCGAACTGGCGCTGCTTGGCGTGCTGGCCGCCCTGTGGGGCGCGTCCTATACCTTCATCAAGATCGGTGTCGAGACGATCCCGCCGATATCCTTCATCGCTGCCCGCACCCTGATCGCCGGCGCCATCCTGCTCGCGCTGATCCGCTGGCGCGGCCTCGCCATGCCCAAGGACAGCGCGACCTTGTGGCGGTTCATGGTCCAGGCCTGCCTCAACAGCGTCGTGCCGTTCACGCTGATCGCCGCCGCCGAGCGCTCCATCGACGCCGGTCTGGCCACCATTCTCAACGCGACCTCGCCGATCTTCACCTTCCTGCTGACCGCGCTCATCACCCGCCATGAATCCGTGACCGCACGCAAGCTGTTCGGTGTCGGTGCCGGCATTGCCGGCATTTGCCTGATCGTCGGCACCCAGGCGCTTGGCGGGCTCGGCCATCAATTGTGGGCGCAGCTTGCCGTCATTGCCGCCACGGTCTGCTATGCCGGCGCCGCCATTTTCGGCCGCAGCTTTAGGGGACTCGACCCGATGCTGCCGGCCGCCGGCTCGATGCTGTGCGGCGCGGTCATCCTCGTCCCCTTGAGCCTGGCCTTCGACCGCCCGTGGACGCTGTCGCCTTCAATGGCGTCGATACTGGCCTTGTTGGCATTGTCGGTGTTCTCCACGGCGCTGGCCTTCTGCATCTTTTTCCGCCTCATCCACACGCTTGGTTCGGTCGGCACGACGTCGCAGGCCTATCTGCGCGTGCCGATCGGCGTCGGCATCGGCGCCCTGTTCCTCGGTGAAAGCCTTGGGCCGACAGCTTTCTGGGGCATGGGCTGCGTCGTCGCCGGCGTTGCGGCAATGACCATCCCCGCCCGCTCCCGGGCGCTGGCGCGCTAGATCATGATGAGATTTGGTTGAAATCTCATCATGATCTAACCCTTTGTTGGAGCATGATCTTTTCCAAAAACCGGTACCCACTTTTTGGGATCATGCTCTAGTTCCCGTCCGGAATTGCGCCCGCTCCAGCAGGCTTGCGGCTGACAGGGTCTCCGCCTATGTCGGAGATATCCGTTTGTTCCTGGGGGTGGAAACGCCGTGATCTCCAACGCTGCCCGCGCCGCCTTCAGCCGGCTGTTTTCTCCCGAATTCCGCGCGGTTTTCCTGAAGACGCTGGGCTTGACCGTCCTGGCGCTGGTCGCCTTGTGGTTCGTCTTGACCGGGCTTGTCGATTGGCTGGCCCTGCCATGGGTTCACTCCTTGCTGCCCGGCCTGCCGTCCTGGGCCGGATGGCTGGGCGGCATCATCGCTGCCATCGCGCTTGCCTTCGGGATGGCGCTGCTGATCGCGCCGGTGACGGCAATCGTGGCGGGCCTGTTTCTCGACGACATCGCCGAAGTGGTCGAGCGCACCGACTATCCGGCCGATCCCGTCGGACGCGCCATGCCGGCGCTGCGCTCGCTCGTGTTGTCGGTGAAATTCTTCGGCGTCGTCATCCTGGGCAACATCGTCGCCTTGCTCCTTCTGTTGGTTCCAGGCGTCAACATCGCCGCCTTCTTCATCGTCAACGGCTATCTGCTCGGACGTGAATTCTTCGAATTCGCCGCCATGCGCTTCCGCCCGGAAGATGAGGCGAGGGCGTTGCGCCGGAAACATGCCGGCACCGTCTTTCTGGCCGGGCTGCTCATCGCTGCCTTCCTCGCCGTGCCCCTGCTCAACCTGCTGACGCCGCTCTTTGCCGCCGCCATGATGGTGCATCTGCACAAGGCGGTCGGCGCGCGGGAGAGCGCCGGGCGATAGGCCTATCAACGCAGAAGAAAACCGCGTCCCAATTCGTCATCCGGCTCGACGGTGAATTCCGCCCGGCCCGAATAGTAGGCGCGGCCGCCGACGCGGGCGATGATCGCATCATGCGGGCCGGCCATGGTCGTGCGCGCCACCGCTCCGGAAAAGCGCGAGCCGGCGATGCTTTCGAAGGACCGCTCCTGACCAGGGTTGATCTCACCCTTGGCATGCATTGCCGCCAGCCGCGCGGTGACGCCGGAGCCGGTCGGCGAGCGGTCGACCTCGGCATCGGCAAAGACGCAGATGTTTTTTGTTGCCTCGCCGGAGAACGCATCGTGTCCATCGGTGAGGATGGTGCCGTAGAGGAAAGCGAGATCGGCATGGTCGGGATGCGATAGAGGGAACGCCGCCTTCAGCCGCTCGGTCAGGGCGGTTGCCGCGTCGACGAAATCGCGCACCCGGCTGCGGCCGAACTCCAGGCCGAATTGATGGCAGTCGGCCAGCGCGTAGAAGGCGCCGCCATAGGCGATGTCGAACGCAATCTTGCCGTATCCCCCCCATTCGATTTGTTGGTCATGGGCAAACAGAAAGGCCGGCACGCTTTCGAACGACACCGATCCCGCTTTGCCGTCCTTGACCTCCACCGAAGCGACGACCATGCCGCACGGCGCCTCGATGTTGACGGTGGTGATTGGCTCCTGTTTCGCCACCAGGCCTTCGTCGACGGCGTAGCGGCCAAGCGCAATGATGGCGTGGCCGCACATCGTCGAATAGCCCTCGTTGTGCATGAACAGCACGGCCAGCTCGGCGCCGGGCAGGTCGGGCTCCACCAGCAGCGCGCCATACATGTCGTAGTGGCCGCGCGGCTCGAAGATCAGCAGCTTGCGCAAATGGTCGAGGTGGTCGCGCACATAGGCACGCTTTTCCAGGATCGTGCCTTTGGGAATGTCTGGATAGCCGCCGGTGACGATCCTGAGCGGCTCACCGCCGGTGTGCATGTCGACGACGGTGAGCGTCATGCGCCGGGACCCCTACCCTGAGGATTTGGAAAACAGCGCCTGCAATTTGCCGAACGGCATGGCGGCCCGGGTGAAGCCGAACGTGCCGTCCTGCTGGATCTCGCGCGCTGCGGTTTCCAGCATGCCGAAGGCGAAATTGGTCAGCCACGGACCGAGCGAGATGCGCTTGACCCCGGCCATGGCAAGGTCGGCGATGGTGAAGGCCGGCAGTGCCATGACGTTGACCGGCCTGCTCACCGCCGAGCAGACTTTCTGGTTGGTCTCGACATCTTTGAGGCCGGGCGCATAGAGCACATCGGCGCCGGCCTTTTCGAAGGCCTGCAGCCGCTTGATCGTGTCGTCGAGATCCGGTTTGCCCCAAAGGAAATTCTCGGCCCGTGCGGTGAAGACGAAATCATGCTTGAGCGCCCGTGCGGCTTCAGCAGCAGCTGCAACGCGCTCGACGGCGTGTGAAAACTCATAGATGGGCTTGTCGGGATCGCCGGTATGGTCCTCGATCGAGCAGCCGGCGAGACCTGCCGCTTCGGCCGCAAAAACCGTCTCGGCGGCACTCGTCGCGCTGTCGCCCTTGCCTTTCTCGAGATCGGCCGACACCGGCAGGCTGGTTGCCGCCGTCAGCTCGCGGCAATGGTGGATCATCGCCTCGAAGGTCACTGCGCCATCGGGCAGGCCGCGCGAGAAGGCAAAACCGGCGCTGGTCGTCGCCAGCGCCTTGAAGCCGAAGGAGGCCAGGAGCTTGGTCGTGCCGACATCCCAGGGGTTGGGCATGACGAAGGTCGAGGCGTGCAGGTCGCGAAAGATCTTGCCCTTGTCCATGAGTGCTCCCTTCAGATGCGGAAATGCCGGCGGATTCTATCGTGCAGAAATGCACCGGGCAAACGAATGCGGTTGGCTCAGAAGCGTTTGGCGTTCTCTCCTGCCAGTTTGTCCAGCGCATCGGAATCCTTGACATAGTGCAACGTCTTCTTGTCCCAATGATAGGTGACGGAAATTGCATGGGCTTCAGGCTTGGGCGGCTGGTCGTCGCAGCTCTCGCCGTTGAGCACCGTGGCGTCGGTCACTATCACTTTGACCGCGGCATAAGGCTGCCCGTCAGCGATCGTCTGGAAAGCAACGTCCTGCTTGCGGCTGTAGGCGCACAGGTTCTCATCGAAGGTGAAGATCATGTCGATCAGTTGGAATTTGTCGTCGCGCACCATGATCAGCGGCGTGATCGCGTAGTTTTGGCTTGAATTGAAATGCGCGCTCATGGTGATCACGATGTCGTCGTTCGGCCCAACGGAAAGCTTGCCCGGTTCACGGAAATAGGTGCCGCGGTCGAGCGCGACATTGACGGCGTCGAGCAGCTTCCGCTTGTCTGTGATGTCGTAGAGCGCCAGCACGGCATAGCCTTCGGCGCTGTCGGGAGAGTCGCCGAGGTCGTAGAGCATCGCCAGCCGGTCCTTACCCCCGGCCTTGATGGCGAGCACGCCGGCGTTGGAGAGACCCGATGTCTCAGGCGGCGAACCGCCGTCATCCGGTCCCTCGATGTGGCGCATCTCGATCGGCAATCCACCCCGGTAGAAACCGTTGCTGTCACCTGCGAGGCCGGGAATGACCATCCTTGCGAGGTCCAGATAGGTCACATCCATGTGGCCGGGGATGGCGCTGCCGAATTCCGGGAAGCTGACGGCTTGCGCGCCGGCTGCGGTCCAAAGCCACGGCAGCAGCACAAGCGCTAGGATCGAGCGAAGCAGGTTCGTTGGCATGGGTGCCTCAAGCTGGCCGCGCGGAACCTAACACAGCTTCAGTGGATCGGCACCAGCCCGGCAAGTTCGCGCATGTCGTCGAACAGGACGCCGCCAGCGCCGGCCAGGCCATCGCGGTCGGAATAGGGATCGCCATGATAGGAATAGACACGCATGCCCGCGGCAATGCCGGCCTGCGTGCCGGCAACGCTGTCCTCGATGACGATGCAGTCGGCCGGCGCAAAACCCATGGTCTTTGCCGCATGCAGGAACAGGTCCGGGAACGGCTTGCCGCGGCCGACCATGGTCGAAGAGAACATGGCGTGCTCGAACAAAGGCAGCAGCCCGGTCTGGCCGAGCGTGATGTGCATCTTCGAGATACGCGCGGAAGTGGCGACGCAATAGGGAATGCCGGCCGCGCGAACCGCCTCGATGAAGTCGCGCACATAGGGGATCGCCTCGACGCCATGCGCAAACAGATCGGGCAGGCCGGCATTCCAGCGATCGACGAAATCGGCGCCGAGCCGCACCGTGGTCGTCTCTTCGATTTCCTTCTGCACCGAAGCCATGCTGCGGCCGGAAAAATGTTTGCGGCAATATTCGAATGTGGTGGGATAACCGGCGGCAAAAAACCACTCGGCAAGCCGCCGGTTGGCAAGGTTCTCGGTGTCGACCAGGATGCCGTCGCAGTCGAAGATGACCAGTTTCGGTATGCTCATTTCAGGCGGTGCCGGTCGATCCGAACCCGCCCGCGCCGCGCGTCGTGGCGCCGGCCAGCGAGCGCTCCTCAACCGTCACCTGCGTCACCGTGGCAAAGACGATCTGGGCAATGCGCATGCCGCGCGTCACCGCGAAATCCTCGTCGCCAAGGTTGATCAGCAGCACCTTGACCTCGCCGCGGTAGTCGCTGTCGACCGTGCCCGGTGAATTGAGGACGGTCAGCCCATGCTTGAAGGCAAGGCCGGAGCGCGGCCGCACCTGGCCTTCCATTCCTTCGGGAATTTCCAGGATCAGACCGGTCGGCACCAAGGCGCGCTTGCCAGGCAGGATCAGCAGCGGCCGGTCTTCCGGCACCGCGGCGCGCAGATCCATGCCGGCGGCGCCGGTGCTTTCATAGGCGGGAAGGGGAAGTCCATCTCCATGCGGCAACCTGACGAAGCCGACAGTGGGACCAATGACGGAGGAATTTTGGAAGGCTGCGCGCATAAAATCGATCCTATCGGCGCGAACGGCGATTCGGTCAACTCGTCCGCAGGCCTATCAACGGCTTTCTTTCAGGCGTCAGTGTGACCTAGCGCAATTCCACCGGAACGACGGTCGTCTCCTTGATCTCCTCCATGACGAAGGAGGCCGAAACGTCCGACAGCGCCACCTTGGCGATCAGCCGCTGATAGAGGCGGTCATAGGCCTTCATGTCAGCGACGCGGGCGCGCAGCACGTAGTCGAGATCGCCGGACATGCGATAGACTCCGGTGATCTCGGGAAAACCGGTCACCGCCGCCCGAAACTTCTGCAGCCAGTCCGGGTCATGATTGGACGTGCGGATCAGGATGAACACCGAAAGCCCGAGCCCGAGCTTGTCGGCATCGACCAGCGCCACCCGCCCGGTGATGACGCCGTCCTCTTCCAGCCGCTTGACCCGGCGCCAGCAGGCGTTGCGCGACAGCGACACTTTTTCGGAGAGCTGATCGACCGACAGTGTGCCGTCGCGTTGCAGCTCGGCCAGCAATCTTCGGTCGATTTCATCAAATTCAAGCGCCATGTTGGGATGAATGTCCCGAACCACGGCGTTAGACAAGGACAAATTGAGACCGATGAACCTTTACCCCGTGGCAGGATACCCACATCGGGGCTTATCCCGGCAGGAGGGATCACCATGACGACGCTGTTTTCGAAGCTGTTCACCTCTCACCCGGCCAAGGTGGGCGAGACCTATTTCAGCCATATGGCCTTTGCCGCCTGGTTCTGCTCGCGCCTCCTGATGGCCGCTGGTGCGGCACTCGTTCACGCTTTCTTGCCGTTTCTCTTCGAAACTACGGCAAGCCGAATCGTTCGCGAACTTTATGAACGGACGCACAACAGAGGCTCGCACGCGGTCAAGGAGCCCCAGGCTCTCTTGGATCGCGCCTAGGATTGGTTAGAAGCGATGTGCCGATGGGCGGCCTATCTGGGTGAAGCGGTCTTCCTCGAAGACGTCGTCACAGCGCCTTGCCACTCGCTGATTGCCCAGAGCCATTGCGCCCAGGAAGCCAAGTCGCCGACCAATGGAGACGGTTTCGGCCTTGCCTGGTATGGCGACCGGCCCGAGCCCGGCCTCTACCGCGACATCCTGCCGGCCTGGTCGGATCCCAATCTGAAAAGCCTGTGCCGGCAGATCAAATCCGGCCTGTTCCTCGCCCATGTCAGGGCGTCGACCGGCGGCGCCACCAGCCGCATTAACTGCCATCCCTTCATCTCCGGCAGCTGGTCGTTCATGCACAATGGCCAGATCGGCGGCTTCGAAAAGATCCGCCGCGCGCTGGAGAACTCGCTCTGCGACGCCGTCTTCGACCAGCGTGAAGGCACCACCGATTCCGAGCTGCTTTTCCTGCTGATGATCGACGAGGGTCTTGCTGGCGACCCGCAAGGGGCAGTATCGCGCGCCACCGCCCGCGTCATCGAGGCATCGCGCCGCGCCGGTCTGGAGCCAGCCTTGAAACTGACTGCGGCCTTTTCGGATGGGCGCGCGCTCTATGCCGTGCGCTACGCAAGCGATGCCCACGCACCGACGCTGTACACGTCGCTCCGCAACGGCGGTCGTTGCATCGTGTCCGAACCCTTCGACCGCGAAGGCGGCGACTGGCAGGCGATCCCGCCGGCGAGTTTTGTCACGATCACTGGCGATGGGATGAGCATTCGGCCGTTCGTGCCGGCTGTGGCAAGGCTGGCACTGGTCGTCTAGGCCCTAGTCTAAGCCGCATTCCTTCGCGCCCCCCTCTGTCCTGCCGGACATCTCCCCCACGAGGGGGGAGATTGGAGGTCACGGCGGCCTTCGCCAATTTTCAACGCAGGAAAAGGGGCGCCGAAGCCAAAGCTGCCAATCTCCCCCCAAAGTGGGGGAGATGTCCGGCAGGACAGAGGGGGGCGCCGTAGAGCGCCAACCTCAACCGACCGGCAAGCGCAATTTTGATCAAGCGCCGATGATCTCCGAATGCTGAACTTGGTTTTAAACCGCGATACGTTTGGCAGCAGCCGGAGCAATCATGGACCTCGCCTTTTCCTCTACCATCGATCTCGCCGCCGCAATCGCGGCGCGAAAGATCTCCGCCGTCGAAGCTCTGGACGCCCATCTGGTCCAAATCGACCGACACAACGAGGCCGTCAACGCCATCGTCAATCTCGACCGCGAAGGCGCCCGTGAGCGCGCTGAAAACGCCGACGTGGCATTGGCGCATGGCGATGCGCTCGGCTCGCTGCATGGCGTGCCCTTCACCCTGAAGGATACGCACGAAACGGCCGACATGAAGACCACGGTTGGTTTCGCACCATTCGCCGACTATGTGGCAAAGGCAGACAGTCCGGTCGTCGCCCGATTGAAAGCCGCAGGCGGCATCCTGATTGGAAAGACCAATGTCGCGACCATGCTGGGCGACTGGCAGTCAGACAATCCGCTGTTAGGTCGCACCAGCAATCCTTGGAACCTATCGCGCACTTCAGGCGGCTCCAGCGGTGGCGCCGCGGCAGCAGTGGCGACCGGGATGACGCCGTTCGATGTCGGAACCGACATGCAGGATTCGATCCGCCTGCCGTCGGCTTTTTGCGGCGTCTACGGGTTGAAACCGACCGAGCACCGCGTGTCCCTGGCCGGCGCCTTCCCCGATCCGAACGGCGCGGCGCGTAGCGTGCGGCTGATGTCCTGCCTCGGCCCGCTGGCGCGCTGCGTGGAGGATCTTGCGCTGATCTACAAAATCATCGCCGGCCCGGACGGAGCAGACACCGACCTCGCGCCGGTGCCCGTAGAGGCCATGCCCAGGCTCGACCTCAAGACATTGCGCATCGCCGCCGCGCCGTCCTTCCCCGGCTTTCCGGTGGCTGGCGAAATCGCTGTCGCCGCCGAAAGCCTGGCCCAGCGGTTGCAATCAGCAGGGGTGATTGTGGAAGAAGCGAACTTGCCTGAGATCGATCTGCGTGACGATCTGGAGCAGGGCGGCGATCTGATCGGCATGATGCTGGAGGCAGCGCAGCCCGAACCGCCGGAGCAGCCAACGCCGATCACCAATTGGTTCGAGGCGCTCGCTCGCCGCGACCGCTCGATCCTGGCCTGGGACAGGTTCTTCGAAACCTGCGATGCCTTGCTGTGCCCGGTCGCCATGACCACGGCCTTCGCGCATTGTGAGCCCGGCACGCCGATCGAAGTCGACGGCAAGGAGCAAAGCTATTGGATGCTACCGGCCTATGGCGCGGTCTTCAACTATTCCGGCCATCCGGCACTCTCGCTGCCCTGCGGGCAAGACCGCGACGGCCTGCCTATCGGCCTGCAACTGGTCGGCAAGCGCTGGTCGGAATCGCGGCTGCTCGGCATCGCCAAGGCGATCGAAGCGCTGACCGGCGGCTTCAAGCGTCCGCCGGGCTACTGAGCAAACCGACCCAACCCATAAGGCCTCAGCAGCGGATCACGCTCGCCGTCGAGAATTTCGCGCGTGGCGAACAGCCCGACCGCCGGCGCCAGCGTTATGCCGGAATGCATGACGGCGACATAGAGACCTTCCGTGCCCTCGGCGCGGCCGATGATCGGAAAGCCGTCGATCGGCGTCGGCCGGTAGCCAACCGTGTGGAAATCAAATTCCAGTTCGTCGGCGCCGCGCAAAGCCGCCTTCATTGCTGCAAACAGCTCGCGCGCCGTGGCGTCGGGATTCTCACCGGGATCGCTCCCCGCGAAATCCGAGCCGGCGATGATGCGGCCCTCCGCCGTCTGGCGCATATGCAGCTTTTCGGCATGCACCAGCCCGTTGAGGAGCTTCTTGTAGGGCTGCGAGTGGACGATCAGACCGGGCGGCGTCTCGATCGGCAGCTTGATGCCGACGGTAGCGGCAATATCGGGCGCCCCGACACCGGCTGCGATCACCACCTCTTCGGCTGGCATCAGCCCATGCGATGTATCGACACCGGCAATCCTGCCATCGGTCTGGACAAGTGCGGTTACAGAACTGGAGAGAACGCGCGCACCTTGCCGTTCTGCGTCGGCCAGCAGCGCCTTGGCCGCTGCGACCGGTTCGGCCACGCCTTCTTCCGCGACATAGACAGCGAATTCCGGCGGCTCGACGAGATTGGGCTCGATTTGCGCTGCGCGCCCGGCGTCGACGCGTTCGATGCCGTAACCCCAGGAAGCGTGCTCAGCCGCGTAGGCTTCGAGCCTGTCGGCCGGCAGATCCCAGCACAGCCCGCCGCACCAGGCGAGCGGCAGGCCGGGCAGCTCGTTTGCCAGCCGCTTCCATTCGGCCATCGCACGGATGCGCAGCCGGAAATAGATTTCGGGATTGCCCCAGCTGGCGTTGATCCAGGCAAAGGAGTTTGGCGTGGCGACGCCGCCGGCACCACTATCGGAAATCACAGTCACCCGCGCCCCGGCCTTGGTCAGGTGCCAGGCGATGGACGCCCCGACAATGCCGGCGCCGATGACGATGACTTCTTTAGCGCTGCTCATACCGGACCTCTCAGAATGGGCTCCTCTGATGCCACCGTAACGATTCAAGCTCAAGTGTGGTCGGCCTGCCGGCCCGAAACTGTCGACAGGCTGGCAATGCGCTGCTAGAAGCCCGCGCCACAGACAGGATTCCAGAAATTGGCTGAAGACATCGAACAGGCGGTATCGCGCCGCCGCACTTTCGCGATCATCGCCCACCCAGACGCCGGCAAGACGACGCTCACCGAAAAGCTGCTGCTGTTCGGCGGCGCCATCCAGCTTGCGGGCGAGGTCAAGGCCAAGAAGGACCGCATCCAGACGCGGTCCGACTGGATGAAGATCGAGCGCGAGCGCGGCATTTCGGTCGTCACCTCGGTGATGACCTTCGAATACGAGGACAATGTCTTCAACCTGCTCGACACGCCAGGTCACGAGGATTTCGCCGACGACACCTACCGCACGCTGTCGGCGGTCGATAGCGCCGTCATGGTCATCGACGCCGCCAAGGGCATCGAACCGCGCACGCTGAAACTGTTCGAAGTCTGCCGGCTGCGCGACATCCCGATCATCACCTTCATCAACAAGATGGACCGCGAAAGCCGCGACCCGTTCGAAATTCTCGACGAGATCGAGCAGAAGTTGGCGCTGGACACTGCCCCCATCACCTGGCCGATCGGCCGCGGCAAGACTTTTGCCGGCACCTACCACCTGGCGCTCAACGCTGTGCGCAGGGGCGATGCCGAGAAAGACCGCACGCCGGTCAACGGCCCCGACTCCAACCGCGTCGCCGGCCTGCTGCCGGAAAACGAGCGCGAGGCCTTCATCGAGGAGCTGGAGCTCGCGCGCGAAGCTTGCCGCCCGCTCGACATCGACGCCTTCCGCGAAGGCCATCTGACACCGGTCTATTTCGGCTCGGCGTTGCGCAATTACGGCGTGCGCGACCTGATCGAGGCGCTCGGCGCCTTCGGCCCGCCGCCGCGTGCGCAGGACGCAGACACCCGCAAGGTCGAGGCGACGGAGGAGAAGATGACGTCCTTCGTGTTCAAGATCCAGGCCAATATGGACCCCAACCATCGCGACCGCATCGCCTTCGTGCGCGTCTGTTCGGGCAAGCTCGAGCGCGGCATGAAGGCCAAGCTGGTGCGCACCGGCAAGCCGATGAGCCTGTCGGCGCCGCAGTTCTTCTTTGCCCGCACCCGCGTCACCGCCGACGAAGCGTTTGCCGGCGATGTCGTCGGCATTCCCAACCACGGCACGCTGCGTATCGGCGATACGCTGACCGAAGGCGAGGAGATACTGTTCCGCGGCGTACCCAACTTCGCGCCGGAAATCCTGCGCCGTGTGCGCCTCGGCGACGCGATGAAGGCGAAAAAACTCAAGGAAGCGCTGCACCAGATGGCCGAGGAAGGCGTCGTGCAGCTGTTTTCGCCGGAAGACGGCTCGCCGGCCATCGTCGGTGTCGTCGGCGCGTTGCAGCTCGACGTTTTGAAGGAGCGGCTGAATTTCGAATACACGCTGCCGGTCGAATTCGAAATGTCGCGCTTCTCGGTCTGCCGCTGGATCTCGGCCGACGACAAGGGCGAGACGCTTCGCTTCATCGAAGCGCATCGCGGCGACATCGCCCGCGACCTCGACAACGACCCTGTGTTTCTGGCCCAGCACGCCTTCTCGCTGAACTACGAAGCCGAACGCTGGAAGGCGATCCGCTTCGCAACCGTCAAAGACTACCAGGTCCGCGACAAGGCGGCGTAAGGCGCCCCTTTTCCTTCTGCCCGTTTACGCGGAGAGGGTGCCCGAAGGGCGGATGAGGGGCAGCGCCGACGTTGAAGGGTCAATTGGCTCCAACGCGCGCCGGCCCTTCGCATGGCTCAGGGCGTTCGAAGCTCGAAAAGCCAAGCAATTGGCTTTTCGTCCGCTACGCGGACCCCTTCTCACCCCTCCGCAGCTTCCTCGATCTTCGCAATATCGATCTTGCTCATCTGCATCATCGCCGACATCACCCGCCCGGCCTTGGCCCGGTCCGGATCCAGAAGCAGGCGCGGCAGTTGCTCCGGCACGACTTGCCAGGAGACGCCGAACTTGTCCTTCAGCCAGCTGCATTGCGACGGTTCGCCGCCGCCTTCGATGAGCTTGTCCCAGAAATAATCGACCTCTTCCTGGGTCTTGCAGTCGATCGACTGTGACATCGCCTCGTTGAACTTGAATTGCGGTCCGCCGTTGAGCGCCTGGAACTGCAGGCCGTCGAGTTCGAACGTGGTTACCAGCGCCTTGCCGGCATCGGTATGGCCTTCGGGCCAACGCAGCACGCTCAGTACCTTCGAGTTCTTGAAGATGGAGACGTAGAAATTCATCGCCTCTTCGGCCTGGCCGTCGAACCACAGGCAGGTGGTGATCTTTTGCATGTCATGCTCCTCGGGTGTTTGGTTGCGATTACAGGTGAAGCGGCTGACTTATAGAAATGGTGCCATTCCCTTGCCGTCGTCCCAAGGACGGATGCCGGGCTAGCGATCCGACACTGGCCGGCAATCTTTTTCGAAACCCTGATTTCAGCGAGACTCTGGCGCATTGCAAAAATGTGGCCAGACCATACTTGCCGGTCTATAAACCCTGCGATCCAAATCCAGCGCCGCCACGCTCCGCGTTGAGCGCAGCCAGCCAGCCAAGGAAAATTCATGCCTGCCTATCGCTCCCGCACCACCACCCACGGCCGCAACATGGCCGGCGCACGCGGCCTGTGGCGCGCCACCGGCATGAAGGATTCGGATTTCGGCAAGCCGATCATCGCGGTGGTCAATTCCTTCACCCAGTTCGTGCCGGGTCATGTCCATCTGAAAGACCTTGGCCAGCTGGTGGCGCGCGAGATCGAGAAGGCCGGCGGTGTCGCCAAGGAATTCAACACCATCGCCGTCGATGACGGCATCGCCATGGGCCATGACGGCATGCTCTATTCGCTGCCGTCGCGCGAGCTGATCGCGGACTCGGTCGAATACATGGTCAACGCGCATTGCGCCGATGCCATGGTCTGCATCTCCAATTGCGACAAGATCACGCCCGGCATGCTGATGGCCTCCTTGCGCCTCAATATCCCAAGCGTCTTCGTCTCCGGGGGGCCGATGGAAGCCGGCAAGGTGGTGCTCGCCGGCAAGACACAAGCGCTCGACCTGGTCGACGCCATGGTTGCCGCCGCCGACGACAAGATCTCCGACGAGGACGTCAAGGTCATCGAGCGCTCGGCTTGCCCGACCTGCGGCTCGTGCTCGGGCATGTTCACCGCCAATTCGATGAACTGCCTGACTGAAGCACTGGGGCTCTCGCTGCCGGGCAACGGCTCGACGCTGGCAACCCACGCCGACCGCAAGCGGCTGTTCGTCGAGGCGGGCCACCTTATCGTCGATCTCGCCCAGCGCTACTACGAGCAGGATGATGAGACGGCGCTGCCGCGCAGCATCGCCTCGAAGGGCGCCTTCGAGAACGCCATGACGCTCGACATCGCCATGGGCGGCTCGACCAATACGGTGCTGCATATCCTGGCCGCCGCCCACGAGGGCGAAGTCGATTTCACCATGGAAGACATCGACCGGCTGTCACGGCGGGTTCCGGTGCTATGCAAGGTCGCACCGGCCAAGTCCGACGTGCATATGGAAGACGTCCACCGCGCCGGCGGCATCATGGCGATCCTCGGCCAGCTCGACAATGCCGGGCTGCTCAACCGCGACCTGCCCACGGTGCACACGGCGAGCCTCGGCGAAGCGCTCGACCATTGGGACATTTCCCGCACCTCCAGCCAAAGCGTCCGCGATTTCTTCCTCGCCGCTCCGGGTGGCGTGCCGACACAGGTCGCCTTCAGCCAGGACCGCCGCTGGGACGAGCTCGACCTCGACCGCGAGAAGGGCGTCATCCGCTCAGCCGAGACGCCGTTCTCGAAAGACGGCGGCCTTGCCGTGCTGAAAGGCAATCTGGCGCTCGACGGCTGCATCGTGAAGACGGCCGGCGTTGACGAGTCGATCCTGAAGTTCACCGGCCCGGCCCGCGTGTTCGAAAGCCAGGACGCTTCCGTCAAAGCGATCCTGTCCAACGAGATCAAGGCCGGCGATGTCGTCGTCATCCGCTATGAAGGGCCGCGTGGCGGCCCCGGCATGCAGGAAATGCTCTACCCCACCAGCTATCTGAAGTCGAAAGGCCTCGGCAAAGCCTGCGCGCTGGTCACCGACGGCCGCTTCTCGGGCGGCACATCAGGCCTGTCGATCGGCCATGCCTCACCGGAGGCGGCCGAAGGCGGATTGATCGGGCTGGTGCAAGAGGGCGACACGATCGGGATCGACATCCCCAACCGCACCATACGTCTGGCGGTCAGTGACGCCGAGCTAGATGCGCGCCGCGCGGCCATGGAGGCAAAGGGCGCCATGGCCTGGAAGCCCGAGGAAAAGCGCAAGCGCAAGGTGACGACCGCGCTGCGCGCTTACGCAGCCTTCGCCACCAGCGCAGACAAGGGCGCGGTGCGGCACGTGCCGCAGTGAGGGGGTGCGGCGCCGACCCCCACCCCGCTGCTGCGCAGCGACCCTCCCCACAAGGGGGAGGGTAAAGCTCACGGCATCAGCTGATATTCGTAAAGCTTCTGATACAGCCCGCCCTGGTTGAGCAGCGTGCGATGCGCGCCGCTTTCCACCACCTTGCCGGCCTCCAGCACCACGATCGTGTCGGCCTGGTGCACGGTCGACAGGCGGTGGGCAATGACGATGGTGGTGCGCCCGACCGTCAGCTGCTGCAGCGCGTCGCGGAACAGCGCCTCGGATTCGGCGTCGAGTGCGCTGGTCGCCTCGTCCAGAAGCAGGATTTCGGCATTGCGCAGCATGGCGCGTGCGATCGAGATGCGCTGGCGCTGGCCGCCTGACAGCAGCGCGCCATTCTCGCCGACATCCGTGTCGTAGCCTTTCGCCTGGGCGCTGATGAAGTCATGTGCATTGGCGGCCCTTGCGGCGGCCATTACTTCCTCGTCCGTGGCGCCCTCGCGCCCGAGCCTGATGTTGTGCATGATCGTGCCGGCAAACAGGAACGTGTCCTGGCTGACATAGGCGATCTTTTCCCTGACCGAGGTGAGCGTGGCACAAGAAATGTCCTGCCCGTCGAACATCACCCTGCCGCTCTGCGGGTCGTACATGCGCATGATCAGGTTGAGGATGGTCGACTTGCCACTGCCCGAGGGTCCGACGAGCGCCGTCATTTTGCCTGCGGCAAGCGTCAGGTCCAGTCCCTCGAACACCGGCGCGCTTTCGGGGTAGGCGAAGCTGACATTGTCGAAATGGATCTCGCCCGGCCCGGCCCGCAGCGGCTTTGCATCCGGCTTTTCGGCCAGCGTCAGCGGCCGGTCGGCGAGCTGGAACATCATGCGCACGCCGACAATGCCGGTTTCAAGCGAGATGCGTACGCGGGCCAGGCGCTTGGCCGGCTCATAGGCCAACAGCAGCGCCGCGATGAAGGCCATGATGTTGCCCGGCATCTGACCGCCGCCGCCCAGAACCAGGAAGCCGCTGACAAAAACGGCGCCAGCGATGGCCAGCCCCGCAAGCGTTTCCATAACCGGGCTGGTGGCGGCCTCCAGCGTGGCGATGTTGTTGGCGCGGCTCTCCACGTCCGACACGGCCTTGTACATGCGCTTGCGCATGGCGCCTTCGAGACCGAAGGATTTGACGACGCGCACGCCGATCGCAGTTTCCTGCATCACCTGCACGATCTGGCCGAGCGAACGGAATTCTTGCGAGGCAATTTTTCGGACGCGCTTCAGGATACGATTGACGCCGTAAATGGCGATCGGCCCGATCACCAGACAGATCAGGGACAGCGCCGGCTGCTGCCAGACCATCACACCCACCAGCGCAGCCAGCGTCACCAGGTCGCGAACATAGGACGTGACGATTTGGTCGAGCACGCTGCGCGCGGCCTGGGCATTGTTCGTCATGCGCGAAATCAGTTCGGACGAAGAGGTCGAATGATAGAATTCGATGCCTTGCGCAAGAATGCTGTCATAGATCTTGCGCTGCCGGTCGGCGATGATGGCATTGCCGACCCTGCTCATGAAGTAGGCCTGGATGAAGTTTGCGAAGCCCTTGAGAATGAAAATCGCTCCGGTCGCCGCCGCGATCAGATTGACCTGCCCAATCCGCTTGTAAACCACGAATTCATTGGTGATTTCGCGCAGCATATAGGCGCTGGCTGCTGTCGTTGCCGCCACCACCAGCATCGACAGAATGGCCGCAGCGTAGCCAAATCTATGCGCGTGAAAGGATTCCCGCAAAAGCCTTGCGATAAGGCGCTGGTTTTCCGTCGAACGGAAGAAGCGAAACAAATGGCCGATCCCATGCCTGACTGACGAATTTCGGATTCGCCACCAGGGCGAAAGGCGGCTTATAGAGCGAGTTGTGGCCGGATGGAACCTTTCGCTGTCGCGGAGACAATCGGCTGCGGCACGGTGTCTTTTGCGCCACGATTGCGGCGATTGATCTGCGGGGAGATGACGACAGATGGATTTCGACCTTGTTGTGCGCGGCGGAACGCTGCCCGACGGCACCGTCGCCGACCTCGGCATCATCGGCGAGACGATCGTCGCCATCGAGCCCGAACTGCATGTCAGCGCCGGCACGTCGATCGACGCCCGTGGCAATCTGATCTCGCCGCCCTTCGTCGATCCGCATTTCCATATGGATGCAACGCTGTCCTACGGCATTCCACGCATCAACGCTTCGGGTACGCTGCTGGAGGGCATTTCGCTATGGGGCGAGCTGAAGCCGCTCCTGACGCATGACGCGGTGCGCGAGCGGGCGCTCGCCTATTGCGACTGGGCGGTCTCGATGGGCCTGCTCGCCATCCGTACCCATGTCGATGTCTGCGACGACCGGCTGCTGGCGGTCGAGGCGCTGCTCGACGTCAAGAAGATTGTCGCGCCCTATATCGATCTGCAACTGGTCGCTTTCCCGCAGGATGGCTTCTACCGTTCGCCGACGGCGCGCCAGAACACGCTGCGCGCGCTCGACATGGGCGTCGACATCGTCGGCGGCATCCCGCATTTCGAACGCACCATGGCCGACGGCACGCGCTCGGTGACCGAATTGTGCGAAATCGCGGCGAAGCGCGGGCTGATGGTCGACCTGCATTGCGACGAGACCGACGATCCGCTGTCGCGCCACATCGAGCAGCTTGCCTATGAGACGCAGCGCCTTGGCCTGCAGGGCAAGGTAGCCGGCTCGCATCTGACTTCAATGCACTCGATGGACAATTACTACGTCTCCAAGCTGCTGCCGCTGATTGCCGAGGCCGGTGTGTCGGCGATCCCCAATCCGCTGATCAACATCATGCTGCAGGGCCGCCACGACACGTTTCCCAAACGCCGCGGAATGACCCGGGTGAAGGAGATGCTGGCGCTCGGCATCCGCGTCGGTTGGGGCCAGGATTGCGTTCTCGACCCCTGGTATTCGCTGGGCACCGCCGACATGCTCGACGTCGCCTTCATGGGGCTTCACGTCGCTCAGATGTCGAGCCCTGCCGACATGGCACGCTGCTTCGACATGGTCACCAATGTCAACGCCGCCATCATGGGCCTCGATCATCTCGGCCTTGCCGTGGGCAAGCGCGCCAGCTTCGTCATCCTCGATGCAGGCAACCCGATCGAGGCCTTGAGGCTGCGTGCCGAACGGCTGTGCGTCGTCGCCAGGGGCAAGGTGGTGGCCGAGCGCACGAAACAGGAGACACGGCTGTCGGTCGCCGGCCGTCCCGGACAGGTGAACCGGCGGCACAAAACTGCGTAGAAACAGCCGATTTCCGCCGCTGGTCTTACCGATTTGCCTCGTCAAAGCGGCCGCTTGCAGCTAGGGAGCCGCATGGCCCAGTCGCTCGTCCGCACCTTCACCATCAGGAACGCGCTCCTGGCCGGCATCCTGTTGATGCTGGCCGGCGACTTCATGTTCGCGCTGAACGACGCGATGGGCAAATGGCTGGTCGCCAGCTTCTCGGTCGGTCAGGTGGTGCTGATCCGATCGATCGGCGCCTTCATCGTGCTCGGCCCGATGATCGCCAACCAGGGCGCCGGCAGACTGTTCCGGATGGAGCGGCCGGTCCTCCAGATTCTGCGCGTGCTGGCGACCACGGCGGACACGGCGCTGTTCTATGCCGCCGTCGTCTATCTTCCGCTTGCCGACGTGATGAGCTTCTACATGGCCGGGCCGATCTATGTGGCGGCGCTGTCGCATTTCCTGCTCGGCGAAAAGGCCGGCTGGCGCCGCTGGGCCGCCATCCTGGTCGGCTTCTGCGGCGTGCTGATCATCTTGAAGCCGTCTTCGGCGGCGTTCTCGCAGTCCTCGCTGTTCGCACTGGTCGGCAGCATTGCCTTCGCCTTCGCCATCATCCTCAGCCGCCGCCTGCGCGGCACCAGCGACACAACGCTGGTCACCTGGCAGACTATCGGCACGCTGCTGGTCGGCGGCGTGATGACCATAGGCGCCTGGCAGACGCCCTCGGCACTTGATTTCGGCGCCATGCTCCTGCTCGGCATCGTCTCCTGCAGCGCGCATCTGATGATTACCAGGGCGCTGAAACTGGCCCCTGCCTCGACGCTGGCGCCGCTGCACTACAGCCTGCTTCTATGGGCGGTGATCTTCGGCCTGGCCTTCTTCGGCGACGTGCCGGGACCGCGCATCCTGATCGGCTCGGCCATCGTCGTGCTCGCCGGCCTGTTCATCTTCCACCGCCAGAAGGTGGTCGAAACAGGCGTGCCGCCGGAGAACGTGCCGAAAGGCGTGAATTGACCTAACCTTGGCGCACCGCCGCCAGATGCCGTGAAAACTCAGGCGTTTCCATCAGCGCCTTGCAACGGGCGAAGCGACCGTCGGCATAGGCGCGGAAATCCTCGACCGGGTTGTTGTTGGCAAGCTGGATAAGGCCCCAGAGCGTCCACAACAGGTCGCACATCGCCTTGTAGGTGACGACGCGGCCGCGCTCGGCCGGTTTTGCCTCGCCGCCGAAATAGGCGCGCATCATCACTTCCTCCTGCGCGGTGTCGAACCGGCCTTCGACCGAGAGGTCGCCGAGATCCCAGAGCGGGTCATTCATCCCCGAATATTCCCAGTCGACGATCCACATCCGCTCGCCCGTATCGAGCAAATTCTCGCACAGCGGATCGCAATGGCAGGCGGCAAGCGGCAGTCTATGCGCGGCAAGGGACGCACGCACGGTGGCGGATTCGCGCACCACGTCGTGGTAGCCCGGCGGCAAGGCGACGTCCTTGGTCGACAAGACCTTGAGATAGTCGTCGATCATCGCAAACAGCTCGAAGCGGAACGGGAACACCGCGCCTGACGAGTGCAGCTTGCGGAAGGCCTCGCCGGCGCGGGCCGGGCTGCCGTCGCGCAGCTTGAACTTCTCCGGCGACATTGTCTCGGCGCCGGCAACGAAGCGGCTCGCCATCACGCCTGTCGCAGGGTCGACATGCAGCACCTCGGGACTGACGCCGGCCTTGGCCGCCTCACGCGCCGCCACCGCTTCATTGGCGCGGTTGATATACTCCTCCGTGCCTTTGCCGGGGATACGCAGGCAGATATCGCCGGCCCGAAAGACGAGATTGGTCATCCCGCCCAGCCGCTCAAGCGGTCCGTCATAGCCCGCTAATGCCGGAATCGCTGCAAGTGTTGCGCGTGCCTCGTCGGTCCCCATGCCTGTTGCCCCTGGCGTGTTATTTCTTGCGACAACGGTTCCACAGTTTTCGCCGTTTGGCTATCATCCCGATCGAGGGTGAGCAGCGAGCTGGCGGAGAAACAGCCATGGCGGGCAACAAGGATCATGGCGGGCTTGGCGCCGCCTATTCAGCGCAACGGCCCGAGGACGTCGCCGCGATCTATGACAATTGGTCGGAAACCTACGATGCCGATATGTCGGCCGCCGGCTACCGCCATCCGACGATCTGCCTGGCCCTGCTCGCACGGCATCTGCCGCGCGGCGCGGCCCCGCTTCTCGACGCCGGGGCCGGCACCGGGCTGATCAGCGAGTGGCTGGCCATTACCGGCTATCCCCAGGTCGAAGCGCTCGATATTTCGCAAGGCATGCTGGCCAAGGCGGCGGCAAAGGGCGTCTATTCGGCACTGCATTGCCTGGCGCTCGGCGGGCCGCTCCCCTTTGCCGACAATGCCTATGCCGGCATCGTCTCGGCCGGCGTTTTCACCTCCGGGCATGTCGGCGCCGAGGGACTGGACGAACTGATCCGCATCTGCCGGCCGGACGGCATCATCGTGCTGACGGTCAAGAACACGCTGTGGAACGCCGGCTTCGCCGAACGCATCGCTGCGCTCGAGGCTGAGGGCAGGGTTGTCCGCGCCGAGGAGACGGCGCCCTATGTCTCGATGCCGGGCGAGTCGGATACCGTGCCCAGCCGCGGCCTCGTGCTTCGTGTGAGCTAATCCAGGTTTCGTCTACGCTTTGATCTTGCTCATCGCCGGATCGTACATCGGCTCGAGATGGATCTTGGCCGGCGTCCGTTCCATCGCCACCACCAGCTCATAGTCGCCTGAGCTGAGAAAATCGTCGCTGACGCCATCGGCGTTGCGGACATAGCCATAGCCGATGTTCTTAGCCAGCGTGTAGCCATAACCGCCGCTGGTGAGATAGCCGACCGGTTCGCCATTGCGCAAAATCGTCTCGCGCCCGACCAGCACGATATCGGGATCGTCGACCGTGAAGCCGGCAAAGCGTTTCTTCAGGTCGGCGCCGCTGATCTTTTCGAGCGCCCGCCGGCCGACGAAATCGGTGTTCTTCCTCAGCTTCACCGCCCAGCCGAGGCCGGCCTCCTGAGGCGTGTCGTTGGGGGTGATGTCGGAGCCCCAGGCGCGGTAGCCTTTCTCCAGCCGAAGTGATTCCAGCGCCCGATAGCCGATCGGCCGGATGCCGTGCGGCTTGCCTGCCGCCATCAGCGTGTCGAAGATTTCGCCGGTGGCGGCGATTGGCACATGCAATTCCCAGCCGAGCTCGCCGACATAGGTGACGCGCAGCGCCCGCACCGTGTGACCGGCAATAGCGATCTCGCTGACATGGCCGAATGGGAAGGCGGCATTTGAGACATCCGCGTCGGTGACGGCCGAAAGCACATCGCGGGCGCGCGGTCCCATCAGCGACAGCGTGCCGAAATCCTCGGTGACATCTTTCAACGTCACGTCGAGGCCCTTGCCGACATGGTCGCCGATCCAGGAGAGATCATGCGTGCGGAAGCCGGTGCCGGTGACGATGTAGAATTTGTCTTCGGCGAGCCTGGCCACCGTCAAATCGGCCTCGATGCCGCCGCGCGTGTTGAGAAGCTGCGTGTAGGTCAGCCGTCCCACCGGCTTGGCGACATCGTTGGCGCAGATCCAGTCCAGCGCCTTAGCCGCATCCGAACCCGTCATTTCGTATTTGGCGAAGGACGACTGGTCGAAGATGCCGACCTTTTCGCGCACATGCCGGTGCTCGTCGCCGACGGCTGAGAACCAGTTCTGCCGGCCCATCGAATAGACGTCTTCGGGCTTGGTGCCCTGCGGTGCGAACCAGTTCGGCCGTTCCCAGCCGAGCTTGGAGCCGAACACCGCGCGGTGCTCTTTCAGCCGGTCATAGAGCGGCGAGACGATGCGCGGCCGGCCCGACAAATACTCCTCATGTGGAAAGCCGATCGTGTAATGCTTGCCATAGGCTTCCAGCGTGCGATCGCTGACCCATTGCCGATCGCGATGCAGGCCGGAAAAGCGCCTGATGTCGACCACCCAAAGGTCGAGCGGCGCTTCACCATCGACAACCCATTGCGCCAGCACCCAGCCGGCGCCGCCGCCGGAAGCGATGCCGAAGGCGTTGAAGCCGGCGCCGACGAACATGTTGGCGCATTCGGGCGCGACACCGAGGATGAAATTGCCGTCCGGCGTAAAACTCTCCGGCCCGTTGATCATCTGCTTGACGCCGACCGTCTCCAGCGCCGGCACGCGCGCGATCGCCTGGCTCATATGCTGCTCGAAATGATCGTAGTCGTCGTCGAACAGCCGGAACTCCCAGTCAACGGGGACATCGCCGCCCGGCAGGCCGGTCGTCCAGGCCTGCGGGTTCGGCTCATAGCCGCCCATCACCAGCCCGCCGACCTCTTCCTTGAAATAGGTGCGGCGGTCGGGATCGCGGATTGTCGGCGCGTCGGTCGCCAGCCCGTCGATCTTCTCGGTGATGATGTACTGGTGCTTGACCGGTTGCAGCGGCACGCAAATGCCGGCCATCGCGCCGACCTGGCGTGACCATTGCCCGGCGCAGTTCACCACCTTGTCGCAAGCAATGTCGCCCTTGTTGGTCTTCACCGCGGTGATGTGCCCGTCCGTCATGTCAAAGCCGGTAACGCGGACGTCCTCGAACAGCTTGGCGCCATGCATGCGCGCGCCCTTGGCCAGCGACTGCGTGATGTCGGAGGGGCTGGCCTGCCCATCGGTCGGCAGCCAGGAGGCGCCGACGAGGTCGCCGGTCTCCAGCAGCGGCCACATCTTTTTGACCTCCCCCGGCGACAGCAACTGCATGTCCATGCCGAAGCTCCTGGCCGTCGTCGCCAGCCGTTTATATTCGGTCCAGCGGTCGGCATTGGTCGCAAGCCTGAGGCACCCGGTCATCTTCCAGCCGGTAGCGAGCCCGGTTTCGGCTTCCAGCCCCTTGTAGAGCTCGACCGAATATTTGAGCACGCGGGTGATCGAGGCGGACGAGCGCAGCTGGCCGACCAGCCCGGCCGCGTGCCAGGTCGAACCCGAGGTCAGCTTGCCCTGTTCCAGCAGCACGACATCGGCCTTGTGGTCGCGCGCCAGGTGGTAGGCCGTCGAACAGCCGATAATGCCGCCGCCGATGACGACGATGCCGGCATGTGTGGGCAAGCTCATGACTGTGTCCCGTATTTCGTGCGGTAATTGTCCAGCGCCGCGTCAAGCCGCGTCAGGTTCTCTGCGGTGTAGGCGACGTAGTCGATGCCGGGCGCGTCTAGGTAAAGTTCGGAAACCATGCTCCACATCGCCTCGCGCAGCAGCGAGGCGCATTGCATGGCCGCGTGCGAGCGGCGGATCGCCTCATCCGGCTCGCGCATGAAATACGCCGTGAGGAAAGTGAAGGACTCCGCGTCGCTCATCTCGGCGTTGGAGGCAACGCCGGCAAGATCGAACATCGCGGTGTTGAAACCGGCATATTCGAAATCGATGAGCCACAACCTGTCGCCATCGTCGAGAATATTTGCCGGCAAAAGATCATTGTGGCCGAAGACGATCGGCAGCAGTTTCTGGGCCCGCTCCAACTCGTCGGCCAGAGCCAGCAGCCTGGGCAGCTCGTCGCGCTTGCGGCTGCCGCCTTCGCTCAGCGTTCGCGCATAGTCGCGGATGACATGGAAGACCCAGAACATGAAGCCGGCGCCGGAGATGTGATTGGGCATCTCGCGATGGAACCCGCGCATAAAGGCCGCGACGCGGCCGATATTGGCGCGCACGTCCTCGGCAACATAGGTTTTCGCGCCGAGAAATTCCGTGACCATGATGCCGGGTTCGGAATGGTGGACCGCCGGCGCGAAGCCTGCGGCGTGCGCCGCGCGGGCCGTCATCACCTCGCGGTCGCGAAAGACGTGGTGAAATGGATAGTCCTGGCCGAAGCGGACGACATGCCGACCGGCCGCGTCCTTGACCAGATAGTTGGCGTTGCTGAGGCCGCCCGGCAGCGGCGCAATGTCGATGCTGCCATTCCAGCAAGGCAAGGCCCGGATGCGGTCTTCAGCAGTCACGGGGCCATCCCTGACTTTTGCGGAGCTTTCCTGGGCGCCATGCGCCGCGCAACGAGCGTTGGGAAACGCAAAAAATCTCGTCGGTGCGGGACGCAGGAACTCCTATCCCGCGCCGCACCGACGAGCCCCTCTGGCCAGGTTTTGATACCCGGTCTCCGCCCCCGCGGATTTGAGAAACTTTTGTGCCAGTTCAAACCCAGACGGTCTGGCCAGACGGTCCGGTCCGTGAATTGCGGCTCTGCCATCACCCTCCCGTGGCAGTTCCGAAGCTGTCACGCGGTCAATGTCACGCCAGTGCTACCTAACTGTCAATGAAATGTTGTGACTTTTTTTGGGTGTTTTGCCCGAAACCACGAGCAATTCCTTTAAAAACGGCGGCATTGCCCTAAAACCGGGCAGGCCGCAAATTGAGGAAGCCAGATGATCCATTCGAAACGGCATGGCGAAATCCTCCGCCTCCTCAAGGAAGAGGGCACCGTCACCATTGCCAGCCTCGCCGACCGGCTGGGGGTTTCGCTTGAAACGGTGCGCCGGGATGTCAAGCCACTGACCGGCAATGGCTCGGTGCTCAAGATGCATGGCGCCATCGGCCTGCCGTCGATGGCCGGCGAAGCGCCCTTCGAGCGGCGCATGCGCGACAATGCCGAGGCCAAGCGGCTGATCGCCCGCATGGTCGCTGCCACCATTCGCGACGGTGAATCGGTCATGCTGGACACCGGCACCACGACCTCGTTCCTGGCCCGCGAACTGCTCGGCCACCGGCGGCTGACGGTCGTCACCAACTCGTCCGATATCGCCCGCACGCTGGCCACCGTCAACGGCAACAAGGTCTATATGGCCGGGGGCGAATTGCGCAGCGATTCCGGGGCCGCCTTCGGCGCCTCGGCGATCGATTTCGTCAGCCGCTTCTCGGTCAGCCATGCGGTGATTTCGATCGGCGCCGTCGATGCCGCCGCAGGCCTTGCCGACTACGATCTGGAAGAGGCGGAGTTCGCCCGCATGGTGCTGTCGCGCGGCCAGCGCTCGCTGGTCATCACCGACCACACCAAGTTCGGTCGCCAGGGTCTGGTCCAGGTCTGCGGCTTCGACGGTTTTTCCGAACTCGCCACCGACCAGCCGCCGCCGCGCGACATTGCCTCGGCACTTGCCGAGGCTGGAGCGCGCCTCAGCATCGCTGCGGCCTAGCCAAACACCAGCGACTGGCGCGCCGCGATCCCGGCCCATGCCGCCACCCGATACCACGAAGGCGATGTTGTGCATCATGCGCGCCGCGTCGCCGGCCGCATAAGATGTCGTTCTGGTGAAAAATTGTTTTTCAATCATCCCGCTCTTCGCAATGTCCATGCAACTTGGCAGCCGCAAACAGCGCCTCGTCGAAATGCGGGCCGGGCGAATCGCCCGCATCAGCAATGAGGCCACCATGCTGCAAACGATGCCTTGTCTTTCCTGGACGCTTGCGCGCTCCGACCTGGAAGCGGACCCGGCTTGGCCGGACATTCCGCAACTTTCCGCCGGCGACGGTGTATGACGGTGTATAAGGTGTCCAGGATCAAGAACCTCAAAACCTATGACTGGCGCTTCGCATGACTGATCCACTGTCGGCGATCCTGGGCTTCGGCCTGCTTGGTGTCGGCTGTCTCGCCTTCACTGAAAAGATCCTGCCGCTGCCGCCCTCGCATGTGCTGCTGCTGTTCCTCGGCATGACGGCAGCCTCCGATCTCCTGGCGCTGGCGATCCTGCTTCTGGTGACGACGCTGTCCGCCATCACAGGCTGCCTTGTCTGGTATAGTGTGGGCCGTAGGATTGGATTGGATCGTGCCGACAGGCTGGTCGAGCGTTTCGGCAAATATGTCTGCTTGCGCTATGCGACCTACAGCAAGCTTGGTCAGGCCTACCGCCGCCATCATGTCCGGGTCTCCTTGCTGGCGCAGTTCATCCCGACGGTTCGCAACTATCTGCCGATCGCGGCCGGCGCGCTCCGTCTTCCACTCTTGCCCTTCGCGGCGGCGACGCTGCTCGGCGCCACGCTATGGAACACCGGCTTCCTCGTCACCGGCTACCTTATGCGCGGCAGCGGCCGGGATTCCTATGCCATCGGCTTTCGCATCATCGTCATCGTCCTGGCGCTGGAGACGGCGTTCATGCTCGCGCTTCGCTACGGTCCTGCCTGCCGGCGGCGCCTCGGGTTCGGCTGACCAGGAGGCGCCTCAAGCCGTATGGGTATAAGCTCCGCCTTCGGCTTTCCTTCCCCGGCGCGCCGGTGTTTAGTCCGGCCATGGCTTTCACCATCCGCCAGCTGCAGTTCTTCATTGCCGTCGCCGAGCAAGGCACGGTGTCGGGCGCCGCACAAAACCTCTCCATCTCGCAATCCTCGGTCACCGAGGCGATCAAGGAGCTGGAGAGCGATCTCGGCGTCGAATTGTTCGAGCGCCATCCGCGTGGCCTCAACATTACCCACAAAGGCCACCAGTTCCTGCGCCATGCGACCAAGATCCTGGCCGACGTCTCCGACGCGCGCCGCGCTTTTTCCGACGACCAGGTGGTGGCCGGCGGGCGGCTGCAGCTCGGCGTCACCTCGCTGGTCGCGGGCTATGTGCTGTCCGATCTGCTGGCGCGCTACCGCCGCGCCTATCCCGGCGTCGATGTCTCGGCCATCGAGGACAATGGCGACTATCTCGAACATCTGCTGATCGGCGGCAAGCTCGACATTGCCGTCATGGTCACCTCCAATTTGCGCGACCGCACCGCTCTGCAGTCGGAAATCCTCGAGGTCTCGGCCTACCGGCTGTGGGTCCCGCTCGGCCACAAGCTGGCCAGCGCCGACATTATCGGCATAGGCGACATTGCCGGCGAGCCGCTGATCATGCTGACCGTCGACGAGATCGAGGAGAACACCGGCAAGCTTCTGGCGGCGATCGGCGCCAGGCCGCATGTCGCCTTTCGCACCCGCTCGGTCGAAGCCGTTCGCAGCCTCGTCGCCACAGGTGCGGGCGTGGCGTTGCTGCCCGACCTAGTCTACCGGCCGTGGTCGCTGGAAGGCGACCGCATCGAATCGCGCGACATTTCGGGTTCCCTGCCGGTCGTCCAGGTCGGCATGGTCTGGCGCCGCGGCTCCGGTCTGCCGCAGGCGTCGCGCGACTTCATCGGCCTTGCCCAGTCGCAGCGTATGGTACGCCAGCAGCGTTGATAGGGTGCGTGGTTATCTATCGGAAAAACCGATATCGCGTTTCTGATAAATGAATTTGCGAAACCGGAATTTTCCGAGCACTTTTCATGTCAGGGACGAAAGCCGCCATCAGAGCGGCAACGTGCCATCGGATGAACTGACGCTTTTCAGCCTGCGGCTGACCGCGGCGGCGACTCGCTTCGCAGTCAGGCGCCAAAATGGGAGATTGACGATGAATTCATTCCTGAAGACGTGCACCGCCTTGACGGTCGCGCTGACCTTTTCCGGTCAGGCCGTCGCCCAGGTCAAGGAACTTGGCAAGGGCGAAGGGGAGGTCAGCATCGTTGCCTGGCCGGGGTACATCGAGCGCGGCGAAACCGACAAGGGCTATGACTGGGTGACCTCCTTCGAGAAGGAGAGCGGCTGCAAGGTCAACGTCAAGACCGCGAACACCTCCGACGAGATGGTCTCGCTGATGAATGAGGGTGGGTTCGATCTAGTCACCGCTTCGGGTGACGCATCGCTGCGCCTCGTTGCCGGCAAGCGCGTGCAGCCGATCAACACCGATCTCATCCCGAGCTGGAAGGCGGTAGACGATCGTCTGAAGGATGCGCCCTGGTTCACCGTCGACAAGGTGCATTACGGCGTTCCCTATCAGTGGGGCCCGAACATCCTGATGTACAACACCGATGTCTTCAAGGAAGCGCCCAAGAGCTGGAACGTCGTCTTCGAGGAAATGAACCTGCCGGACGGCAAGTCCAACAAGGGCCGCGTCCAGGCCTATGACGGCCCGATCCACATCGCCGACGCCGCCAACTATTTGATGTTCCACAAGCCGGAACTCGGCATTAAGGACCCGTACGAATTGAACGAAGACCAGTACAAGGCAGCGCTCGAGCTGCTGCGTGTTCAGCGGACGCTGGTCGGCCGCTACTGGCATGACGCCGCCATCCAGGTCGACGATTTCCAGAACGAAGGCGTCGTCGCTTCCGGTTCGTGGCCTTACCAGGTCAACACGCTGGTTGCCGCCAAGAAGCCGGTCGCCTCGACCGTGCCGGAAGAAGGCGTCACCGGCTGGGCCGACACCACCATGATGGAGGCCGACGCCGCGCATCCCAACTGCGCCTATATGTGGCTTGAGCATTCGCTGTCGCCCAAGGTCCAGGGCGATGTCTCGGCCTGGTTCGGCTCGCTCCCCGTGGTGCCCGCTGCCTGCAAGGGCAACGAGCTGCTCGGCGAGGAAGGCTGCAAGACCAACGGCTACGAGAACTTCGACAAGATCAAGTTCTGGAAGACCCCGGTCTCCAAGTGCGCAACCCAGAACGACCAGTGCGTGCCTTACTACCGCTGGGTGTCCGACTATATTGGCGTCATCGGCGGGCGGTGAGCTCCCTTAACCCTCCCCCTTGTGGGGAAGGTCGACGCGCAGCGTCGGGGTGGGGGCAACGCTGACGTCCGGTGCTAGTCACCCCACCCGCGGCTTCGCCGCGACCTCCCCCATCGAGGGGGAGGTGAAGTGCCGTGCCCGCTGGCCTGATTGGTGGCGGCAAGAGCTATTTCGACGAACACAAACCGGCAACAGACGGACAGCCCATGACATCGGCCGTTTCCTTCCAGAAAGTCTCTCGCCATTTCGGCAGCGTGCGCGCCGTCGATGCGGTCGATCTCGATATCGTGCCGGGCGAGTTCTTCGCCATGCTCGGTCCGTCGGGGTCCGGCAAGACGACCTGCCTGCGCCTCATCGCCGGCTTCGAGCAGCCGACCTCGGGCTCGATCTCGATCTTCGGCGACCGCGCCGAGGGCATGCCGCCCTATCGTCGCAACGTCAACACCGTGTTCCAGGACTACGCGCTGTTCCCGCATCTGAACGTGCTGGACAATGTCGCCTACGGGCTGATGGTCAAGGGCGTCGCCAAGCCGCAGCGGCAGAAGGCGGCGGAAGAGGCGCTGTCATTGGTGCGGCTTCCAGGCTATGGCGCCCGCCGTCCCGGCCAGCTCTCCGGCGGCCAGCGCCAGCGCGTGGCGCTGGCCCGTGCGCTGGTCAACCAGCCCAAGGTGCTTCTGCTCGACGAGCCGCTCGGCGCGCTCGATCTCAAACTGCGCGAGAACATGCAGGAAGAGCTGAAGTCGCTGCAGAAGGCGCTCGGCATCACCTTCGTCTTCGTCACCCACGACCAGGGCGAAGCGCTGTCGATGGCCGACCGCGTCGCCGTCTTCAATGACGGCAAGATCATGCAGATCGGCACGCCGGAAGACATCTACCAGCGGCCGAAGACCCGCTTCGTCGCCGATTTCGTCGGCTCCTCCAACGTACTGCCGCCGGACTTCGTCCAGCGCTATTCCGGCCAGCACCGCTGGGGCAGCCTGCGTCCCGAATCCATCCGCATCGGCCGCGCCGCCAAAGGCGAGGGCGTCGCCGCGCGCCTGGTCGGAACCAACTATCTCGGCGCTACGACCAAGCTGGCGCTCGACGCCGACGGGTTGAGGCTGCACGCCATCGTGCCGGCCGGCACGAAACTGCCGGCGGAAGGCGAAGCGGTGGTGCTGACGTTCAACCGCGAGCATTTGCATTTGATGGACGAGCCGGCATGATTGAGGTTTGCGCCAAGCACCCCCCTCTGTCCTGCCGGACATCTCCCCCTCAAGCGGGGAGATTGGCTGTTCCTCCCGGTTTCGCCAATCTTCAACGTTGGGGATTTGGCGAGGCAGCGAAACTGCTGATCTCCCCCATTGAGGGGGAGATGTCCGGCAGGACAGAGGGGGGTGTGAAGGAACGCGGCTTCTCAGGGTTCCTTCAGCACGCGGTCGCCCCATGACCATCGCCGCGCTCAACTCAACCTCCGCCCCCGCCATCCTGCCCGGCAGCGGTGGCATGCGCGGCGCACTGTCGGACCTTTTCTGGCGCAAGCCGCAACTGCTGCTGTTCCTCATGCTGCTGCCGCCGGTTCTATGGCTCGGCGTTGTCTATATCGGCTCGTTGTTCGCACTTCTGGCGCAGAGCTTTTTTTCGATCGACGAGTTCTCCGGCCTCATCAACCACGAATTCACGCTGAAGACCTATGGCGACCTGTTCCAGCCCGCCAATCTCGACATCATCCTGCGCACGGTGACGATGGCGGTGCTGGTCACGCTGGCCTCGGCCGTCATCGCCTTCCCGATCGCCTATGCGGCGCGCTATGCCCGCGGCCGCTGGAAGGCGCTGTTCTATCTCGGCGTCATGCTGCCGCTATGGTCGAGTTACCTCGTCAAGATCTACGCCTGGAAGCTGATCCTCGCCAAGGAAGGCATTCTGACCTGGTTGCTCGCCAAATTGCATCTGCTCTGGGTGCTCGATGGCTGGCTGTCGCTGCCGGTCGTCGGCGGCAACTCTTTGTCGGTCTCCGCCACCGGCACCTTCATCGCTTTCGTCTATGTCTGGCTGCCGTTCATGATCCTGCCGGTGCAGGCGGCATTGGAGCGCGTGCCCGGCAATCTGGTCGAGGCGTCCTCCGATCTCGGCGCATCGCCGGGCCAGACCTTCCGCAACGTGCTGTTCCCGCTGGCGCTGCCCGGCATCGTCGCCGGCTCGATCTTCACCTTCTCGCTGACGCTGGGCGACTACATCATCCCACAGATCATCGGCACATCGCGGCTGTTCATCGGGCAGGCCGTCTATTCGCAGCAAGGCACAGCCGGCAACATCCCGCTCGCCGCAGCCTTCACCGTCGTGCCCATCGTCATCATGGGTTTCTATCTCTGGGGCGCCAAGCGCATGGGGGCCTTCGATGCGCTCTGACGGTTCGCAATCCGCTCCGCTCGGCCTCAAGATCGCTGCCGCCTGCGGCCTGCTGTTCCTGCATCTGCCGATCTTGTTGATCTTCGTCTACGCCTTCACCACGGAAGAGAAGAGCTTCGTCTGGCCGCCGCCGGGGCTGACCACACAATGGTTCGCCGTCACCTGGAACCGGCCGGATGTCTGGCAGGCGCTGTCGCTTTCGGTCCGTGTCGCCGCCATCTCGACCGCGATTGCCTTGATACTGGGCACGCTGTGCGCCGCCGCCGTGTCACGGACGAAATTCTTCGGCCGCGAGACGATCTCGCTGCTCGTCATCCTGCCGATCGCGCTGCCCGGCATCATCACCGGCATCGCGTTGCGCTCGGCCTTCTCGCTAGCCGACATCCCGTTCTCGTTCTGGACGATCGTGCTCGGCCACGCCACCTTCTGCGTTGTCGTCGTCTACAACAATGCGGTCGCCCGTTTCCGCCGCACTTCCGGCTCAATGATCGAGGCCTCGATGGATCTCGGCGCCGACGGCTTCCAGACCTTCCGGCACGTCGTGCTGCCCAACATCGCCACCGCTCTGCTTGCCGGGGGGATGCTCGCCTTCGCGCTCTCCTTCGACGAGGTCATCGTCACCACCTTCACCGCCGGCCAGCAGCAGACCGTGCCGATCTGGATGCTGGAAGAGCTGATCCGCCCACGCCAGCGTCCGGTCACCAATGTCGTCGCCATGGTCGTGGTGCTGGTGACGCTGCTGCCCATCCTTGCCGCCTATTACCTGACCCGCGACGGCGACCAGATCGCCGGTTCGGGCAAATGAAGAACAGCGAATAGGGAGTAGCGAATAGCGAATAGGGGAGATTGCACGACCAGCCCTATTCGCTACTCGCTATTCGCTACTCGCTCCTGACCGAGGACAACCTGCATGGACACCCAGATGCTGATCGGCTCGAAGTTCGAGAACGGCACCGAGACCGAGGAGCCGATTCTGAATCCAAAGACCGGGGCGACCATTCTCAACCTGCCTGAAGCAAGCCAGGCGCAGATCGAGGCGGCTGTTACTGCCGCCGGGCGAGCATTCGTCTTGTGGTCACGCACAACGCCGGCGCAGCGCTCCGGCTATCTCCTCAAGATCGCCGACCGCATCGAGGCCAACGCGCGGGAGTTCGCGGCGCTCGAGGCGCTGAATTGCGGCAAGCCGATCAACGCCGTGCTCAATGACGAGATCCCGGCGATCGTCGACTGCTATCGTTTCTTTGCCGGCGCTGTGCGTTCGATGCCGGGCGTGGTCGCCGGCGAATACATTCCCGGCCACACCTCGATGGTGCGGCGCGATCCGATCGGCATTGTCGCTTCCATCGCGCCGTGGAACTATCCACTGATGATGATGGCCTGGAAGCTGGCGCCGGCCATTGCCGGCGGCAACACCGTCGTCTTCAAGCCGTCGGAGCAGACGCCGCTGACGGCGCTGAAGCTGGCCAGGATCCTGGCCGAGGTTCTGCCCGAGGGCGTCGTCAATGTCGTGCTCGGCCGCGGCGACAGCGTCGGCAACACGCTGATTAATCACGCCAAGGTCAACATGATTTCGATCACCGGCGACGTCGCCACGGGCAAGAAGGTGCTGCAGGCCGCCGCCAAGTCGGTCAAGCGCACGCATCTGGAACTCGGCGGCAAGGCGCCGGTCATCGTTTTCGACGACGCCGACCTTGGCGCCGTGGTCAACGGCCTGCGCGCTTTCGGCTACTACAATGCCGGGCAGGATTGTACAGCCGCCTGCCGCATCTATGCCGGCAAGAAGATCTACGACAAGCTCGTCGCCGATCTCTCATCTGCCGTCTCGACCATCAAATACAACCAGCCCGATGACACCGAAAACGAGATCGGGCCGCTGATCTCGCGCCGCCAGCGCGATCGCGTGTCGAGCTTCGTCGAGCGCGCTTCGGAACTGAAGCACATCGAGATCACCACCGGCGGCAAGCCCGGCGAAGGCTCCGGCTTCTATTACCAGCCGACGGTGGTTGCCGGCGCGCTGCAGGAAGACGAGATCGTGCGCCGCGAAGTGTTCGGTCCGGTCGTCTCCATCACCCGCTTCTCCGAAGTCGATGAAGCCGTGAACTGGGCCAATGACAGCGACTACGGCCTGGCATCCTCGGTGTGGACCAAGAACGTCTCGCGCGCCATGGCGACGGCCGCCCGTCTGCAATATGGCTGCACCTGGATCAACACCCATTTCATGCTGACCAACGAGATGCCGCATGGCGGGCTGAAGCAGTCTGGCTACGGCAAGGACATGTCTCTCTATGCGCTGGAGGATTATACCGCCGTTCGTCATGTGATGGTGGCGCATGGGTAGAGGCCGCCACTATCTCTAAGATATTCGCCAACCCGTTTTCTGTACATTAAGCGAGAGTTACTTTTGCGGTACGGCGGGAGTTCACGATTTACTGAATATTCAACCTGAACGAGCAGCCTCTTGCCGGGAAACCGCGCGGCGAGGGGTTTGCGCATGAACACGACCAAGATCAAGCTGGTACTCATTGGCGGCTTCTGTCTGCTGATCGCTGTGTTCGGCGGCAAGGACATGATCAAGAAGAGCGGCTGGCCCGAGGCGCCTGCTGAAATCCTCGCGGTCAATGTCGAATGCGACATGGAATCGACCGCCCACAAGATTGTCTACAAGACCGTCAGCACCGCCACGATCCCGTGCGAACTGGTGGATGCGTTCAAGACGGTTCATGCTGACAAAGAGTGGAAGGTGACCCAGAAATTCACCGGCACCTTGCGCGTCGGCACCGGCGCCGACGCCGTCGAGGCCACGATGGAGCTGAACAAGAACGGTGCCCGCGAACCGCAGGTCGGCGACAAGCTCACCGTCGTCCAGAACCCCGCCAACCCCACCCAGATCGAACGCACCGGCATGACCGGCACGCGTTTGACGATCGTCATTGGGGCTGGACTGCTCGGCGCGTTGCTTCTCTATCTTGCTTTCAAACCCCGCCGGCGGATGTCGACCTCCGCCGTGGCGGGCAACCCTGCCGGAGATGCCGGCGCGGACCAGCGCGCGCGCCAGGCCGACGCCTTGATAGCGGCGGCCCTGGCCAAGCAGGCCACATTGCCCAATCAGCCGGCACGTGTCGCGGCTGCCGGATTGGCCAGGGAAGGGCGGTTCTCGGGGCAGCGGACGAGTTTCGGCCGCCGCAACTGATGGCCGAAAACCGATGCACCCGCCACCGCTACTCCACGATGCGGTAGATGTTCCAAATGCTGGTGCCCGACACGACGTAGGGCTCCATCTCCTTGCCCCATTTGGCGTGGGCGTCGATCTTGCCGATCCTCGCGAAGAAACCCTCCAGCTGGGCAAGGCTTTCGACCTGATGATGCGATTCGACCGTCGCTTCCCGAGCTCCGATCGAACCGGTCATGATCTGGAACTCGAGATCGGCAATGCCGACCTGAGAGCCGATCTCGCGTTCCCATTTCTTCAACAGGTCGAGCACGGTCTGCTTGTGCCCGAACTTGGCGTCGATCTGCCATCTGGCGCTGAACATTTTTGTCTCCTCCAGTTTTGCGGCCCAAACCGCGGTTGATCTTTCCGCGGTGGAACTACTCGTCCCAGGCCTGCACGACGGTCTGTCGTGCAATCCGCCCATTCTTCAGCTCCAGCATCGCCGCGCAGAACACTTTCGTTCCGTCCGGATAGGCGCAGGCCTGGGTGAAGGCGAGATTGTCGCCATCGGCGATGGTGGTGTCGACCTTGTGGGTCATCGCCCGGCTGCAGATGTCGTCCCAGAAGGTGCTGATCGCCGCCCGGCCGCGGATCTCGCGCGGCTTGCTCGGCGGATTGTTGCGGTCGATCACCCGCACCAGTGCGTCGTCGGCATAGAAGCTAGCGAGCATCCTGCCGTCCCGTCCTTCGATCGCTTTCTTGATCGCCGCGCCGTCCACGCTCTGCGTCTTGGTCAGCATCTTCTCCTCCATGGCCCGTTGATCGGGCGGTTGAATGATCACAAGCAATGCCCGGCGCACCGCCCGGCATTTTCTTTCACTGCGACTTGGCTTTGACGGCTGCGAACACGCCGTCGGTCTGTTGTTTGAAGGTCGCGAAATCGACCTGGCTGCCGTTGAGCATCGTCGACCAGTGGCGCACGATGGCCGCCATCGCGATCGCCTCCTTGATCTCCTCGTCGGTCGCGCCATTGAGCTTGGCGGCCTCGGTGTGGAAATAGATGCAGTACTGGCAGGGGATCTGCGAGGCGACGGCCAGCCCCAGCAGTTCCTTGGTCTTGCCGTCGAGCGCGGTCTTGGGGTTGAGCTGCACGCCCTTGATCTCGGCCCAGGCGCCGGCAACCGCGACATCGGGCAGCGTCTTGAACATGTCCGGCACCGAGCCGAGCGTCGCCTCGATGTCCTTGTAGGCCGCCGCCGCCGAGGCATCCTCGGCCCTGGCGGGAGCGATCGTGAACAGCGCGCCAACGCCTGCCGCTATCACCAACGATTTGATCGACCTGTTTGACTTCAGCATTGCATCCTCCATCCGCAGTGCCTTTCCCGGCGACATCCGCCTGGCCTGCATGGAGAGAATTGGTACGCCTCGACCCCACCTGGCCGCTTCGCCCGAAAGCGCCATGGTCCCTATGGCCCGTCCGGGCCAGCCTGCCTGGCGGAAAATGCCGCTGCCGCCGCCCGTGAGGGCAAATCGAGCTTCAGCAATATGTTGGCGACATGACGCTTGACCGTATGCTCGCTGAGCCTCAGCTCGGCGGCGATCGCGGCATTGCTCTTGCCGTCGGCGATCAGGATCACCACCTCGCTTTCGCGCGCCGTCAGTTGAGCCGGCTCGGCGGGTTTCGCCTTGGAGCGGCAGGCCGGCTCCAGGTGCTGTTCCGACGTCGCCTGGACCAGCGCCAGCGGCTCGTCCAGCTCATCCACCGTGACACGCCCGGCATCGATGAAATGCAGGCCGGACCCCGCCGCCAGGTCGGCGGCCAGCCGCGACGCCAGAATATCGCCGCGCCCGGCATGGGCGGCGATCTGCATCGTCACCCGTGCCATCAGCCCCACCGGCGGCCCGCGCATTTCGACCTCGCCGACATGGGCGCCCTGGGCGCTTGCAATGCCCATATGTTGCGCCGCATCGCGCAGTGCCGCCGCGCAGCGTATGGCCCGCGCCGGCCCGTCGAAGCGCGAGATCATCAATTCGCCATGGATGCCGGCGACGCGTCCGCCATGACGGCCGACCAGCTGCCGCCAGCTCTCCTGGAAGCGCTCGCTGCGTTCGCTCCACATGCGGTCGCCAACCCGCGCCGTGTCGTAGATGCGTGTCGCCAGAAGAGCGGCAAGCACGCGCTCCGCTTCGGCCACGGCACGCTCGCCGGTCAGGAATTCCTCGATCAGGTCGGCCACCCGGTCGACATCGCCGGTCCAGATCGGGTGGTCGCGCCCGGGGACCTCGACCAGTCGCGCATTCGAGATGTTTTTCGCCAGAAAGCGGCTGGCGTCGGGGTCGACCCGCGCGTCGTTGCGGCGATGGATGAGCAGGGTCGGTGCGCCGATCGCCGAAAGCACGCCGCGCACGTCGATCCCGGCATTCATCCGGGCAAGAGCGGCCGCTGCCGTCGGACTGGCCGACAGCCGCTCGAAGCGGGCCCACCACTGGGTGAAATGCGCATCATCTACCCGGCCGGGAGCGAAGTTGGGCAGTGTGGCGCCCGTGCCCCATTCCGTGCCGGCCGTCGCGATGAAGGCCTCGAGGCGATCCGGCGACATCACCCATTTGTGGAAATGCGCATAACCGCCATAGAGCGCCAGCGCTCGTGTCCGTTCCGGATAGGTGGCGGCAAACAACATTGCCATCGGCGCGCCTTCCGAAGCGCCGAGCAAGGCCGCGCGGCCGCTGCCGGTGGCATCCATCACCGCGCGCACATCGTCCATGCGGGTTTCGAGGCTCGGCAGGTGGCGTGGGTCGACGCGGTCGGACAGGCCGGTGCCGCGCTTGTCGAACAGGATCAGCCGCGAGAACGCCGAGAGCCGTTTCAAGAGCCTGGCGTAGCCCTCGTCTTCCCAATGCAGGTCGAGATTGGAGATGAAGCCGGGCACGAAAACCAGGTCGAACGATCCCTGGCCGACCACCTGATAGGCGATCCGCACGTCGCCGCTGAGGGCATATCGCGTCTCGATCGGCCTCACGTTGCTATCCCGCCCGGCCAGACGATTTCTGATCGTCGACCATAGCAGACGCCTGCCGGATGCGGCAGCCAAACTTTAGAAGACAGGAATATAGCCCGCGGCGCGAGCCGTGTTCGCCCGCCATTTCTGGGGCAGGCTATTTCTGGGGAGCGACGCTCTCTGCACCCGTGGGTTGGACGTAGCCGATGCTCACATCGGCCTGCTCCTCGGTCTTCGGCCGCTTGATCCTGGCCGAGGCCACGACGACGAGTTCGTCAAAACCTTCGCCGCCGCTGTCCAGCATCTCGAAGAACTGCCGGCGCATCCTGGGCTCCCAGAACTTGTTGATGTGCTCGGCCACGCCCGCCACACCTTCCTCGCGGGGCCTTGAATGGAAGAAGGCGGCGATCTGGTTGGCCATGCGCACCAGCTTTTCCCCGGTGCTCGTGATGTGTTCTTCGTCATGCGACATGCTGGGCAACTCCCAAGACCACCCGTTTAGGGTGGGTGAAAACATCGAAATCGTCGCCGCGCACCAGCGCCACCAGCGTCATGCCGGCCTCTTCGGCGGTGCGGATGGCAAGGGCTGTCGGCGCCGACACGGCGATGATGAAGGCGGAGCCGATCGCCCCCGTTTTCTGCACCATCTCCACCGAGACGCGTGATGTCACCACCACCGCGCCCGATGCACCGTCAATGCCGGCCTTGGCCAGCGCGCCGGCCAGTTTGTCCAGCGCATTGTGCCGGCCGACATCCTCGCGCGCCATGACGATGCCTTTGCCGGGAATGTAGAAGCCCGCTGCATGCACGGCGCCGGTTTCTGAATGCAGAGGCTGCACCTTGGATAAAAGTTTTACCGAACGGGTGATGTCGTCGGCTTCAAGCGTAAGCTTGGACGCACTAACCTTGTCGACCGAGCGCATCGCTTCCTCGATGGATTCGATGCCGCACAGCCCGCAGCCGACCGGGCCGGCGAGCCGCCGCCGCCGCGCCTCGAAGCGCGTATTGGCCTGGTCCTTCAGCCGGATCTGGATATCGATGCCGGCGCCATGGTCCTCGACCTCGATCGCATCGATTTCGTCAGGCAAGGCTATGATGCCTTCGGTCAGCGAGAAGCCGAGCGCGAAATCCTCGAAGTCGGCCGGGCTCGCCATCATCACCGCATGGGTGGTGCCGGCAAAGGAGAACGCCACCGGCGTCTCCTCCGGCACCATGCGGTTGGCCGATGTCGTGCCGCTGGCGCGGTGGGCAAGGCGAGAGATTTGGGTGGTGGCTTGGCGTTTTCGGGTCACGAGGCGCGCCCCTCTGCCCTGTTCGTCCTTAGCACTAGCTGTGGAGGCTCGCGCCTTTCCTCTCCCCCGTCGATTGGGGGAGAGGTGTCAGGCGAAGCTTGACGGAGTGGGGGGCGACTGCTCGCCAGATAGGCCGGTTTGCCTGCTCTTTGGGTTGTGCGCGACTTTCGACGGCTGCGTGTTGCGGGGCCGGCTTCCCCCACTCCGTCGCCGCTTCGCGGCGCCACCTCTCCCCCCTCCGGAGGGAGAGGAAAGGCGCCATGCGGCTTAAGCTCTCCTTCCTGACGGAGTGGGGGTCGACCAACCGTCAAGATTGAGGCTCTCATTGTCGAACGCCGTGGCAAGACTACTCCGCCGCTTCCAGCTTTGCGATGCGGCGGCTCTGCTCGGCCTGCTCGTTATAGTCGCGCTGCCAGTCCGAAGGCCCGTTGGAGGCGCCGACCTGCACCGCGGTCACCTTGTACTCCGGGCAGTTGGTCGCCCAGTCGGAGAAGTCGGTGGTGATGACGTTGGCCTGCGTGTCGGGATGGTGGAACGTTGTGTAGACCACACCTGGCGACACCCGGTCGGTGATCAGCGCACGCAGCGTCGTCTCACCCGAACGGCTGGTCAGCCGCACCCAGTCGCCATCGCGCAGGCCGCGGTTCTCCGCATCGTGCGGATGGATCTCCAGCCGGTCCTCCGAGTGCCACATGACGTTTTCGGTGCGCCTTGTCTGCGCACCGACATTGTACTGGCTGAGGATGCGACCGGTGGTCAGCAGCAACGGGAAACGCGGCCCGGTCCGCTCGTCGGTCGCCACATATTCAGTGCGGATGAACTTGCCCTTGCCACGCACGAAGCCGTCGATATGCATGATCGGCGTGCCGAGCGGCGCCTTCTCGTTGCAGGGCCATTGCACCGATCCGACACGGTCGAGCAGATCGAAGGAGACGCCGGCGAAGCTTGGCGTCGTTTTGGCGATCTCGTCCATGATTTCGGAGGGATGCTGGTAGTTCCAATCCAGCCCGATCGCGCGGGCAAGCTCCTGTGTCGCTTCCCAGTCGGCATAGCGCGCCTTCGGCTCCAGCACCTTGCGCACCATGTTGATGCGGCGCTCGGCATTTGTGAAGGTGCCGTCCTTTTCCAGGAAGGTCGAGCCCGGCAGGAAGACATGCGCGTAGTTCGCTGTCTCGTTGAGGAACAGGTCGTGCACGACGACGCATTCCATCGCCGCCAGGCCAGCCGCGACATGCTTGGTATCAGGGTCGGACTGCAGGATGTCCTCGCCCTGGATGTAGATGCCCTTGAAGGAGCCGTCGACGGCGGCATCGAGCATGTTGGGGATGCGCAGGCCTGGTTCGTCGTCGAGCTTCACCCCCCACAACGTCTCATAGATGTCGCGCACCGCCTCGCCGGAGATGTGGCGGTAGCCCGGCAGTTCATGCGGGAACGAGCCCATGTCGCAGGAACCCTGCACGTTGTTCTGGCCGCGCAGCGGGTTCACCCCGACGCCGGGACGGCCGATATTGCCGGTCGCCATGGCAAGGTTGGCGATAGCCATAACCGTGGTCGAACCCTGGCTGTGTTCGGTGACGCCGAGGCCGTAATAAATCGCGCCATTGCCGCCCTTGGCATAGAGCCGTGCAGCACCTCGGATCAGTTCGGGATCGACGCCGGACAGCTTGCCCACCATTTCGGGGCTGTTTTCCGGCAAGGCGACGAAAGAAGCCCAATCCTGGAACTCCGCCCAGTCGCAGCGATCGCGGATGAAGGCTTCGTCGAAAAGCCCTTCGGTAACGATGACATGCGCCAGCGCCGTCAGCACCGCCACGTTGGTGCCCGGCTTCAGCGGCAGGTGATAGTCGGCCTCGATATGCGCCGACTTGACCATTTCGGTGCGGCGCGGATCGAGCACGATCAGCTTGGCGCCCTGGCGCAGCCGCTTCTTCAGCCGCGAGGCGAACACCGGGTGGGCGGAAGCCGGATTGGCGCCGATGATGACGGCGACATCGGTGAAGTCGACGGAATCGAAATCCTGAGTGCCGGCCGAGGTGCCATAGGTCTGGCCGAGGCCGTAGCCGGTCGGCGAGTGGCAGACGCGGGCGCAAGTGTCGACATTGTTGTTGCGGAAGCCTTGGCGCACCAGCTTCTGCACCAGATAGGTCTCTTCATTCGTGCATCGCGAGGACGTGATGCCGCCGATCGAGGTGCGGCCGTATTGATACTGGATACGGCGGAATTCCTTGGCCGTATGGGCGATGGCCTCTTCCCAACTCACCTCGCGCCAGGGATCGCTGACCTTTTCCCGGATCATAGGCGACAGGATGCGGTCCTTGTGGGTGGCATAGCCATAGGCGAAACGGCCCTTCACGCAGGAGTGGCCGTGGTTCGCCTTGCCGTCCTTGTAGGGCATCATGCGAATGACTTCGTCGTCCTTCACTTCGGCCTTGAACGAGCAGCCGACGCCGCAATAGGCGCAGGTGGTGACAGCGGAACGCTCGGGCATGCCTTTCTCAAGCACGGTCTTTTCACGCAGCGCATCGGTCGGACAGGCCTGCACGCAGGCGCCGCAGGACACGCATTCGGAGGCGATGAAATCCTCGTGCATGCCGGCGACCATGCGCGATTCGAAACCGCGGCCCTCGATCGTCAGCGCGAAGGTGCCCTGCACCTCCTCGCAGGCCCGCACGCAGCGCGAGCAGACGATACATTGCGCCGGATCATAGGTGAAATAGGGGTTTGACTCGTCGCGGGCGATGTAGTCGACCGCCAGCGAGCCATGGCCGGGCGCGACGCCGTTTTCCTGCTTGACGTGGTTGCGGCCCTCAATGCCGAAGCGGTTCTCGGTCAGGCCGACCGATTTCGCCACAACGTCGAACTCGCTGGCGCCGGTGCCGGCCTTCTCGTTCCAGCCGGTCGGGTGGTCGGAGACGTAAAGCTCCATGACACCGCGGCGGATGGCGTCGAGCCGCTCGGATTGCGTGCGCACCACCATGCCTTCGCCGACGGGGGTCGTGCAGGATGCCGGCGTGCCGCCGCGCCCGTCGATCTCGACCAGGCAGACGCGGCAGGAGCCGAACGAGTCCAGCATGTCCGTGGCGCAGAGTTTTGGGATCTCGACCCCGCCTTCCATCGCCGCGCGCATGATCGACGTACCCTCCGGCACGCTGATGCTGCGGCCGTCGACGATCAGCGTAACCTGCTTTTGGGCCTTCGATTCCGGGGTTCCGTAATCGAGTTCTTCGATGAGTGTCGGGAAGTCGGCCTTGATATTCATCTGCCAGCTCCTATTCAGCAGCCACGCGCGCCGGCGCGGGCTTGAAATCTTCGGGGAAATGGGTGATCGAGCTCATCACCGGATAGGGCGTGAAGCCGCCCAGCGCGCAGAGCGATCCGAACTTCATCGTAGTGCAGAGATCGGTGACCAGTGCCAGGTTCTTCTCCGGCTCGATGCCGGCGGCAAGCCGGTCGATGGTCTCCACCCCGCGTATCGAGCCGATGCGGCAGGGCGTGCACTTGCCGCAGCTTTCGATGGCGCAGAACTCCATGGCAAAGCGCGCCTGCTTCAGCATGTCGGCCGTGTCGTCGAACACGGTGATGCCGGCATGGCCGATCAGCCCGTCGCGCTTCGCGAACTCTTCGTAGTCGAACGGCGTGTCGAACAGGCCGCGCGGGAAATAGGCGCCGAGCGGGCCGCCGACCTGCACCGCCTTCACCGGGCGACCTGTGGCCGTACCGCCGCCGATATCGTCGACGATCTCGCCCAGCGTCATGCCGAACGCCGCCTCGAACAGGCCGCCGAACTTGACGTTGCCGGCGATCTGTATCGGGATCGTGCCGCGCGAGCGGCCCATGCCGAAATCCTTGTAGAAGGCAGCACCCTTGTCCATGATGATGGGCACGGAGGCTAGGCTGATGACGTTGTTGATCACCGTCGGCTTGCCGAACAGACCCTGGATTGCCGGCAGCGGTGGCTTGGCTCGCACCACGCCGCGCTTGCCTTCAAGGCTGTTCAGCAGCGAAGTTTCCTCGCCGCAGACATAGGCGCCGGCGCCGACGCGGATTTCCATGTCGAAGGCGTTGGGCGAACCCAGCACGCTGACGCCGAGCACGCCTGCCTTGCGGGCGACCTCGACAGCCTTGTTCATGACAGCCACCGCATGCGGATATTCCGAGCGGATATAGACGAACCCCTTGGTCGCGCCGGTGGCGATGCCGGCAATCGTCATGCCTTCGATGAGCACGAAGGGGTCGCCCTCCATAATCATGCGGTCGGCAAAGGTGGCGCTGTCGCCCTCGTCGGCATTGCAGACGATGTATTTGCGGTCAGATGTCGTATCGAGCACCGTCTTCCACTTGATGCCGGTCGGGAAGCCGGCGCCGCCTCGGCCGCGCAAGCCCGATTCCGTGACCTGTTTGACGATGTCGAGCGGCGCCATGGCCACCGCGTTCTGCAGGCCCTTGAGCCCGCCCAGTGACTTGTAGGCATCGAGCGATAGCGGGTCGTTGATGCCGCAACGCGCAAAGGTCAGGCGCGTCTGCTTGGCCAGGAACGGGATTTTGTCGGGCTCGCCCAGCCAGCGCTTGTGATGCCCGCCGGTGAGAAAGCCGCTGTCGAACAGGCTCTTGACGTCCGATGGCTTGACCGGCCCGTAAGCGACGCGGCCCTTTTCGGTCGCGACCTCGACCATCGGTTCGAGGAAATAGGCGCCGCGCGAGCCGTTGCGGACGATCTTGGCCTCGACGCCCCGTTCAGCCAGTTCCGCACGAACAGCCTTGGCGACCTTTTCGGCGCCGAGCGCCAGCGCGCCGGAGTCACCTGGAATGTAGATGCGCGGGATCATGAGCGTACCTCCGCGACGATCTCTTCGATCTTCTCGTCATCGAGCCGCCCGATCACCTCACCATCCAGCATCGCCGACGGTGAACAGGCGCACAGCCCGAGGCAATAGACAGGCTCAAGCGTAACCGATCCGTCGCGGGTGGTCTCATGGAAATCGATGCCCAACAACTGCTTGACCTTTGCGGCGATCGCATCCGAACCCATCGACTGGCAGGCTTCCGCCTGGCAGAGCTTGAGCACATGCCGGCCAGCCGGCCGGGCACGGAAATCATGATAGAAGGTCACGACGCCATGCACTTCGGCCCTCGACAGGTTCAGCCCATCGGCGATGACGGGCACGGCGTCCTGCGGCACGTGGCCAAATTCTTCCTGGATCTCGTGCAGGATCGGCAGCAGGGGGCCTTCGAGGCCCTTCAACTCCTGGATGATCGCCGCCGTGCGCGACTGTATCTCGGTACTTGCAGGCTGCATCGTCACGCAGCGCCCTCCCTATCGTAGCGATCGATGCATATAATCGTCCAAAAGCATGAAGCGGTTTTGGAACAACGACATGCCTACGCCGCTTAATCGCTAAGTGCTTAAGAAATCAGAGAAAACCTCTGAAATCAATAAAGCGGTTTCGTTGCACGATAGAAAATTTCTATCGCGCTGATTGACCAGTTATGACTAGCTCAGCGATTGGCGCGGAAATCGTCTGCCAGCGCCATCGCCTCGTCCAGCAGCGCCTGCACCAGCGGCGTGTGCGGTTCGCGCGGCGCGGCGACCAGCCCGACAGTGTGGCTGGCATCCGGTTCGACGATCGGAATGGCCCGGATCGGTTCGGAAAAACCGAATGTTTCCGCCAGGTTGAGCGGCATGATCGACGACCATTTGCCTGTCCGTATGTGGGAGAACAGCACGATCATCGAGTTGGATTCCAGTGTCGGCCGCACCTGCACGCCGGCCTCGGCCAGATGCTGGTCGATGATGCGGCGGTTCTGCATGTCCGGCGTCAACAAGCAGAGCGGCAGCTGGCTGATTTCGGCCCATGTCACTTTGTCGCGATCCGAATAGGGATTTCCGACCGCCGTGATCAGCTGGTAGCGCTCGTCATAGAGCGGCACGCTGGTCACCCGTCCGAGAGGCTCGTTGTCGAGATAGGTGATGCCGGCATCGACGTCGAAATTGCCGAGCAGCGACAACACCTCGATCGAGGTGCGCGACAGGATAGAGAAGGTGACGCCCGGATGCTTCTCGCGAAATGGCGTCGTAAGCCGCGCCACCATGGCGAGGGCGGTTGGGATGGCGGCAATACGGATACGCCCGGACAGGCCATGTCGCGCCGCCCGCATCTCTTCGCGCATGGTCCTGGAATCGCCGACGATGCGACGCGCCCACACCAGCACCTGCTTGCCTTCCGGCGTCAGCCCCTGAAAGCGCGAACCGCGATTGACCAGCATGACGCCGAGCTGGCCCTCCAGCTGCTTGATCCCGGCCGACAAGGTCGGCTGCGTGACGCCGCACGCTTCCGCCGCCCGGCCGAAATGCTCCTCCTTGGCCAGCGCGATGAAGAATTCGAGCTTGTCGATCATACCATCCGTCCGTTCGTTGCGCGCAAGGTCGGGGAAATTGCCTTTCGCCGCAAGCTCTACCCGCAATTGGCCATGCATCCACATCTTTGGGCCGGCTGGCTGTTTCCCCCGGCCGAACACGGCGCTATGTGGTTGGATGGAATACGAGGAGATCGGACATGCTGGGCTGGTTCCGCAAGCTTTTGCCGCGCGAAGATCGCTTCTTCGACCTCTTTGAACGGCATTCCCGCACCGTGGTCGGCGGCGCCGAGGCGCTGGAGCAGCTCCTGCAGGGCAAGGACATCGATCGTTGGTGCCAGAAGATCATCGATCTCGAGGACGAGGCCGATCATATCACGGCCGAAGTGCTGCTGGCGGTGCGGCGTTCCTTCATCACGCCCTTCGATCGCGGCGACATCAAGGACCTGATCCAGTCGATGGATGACGCCATCGACATGATGCACAAGACCGTCAAGACGGTGAAGCTGTTCGAAAAGAAGGAATTCGACCCGCTGATGCAGGAGATGGGCGGCGTCATCGTTGCCGCCTCCAGGCTGGTTGCCGAAGCAATCCCGCTGCTCAGCAAGGTCGGCACGCACACGGTACGCCTCAACGCCATCGCCGAAGAGGTGATGCGCGTCGAAAGCCGCGCCGACGATCTGCATGAGCAGGGATTGAAGGACCTGTTCAAGCGGCATGGCCGCAGCGATCCGATGGCCTACCTGATCGGCTCGGAGATCTACGGCCAGCTGGAGAAGGTGGTCGACCGCTTTGAGGACGTCGCCAACGAGATCAGCGGCATCGTCATCGAGAACGTTTAGGCAATGGAAGCCACCATCGCCTTTCCCGTGCTGATCGGCCTTGTCGCCGTCGCGCTGTTTTTCGATTTTCTCAACGGCCTGCACGATGCAGCGAACTCCATCGCCACCATCGTCTCCACCCGCGTGCTGAGACCGCAATATGCGGTCCTGTGGGCGGCTTTCTTCAATTTCATCGCCTTCATGTTCTTCGGCCTTCACGTGGCTGAAACTGTGGGAAAAGGTATCGTCGACGTCAGCATCGTCACGCCGGCGGTGATCTTCTCGGCGCTCGTTGGCGCCATCGTCTGGAACATCGTCACCTGGATTGCCGGCATCCCGTCCAGCAGTTCGCATGCCCTGATCGGCGGGCTCGTCGGCGCCGGCGTTGCAAAGGCTGGGCCCGGCGCCATCGTCTGGACCGGGCTTGGCAAGACGGTCGCCGCAATCGTCGTGTCGCCGGCGACAGGGTTTGTTCTGGCGCTGGTCCTGATCCTGGCCGTTTCCTGGCTGTTCGTGCGCCAGACACCGTTCGCCGTCGACAGCACCTTCCGCGTCATGCAGTTCTTTTCGGCCTCGCTTTATTCGCTAGGGCACGGCGGCAACGACGCCCAGAAAACCATGGGCATCATCGCCGTGCTGCTCTATTCGCAAGGTATGCTCGGCGGGACGTTCTACGTGCCGCTGTGGGTCGTCCTCACCTGTCAGACAGCACTGGCGCTCGGCACTTTGTTCGGCGGCTGGCGCATCGTTCACACGATGGGCTCGAAGATCACCCGGCTGAATCCGATGCAGGGCTTCTGCGCCGAGACCGGCGGCGCCATCACCCTGTTTGCCGCCACCTGGCTCGGCGTCCCCGTGTCGACCACCCATACCATCACCGGGGCCATCATCGGTGTCGGCGCCGCCCGCCGCGTCTCGGCCGTGCGCTGGGGCATTGCCGGCAACATCGTCATCGCCTGGATCGTCACCTTGCCGGCCACGGCTGCAATTTCGGCGCTCACCTACCTAGCGGTTGGCCTGGCAGGGTGAGGCGGACACCGGTGGTGCTTGGAGTCGCTGCCAATCTGCACTATCTGAGCCGCAGCCAAACGCCTTAGGGAATAATGCATGTCCGTCACCAAGGAAATCGTCACCGAGCGTCTGAAGACGGTCAACGGGCCGGACTTCACCGGCAACATCGTCGACCTCGGCATGGTTTCGGAGATTTTCATCGCCGATTCGAAAGTGTTTTTCTCGATCACCGTTCCCGCCGCCCGCGCACAGGAGATGGAGCCGCTGCGCGCTGCAGCCGAGCGTGTCGTCAACGCGATCCCTGGTGTCGCCGGCGCCGTCGTCGCGCTGACGGCGGAGAAGAAGGGCGGCGGCATGGAGGCTCCGGTTGCGTCGCGTCCCGCGCCCAGGCCCGCACCGCCGGCTGCGCCAGGCGGGCCGCGCCCAGCTCCACACACTCCAGCCCCGCACGCCTCGGCCTCGCAAAGCTCGGGCAAGCGCGGCGTGCCCGGAATCGAGGCGATCATCGCGGTGGCGTCCGGCAAGGGGGGCGTCGGCAAGTCGACCACCGCTGTCAACATCGCGCTTGGCCTCGCCGCCAACGGTTTGCGTGTCGGCGTGCTCGATGCCGATATTTATGGCCCGTCCATGCCCAGGCTGCTCAACATCCATGGCCGGCCGCAGACCGTCGACGGCAAGATCCTGAAACCGATGGAGAATTACGGCCTTAAGGTGATGTCGATGGGCTTCCTCGTCGACGAGGAGACGCCGATGATCTGGCGCGGTCCGATGGTGATGTCGGCGCTGACGCAGATGCTGCGCGAGGTCGAATGGGGCCGCCTCGACGTGCTCGTCGTCGACATGCCGCCCGGCACCGGCGACGCCCAGCTGACCATGGCCCAGCAGGTGCCGCTGGCCGGCGCCGTCATCGTCTCGACGCCGCAGGACCTGGCGCTGATCGACGCCCGCAAAGGATTGAATATGTTCAAGAAGGTCGACGTGCCGCTGCTCGGCATCGTCGAGAACATGAGCTATTTCATCGCCCCCGATACCGGCAAGCGCTACGACATCTTTGGCCATGGCGGGGCGCGGCGCGAGGCCGAGCGCCTCGGCGTGACTTTCCTCGGCGAAGTGCCGTTGGAAATGGGCATTCGCGAAAGTTCTGATGAAGGTGCTCCGGTGGTGGCGTCGAAGCCAGACAGCGCCGAGGCGAAGATCTATCGCGGCATTGCTTCGAAGGTCTGGGACCGGGTCAACGAAGAACGCGGCGCGGCCGAAGCGGCGGTGCCGAACATCGTGTTCGAGTAGCTCGGATATCCCTCCCCTCAAGGGGGAGGGGAACCCACCTTCTCGCCAAAGCTTGAAAAGAACTGCAAGGCCAGCTTCTTCGAAGTCGATTCGATGAGCCGGCTGCCGAGTTGGGCGATCTTGCCGCCGACTTCGGCTTTGGCAAAGTATTTGAGGACCGTCGCATCCGGCCCGTCCGCCGTCAGCGTCACGTCGGCGCCACCCTTGGCGAAGCCGGCAATACCGCCCTTGCCCTCGCCCTGGATGGTGTAGGAGTGCGGCGGCTTCAGGTTCTTCAATGTCACCTCGCCGTTGAATGTCGCCTTGATCGGTCCGATCTTCAACACCACCGTCGCCGCCATTTCGGTCGGCGATTTCATCTCCAGGTGCTGGCAGCCGGGAATGGTCGCCTGCAAAACCTTCGGATCGTTCAGCGCGTCCCACACTTTCTGCAGGGGGGCGGCAATGCGTTCCTCGCCTTCGATCACCAAAGCCATCGACACCTCCCGGACAGACTTCGAAGGCCTAACGCACGGTCTGGTCTGTGTCTATCGCACCAAAGTCCGGTTGCGACGGTGCGCCCTCTTGCCTGCTTCCGCGCGTTGCCATATCGATTTGTCTTACAAATACGGAGACCATGATGGCAGGCGCCCCCACCGGAAAGAAGAAATTTCGCTCGCAGGAGTGGTTCGACAATCCCGACAATCCAGGCATGACCGCGCTCTACCTCGAGCGCTACCTGAACTACGGCCTGACGCGGGCCGAGTTGATGTCGGGCAAGCCGCTGATCGGCATCGCCCAGACCGGCTCGGATCTGTCGCCGTGCAACCGCCACCATATCGAACTCGCCAAGCGCGTGCGCGAAGGCATCGTCTCGATGGGCGGCATCCCCTTCGAATTCCCGTGCCATCCGATCCAGGAGACCGGCAAACGCCCGACCGCGGCACTCGACCGCAACCTTGCCTATCTCGGCCTGGTCGAAGTGCTTTACGGCTATCCGCTCGACGGCGTCGTGCTGACCATCGGCTGCGACAAAACCACGCCGGCGCTGCTGATGGCGGCGGCCACCGTCAATATTCCGGCCATAGCACTTTCGGTCGGACCGATGCTCAATGGCTGGCACAAAGGCAAGCGCACGGGATCCGGCACCATCGTCTGGGAATCGCGCCAGCGGCTCTCCGCCGGCGAGATCGACTATGACGAGTTCATGGACATCGTCGCCTCATCGGCGCCGTCGACCGGCTATTGCAACACCATGGGCACCGCCACCACGATGAACTCGCTGGCCGAGGCGCTCGGCATGCAATTGCCGGGCTCGGCTGCCATCCCGGCGCCCTATCGCGAGCGCGGCCAGATCTCCTATGAGACGGGCAAGCGCATCGTCGAGATGGTGCATGAGGATCTGAAGCCGTCCGACATCATGACGCGCAAGGCCTTCGAGAACGCCATTGTCGTCAATTCGGCGATAGGCGGCTCGACCAACGCGCCGATCCACCTCAACGCGATTGCCCGCCATCTCGGCGTGCCACTCACCAATGACGACTGGCAGACGGTCGGCCTCCATGTGCCGCTCATCGTCAATCTGCAGCCATCGGGCGAATATCTCGGCGAGGACTATCACCATGCCGGCGGCGTGCCGGCTGTGGTGGCCGAACTGATGAAGGCCAAGCTGCTGCCTTATCCCGAAGCGATGACCGTCAATGGCAAGACTATCGGTGACAATTGCAAGGGTGTCGCCAACGAGAACACCGACGTCATCCGCACCGTCGCCGAGCCGCTGAAGGCCAATGCCGGCTTCATCAATCTCAGCGGCAATCTGTTCGATTCCGCAATCATGAAGATGAGCGGCATCTCGCCGGAATTCCGCGAGCGCTATCTCTCCAACCCGAACGACCCGGAAGCCTTCGAAGGCAACGCCATGGTCTTTGACGGGCCGGAGGACTACCACGCCCGCATCGACGATCCGGCGCAAGGCATCGACGAGCACACCATCCTGTTCATGCGCGGCGCCGGCCCGATCGGCTATCCCGGTGGCGCCGAGGTGGTCAACATGCAGCCGCCCGCTTATCTCATCAAGAAGGGCATTCACGCGCTGGCCTGCATCGGCGATGGCCGCCAGTCGGGCACATCGGGCTCGCCCTCTATCCTCAACGCTTCCCCGGAAGCCGCCATTGGCGGCGGCCTGGCGCTGCTCAAGACCGGCGACCGTGTGCGCATCGACTTACGCAAAGGCACTGCCAACATCCTCGTCACCGACGAGGAAATCACGCGCCGCCGTGCCGAACTGCAGGACGATGGCGGCTACCACTATCCCAAGCACCAGACGCCATGGCAGGAAATCCAGCGCTCCATGGTCGACCAGTTCTCGGAGGGCATGGTGCTGAAGCCGGCGGTGAAATACCAGGACGTCGCGCACACCAGCGGCGTGCCGAGGGACAATCACTAAGCACCCGCTTGATATGAAAATGCCGGCCTGATCGGGCCGGCATGAAAGCCTTGGCGTAAGCTTGTTTGGATGGCGGCCTCAGGGTGGAGGCGGGCCGGACGAAGCGGCGATGGCTGTGATGCCGGAGAGTCGTCCTGCCTTGCGGATGACTGGTGTGTGATACTGTTTCTTCATAGGACCCGTTGCCCGTTTTAGATCACTGCTCGCACGCCAACTGATCCCACCTGTCAGTATGACATTGCAGTCCTCGTCAGTTTCGGGTTTTTTGACACGAAATCAAGAGGGGTCCAGAGAGTCGTCCATGATGATGGTTTTCCGCCACGGGCGTATCCTTGCCGCCTAGCCCGATCGACATTGCCCCGGTCGACATTGCTATTGTCGGCGCGGGCATGGCCGGTCTCTTCCTGGCGTGGCGCTTGTCCCAAAGTGAAAAGCCCGCAAGGATCGCTGTTTTCGAATCCGCCGGTCGCGTCGGCGGTCGGGCCTCCACGGTCTCATTTCCCGGAGAGCCGAACTTCAGCATCGATCTCGGCGCGATGATGCTGATGCCGCAACATCGGCTACTCAAAAAACTCATGGCGACGCTGGATGTAAAGCTGTCGGGTATGGACGTCGTCACCGGCGCCAACCGGCTCCATCTGCGCGGTAGGAGCCTGCCCTACGCCGCTATATCGCGCTTTGCGCCGCGCCGCCTGTTTGCCTATGACGTGACGCGTCGGCTGCAGGAAAAAGGCCCGTCCCGCCTGCTGCGAAAGGCGGCAGCACTGATCCTGCCGGGTTCGGAGGCCTTCGGCAGCGCCGAATGGAACGGCGCCGCAGGCTTCGTTTATGGCGGCCGCAAGCTGGCGGATTGGGCGACTTGGGATGTGCTGGCGACGGTCTTGACCCCGGAGGAAATGGCTTTTGCCGAGGACGCGGTGGGCTATTCGTTGCTCCTGCGTGGACCCAACGCCGCCGAGACGTTCAGGCTTGCGCTCGGCGAGCTGAGCGGCGGCCGCTCCTATTGTTCCCCCGATGGCGGGTTCCAGCCGGTTGCGGAGCGAATGGCCGGGCGGATCGCTGTCAGCGGCGGCGCCGTCCATCTCGATCACACCGTGACCGCCATCGCCCGCTCGGCGCAAGGGATGGTCTTGTCTGTCGAGGGGCAGGGCGGGACGGTCGAGGCGCGCAAGGTCGTGCTGGCGTTACCGGTCCGCCCCCTGCGGACCCTGCTGGAAAAGTCCGGCATCGAGCAGCCCAGCGATCTGCCGGCACCGGAACCCTGGCCGATGCTCACGCTGGCCGCCTGCTATGCCAGCCCGTGGTGGGCTCGAAACGGCATCGCGGCCGGCCACAGCGTGACCGATCTGCCGGCTCGCCAGATATGGCAGTTCACAAAAGCGGACGCTCGCGACGCGACGATTCGTCGGAGCGTCGCCATGGCCTATTGCGATGGCAAGCACATGGTATTCTGGCGCTCACTGCTGCCTGAGCTCGCTCGGCGCCACGGCTTTGCGGTTTTGGCCGAGGGACATTCCGCGCTGGAGGCCTTTCACGGCCAGATGGTCGAAGTCCATGGCAAACACGGCGCCATCTCGAAACCCATCGGCGGGTTTGCGCAGGATTGGGGTGCGCCGGCCTATGGCGGCGCGTCGCATGTCTGGGACCGTGGCATAGATATCTCCGGTATAAAACTGGCGAGCCATACGCTCGCTCCGGGCATTCATGTCTGTGGCGAAGCGTGGTCCAACAATCACGGCTGGATCGAGGGCGCGCTGGAAAGTGCGGAAGACCTGTTGCAGCGGGAATTCGGGCTCGACGCCTGGTTTGCCTGAGACTCCGGAAAGGCGATGAAAAACGATCCTACATTCCCATATGAGTGGTCGGCTATCGGACGGAAAGTATCAACGTGACTAAACGGCGCTCTTCCCTCGGTTTCCTCGGCATGTTCGGCCGCTCGGGTGACTTGCGGGAACTGGACAACGCGCTGCGCGGCGCCGACCTTCACCCGGCACTGGTGCCAGAGGGAGTAAAGCTCACCATCGTCAATCTGATGAAGGATCACTGGCCGGACGAGCCCCCGCCAGAGGCTTATCGGTCCGTGGCGCAGCTGTTTGGTTATTGCATCGCAGGCCCACAAACCTTTGAGCAGGCCAATGGGCCGGAGCGGCGGCTGGACGCTGAGCGCCGCATCGAGGCAGCGCTTGAAACCGGCGACAGCCTGGATGCCCAGATCGTGCTGATGGCGCTGCATGGCAAGCTGATCAGCAGCGCCGAAGTCGTCGAGCGCTTTGGGCTAAGTGCGGACTGACCTTCGTAAGGTGAAGCTTACCCGCCCATGCCGCTGCGTGGCAGCTTGATCATCTCGCCGAAGCGGGCGCGCAATTTGTCGTCTAGCAGCTTCGGCACATGGCGCGGGAAGCGCTCGGCAAGCACGCGCTTCTTTTCGATGATCGCCCGCTGCAAGATGTCGGGCCGGCCCTTCTCGTTCCATTCCTTGGGCGAAAAGCGGTCGCCGACGGCCGGATAAAAATACTCGGTCTGCATCAGGCGCAGCGTCTGCTCGTTGCCGAGATAGTGGCCTGGGCCATTCATGCAGACTTCGGTGATGGTGTCGATCGACAGCGCTTCGTCGGTCACTTCGATGCCCCGCACGCAGCGCAGGCAGTGGCCCAGCATGTCATTGTCTATGATCAGGCTCTCCAGGCAAAAGCCGAGCAGCGAGGCGTGCATGCCCGCCGATTCATAGACCAGATTGAGGCCGGCAAGACCGGCCATCACGTCGGTGATCCCCTTTTCATAGCCGGACTGGATGTCGGGCAGTTTCGAATCCGTCATGCCGGCGGCCGAGCCGCCCGGCAGGTCGTAGAACTGCGCCATCTGCGCGCAGGCCGAAGTCAGTACTGCCTGCTCGGCCGAGCCGCCCGACATGGCGCCGGTCCTCAGGTCGGAGACGAACGGCCAGGTGCCGAAGATCGCCGGATGCCCGGGCTTGATGGCGTTGACGTAGATGAGGCCGACCAGCACTTCGGCCACCGCTTGCACCACAGCGCCGGCAATCGCCGCGGGAGCGGTGGCGCCGGCCTGGCCGGCCGATAGAAGCAGGATCGGGATGCCGCCGTCGACACAGGCTTCGAGCACGCCGCAGGCGTCCTCGGCAAACTTCATCGGCGGCACGACGAAGCAATTGGAGTTTGACACGAACGGCCGGGCGCGAAAGTTCTCCTCGCCGCCGGCGATCGCATAAAGCATTTCCAGCGCCGGCTGCACGTTCTCGCGCACCGTGAACGAGGTGCCGACATGCTTCGACGTGCCCATCACGCAGGCGTAGAGCGTGTTGAAGTCCATTTCGAGCGGATCGGGAATGTCGCGCGGCACCATCGGCCGCTGGAAGAAATGGATGTTGTCGAGCCCTTCGACGAGGCGAGCGGCATCATAAATGTCCTGCACCAGCGACTCGCGGTATTCGCGCTTTTCGACATCGACCAGATGCACCGCCGCACCCGCCGTGCCGTAATGCACGCGCTTGCCCTGGATCAGCATGTCATGCCTGGGGTCCTGGCCGTGCAGCGTAAAATTTCGCGCGGCTCGTCTGATCGTGTCCATCACAAGCCCGCGTGGGAAACGGACGCGGCCGTCATCGCCGTAAACGGCGCCGACCCCGGTCAGCGCCTCGACGCAGGAGGGAATGGCATTGGCGAAGCCGACGGTCTCCAGCAGCGTCAGCACCGCTTCATGGATGCGCTCCTGGTCGTTCCGGTTGAGCGGGCCGTAACTGCCGCCTTCAAGCCCGGCACGTACCGGCCTGATGTCGTCGGCCAAAGGTGCTGCCCGCATGGCGCGGCGCGCTTCGCGCCCGCCGGATCGTCGCGAACGCTGGTCGGCTGATGTATCTTTAGGAGCCGCATCCTTAAGAGCCGCATCCTGCTGCTCAACAGCCACTGACATGGGGGGCACTCCACCTTTAGCTTGCGAAACACGACGCGGTGATTGGTCCACCGTCGGCCTGCTTCGTCCCTCTGTCAGCCGACTATGCCGTTGCCATTGGCCCAGCCTATGGGCCAGTCAACGCAGCCGAGTATGCCAGAGAGCTAATGCAGAATGTTGGTGATCATGCCAAGGGCCGGGCTGTTCAAAGCCCCGGCACAGGCAAATCAGGCTGCAGCGGGCCTGCGTCCGGCTGCGGTCGCGAGCTCGCGAATACCCGGCTCGATGTGCTGCAGTGCGATCGAGGAAATGCCCAAGCGCATGAAACGCGACGGCTTTTCGGTGCGATCGAAGAAGCGATCGCCCGGCTCGATGATGACGCTGCGCGAGGCCGCGGCCTCGGCCAGTCCACGTGAATCGGTGCCGCGCGGGCCTTCCAGCCAGAGCGATGTGCCGCCGGCCGAATCGGTCGAGCGCCATTCCGGCAGGAATGCGGAAATCGCATGGACCAGACGCTTGCGCCGCTCGTCGAAGGCCGACGACAGCCGCCGCACCAGGGCTTCGTGATGGCCGAGCGACAGGAACAGCGCGACCGCGCGCTGGTTGTTGGCCGGCGGGTGCCTGAGCATGAAGCGACGCAGCGCCCTGAGCTCGGAGATTAGTCCAGCCGAAGCGACGATGTAGCCAAGCCGCAGGCCCGGAGCCAGCGTCTTCGACATCGAGCCGACATAGACGACGCGACCCGAGCGATCGAGGCTCTTCAGCGCCTGCTGCGGCGCCTCGTCGAGAAGCTGGCTGTCATAGCCGTCCTCGATGATGATCTGGTTGTGGCGGTTGGCGCGCGCCAGAAGGTCCTGCCGCCGCTCCGCCGACAGCGGCACCATGGTCGGGCAGTGGTGGCTGGGGGTGACGAAGACAAAGCCGGAATCGTTGGGAATGGACGAGGTGACGATGCCGGACTGATCGACCGGAACCGGCTGGATTTCGGCGCCTGCCAAGCGGAAGATCGAGCGCGCGTCGGGGTATCCCGGGTCTTCCATCGCGACCTTGGAGCCCTTTGTCATCAGCAGTGTCGCCAGCATATAGAGCGCGTTCTGGGCGCCCAGCGTGACGATGATCTCGTCCGGATTGGCGAAGATGCCGCGCCGCGGCAACAGCCGCGCCTGGATCTGCTCGATCAAGAGCGGATCGTCACGATCGACCATGTCGGAGGCCCAGTTGCGGATTTCGAGCACGGCCAGCGCCATGCGGTTGCACTCACGCCATTCGGCTGTCGGGAACAGCGCCGGGTCGAACTGGCCGTAGACGAAGGGGTAGGAGGACTTGATCCAGTTGTCGTGCTTGGCCGGTGGCGGCATGTCGCTGGCGGCGATCTGCCGGCGTGCCTTCCAGTCGATCTCGTTCTGCTGGTCGGGCGCCTTCTGGTGCGGCTTGGCGGGGGTGGCCAGCACATCCGGATTGACGAAATGGCCGCGCCGTTCGCGCGCCACCAGGAAACCTTGGTCGACCAATTGCTGGAACGCCAGCACCACAGTGCCGCGCGCGACGCCGAGTTTTTCAGCCAGGATGCGGCAGGACGGAAGCGGCATCGAAGCGGCGATCTGCCGGTCGAGAATGGCGGCGACGATCGCCTGACGGATCTGCGCCTGCAGGGTCTGGCCCGATTCCGCCGAAATCCGGAACAGGCCGGACCATATGGCCGTGTCGTTACGCTGTGGCATGGAAGGTGTTCCTCGATGGCCAGTCTTTTTTGCTTGGCTGGACCAGCGGAAGGTAACCGTGGCACAAGGGGTTGCGCCAATCAATTTTTCTGATCGCTGGGATTTATGCCAGTGATCTATGCGCGACGCGCAGCGTCGTCGCATCCCCGGGTGACGCTTGCGTCATCCCGCAGCGCGGACGCCCGCGCGATGCGAAGCGTCGTCGCGCCTCATTATCCCCAGCGCGACGCGCAGCGTCGTCGCTACTCCCATCAAATCATCCAGCGCGGCGCGCAGCGTCATAGCTCCATCACATCGCACTATGCTGCACTGCGTCATCCCCACGCATTGAAACATGCGGAATTCGGCTCAATAAGATCAGCGCGACGACACGCGCCGGAAACATCCGGTCTGATAAGATGTCGTGAAAAACGATCAGGAGCCGAAAGTGGATCATTCCTCCTTCGACAAACAGCTTGTCGCCTTGCGTGCTGCGCGCGCGGCGGCATCGGGTACGATGCGCGAGGCTTTTGCCGCCGACCCCAAGCGCTTCGAGACGTTCTCGGCCAGCGACGGCGACCTTTTGCTCGACTGGTCGAAATGCGCGGTCGACCAGGGCACGATGGAACTGCTCGAGAAGCTCGCCGCCGCCGCCGATCTCGAAGGTCGCCGCGCCGCAATGTTTTCCGGCAAGAAAATCAACATCACCGAAGACCGCGCCGTGCTGCACACGGCGCTGCGCAACCTCTCGGGCAAGGGCGTCACCGTCGATGGCCAGGACGTCAAGGCGGATGTGCTGTCCGTGCTCGACGCCATGGGCGCTTTCGCCGACGCCATTCGCTCCGGCAAGGCCGCCGGCGCCACCGGCAAGAAAATCACCGACATTGTCAACATCGGCATTGGCGGCTCCGATCTCGGCCCGGCCATGGCGACGCTGGCGCTGGCGCCCTATCACGACGGCCCGCGCGCGCACTACGTCTCCAACATCGACGGCGCCCATATCCACGACACGCTGAAGGGCCTGTCGGCCGAAACCACCCTGTTCATCATCGCCTCGAAGACCTTCACCACGGTCGAGACGATGACCAATGCCGAGACGGCGCGCGAATGGGTGCAGAAGGCGCTCGGCAAGGAAGCTGTCGGCAAGCATTTCGCCGCCGTCTCGACCGCGCTCGACCTGGTTTCCAAGTTCGGCATCGAAGCGGATCGCGTGTTCGGCTTCTGGGACTGGGTCGGCGGCCGCTATTCGCTGTGGGGCGCCATCGGCCTGCCGGTGATGATCGCCATCGGCCCGCGCAACTTCCGCGCCTTCCTCGATGGCGCGCATGAGATGGACGAGCACTTCCGCACCGCACCCCTGCAGAAGAACCTGCCGGCGCTGCTGGCGCTGGTCGGCTGGTGGCATCGCGTGATCTGCGGTTATCCGGCGCGTGCGGTCATCCCTTATGACCAGCGCCTTTCCAGGCTGCCGGCCTATCTGCAGCAGCTCGACATGGAATCGAACGGCAAGGGCGTCACCCTCGACGGCACGCCGGTGACGACGCCGACCGGACCGCTGGTCTGGGGCGAGCCCGGCACCAATGGCCAGCACGCCTTCTTCCAGCTGCTGCACCAGGGCACCGATTCCATCCCGGTCGAGTTCCTTGCCGCTGCCGTCGGCCATGAGCCGGATCTGAAGCACCAGCACGATCTACTGCTTGCCAATTGCCTGGCCCAATCGGAAGCGTTGATGAAGGGCCGCACGCTGGACGAGGCTCGCGCGCAGATGCTGGCCAAGGGCATGAAGCCGGCCGATGTCGACAGAATAGCCCCGCACCGCGTCTTCTCCGGCAACCGCCCCTCGGTGACGATCCTCTACCGCAAGCTCGACCCGCGCACCTTCGGCCGGCTGATCGCGCTTTACGAGCACCGCGTCTTCGTCGAAGGCACTCTGTTCAACATCAATTCCTTCGACCAATGGGGCGTCGAGCTCGGCAAGGAGCTGGCGACCGGCCTGTTGCCAGTCGTGGAAGGCAAGGAGAGCGTCGCCAAGCGCGACGCATCGACGGCCGGGCTGGTGGCGCGCATCCAGCAACTGCGGGGGGCGCAATGAAAAATCCGGCCGACATCAAGGGCATATTGTTCGACAAGGACGGCACGCTTGTCGATTTCAACGCGACCTGGCTCGGCATCGCCGATTTCATGGCCATGGATGCTGCCGAGGGCGATCGCTGGAAAGCCGACAGGCTGCTTTCAGCGGCGGGCTTCGATTTTGTCGCCAAGCGTTTCAAGCCGGATTCCATCTTCGCCTCGGGCACCAACATGGATGTCGTCGAACTATGGTTCCCGCGCCTGTCCGACGAGGACCAGATGCTGGCCGTCGCCCGTTTCAACGAGATCACCTCGGTGCAAGGCTCATCGATGGCGGTGGCCTTGCCCGGCATCGTCGCGGCGCTGACGGCTCTGCACAAGCGATCCTACCGGCTCGGCGTCGCCACCAATGATTCGACTGCCGGTGCCGAAAAGACCATGGTCACGCTCGGCGTCGCGCAGCTGTTCACCGCCGCCTATGGCTATGACGCGGTCGCCAATCCGAAACCGGCGCCGGACACGATCGTCGCCTTTTGCGACCTGACCGGGTTGAAGGCGTCCGAGATCGCCATGGTCGGCGACAACCGCCACGACCTGGAGATGGCGCGTGCCGGCGGCTGCGGCCTGGCGGTCGGCGTGCTCTCCGGCACCGGCACGCGGGAATCGCTGGCGTCGATCGCCGATGTCGTTCTGGATTCGGTTGCCGACTTGCCGGACTTTCTGTCGGCGCGGGTCAAGGAGACGGTCTGACGGGGGCCTGGGGCAAACTCAATTCGGCTCGGGATTTCCCCGCCAATGGCCGAGTTGGGGGAAGCAGCCATGAAACTATGGAGCTTCTGGTTTGTTTTCGGACATAGTGGGCTACTCATCAGCAGAGCAAACGTACCCGCATCTGCCGCACCTGATCTTGGCGCTTGCGTTATCGATGTCTTCGCCAGGCTGAAGCTCGAAGCCGCGATTTTCGCACTTTGGGCAAACTATGAAGCCGATACGTTGAACAACTTTAATCCACGCCATTCGACTTCTCCTATCAACGGCTAATCCAATCTATTTTCTGCCCCTTGAGGTTTGTCCACAATGAGTAGAATCCGGCCATTCAGAGCGACTGGGCTTTGCCGCGTCGCGCTAGCAATCTTCCGGCTCGAACCAAAACACACCGCTCGGCTTGGTCACATCACCCTTTGCGTCGCCGAAATCCGGCACCTGATATTCGGCGAGCAATCGTAGCCGCGACAGCGGCAGATCGGCGCGGCGGGGATCGCCGACCAGCACCTCGATGCCGGCTGCCAGGCAGCGGTCGAGGAACGGGATCATCCGCAGAGCAACCTCGCGGCCGTAGAACACGTCGCCGGCAAGCACGAGGTCGACCGCTGGCGGCGGGCCCGTCGTGATATCCTGGTCGACAATGGTGATCTCGACGCCGTTGGCCAACGCGTTGAGGCCGATCGCGGCGACGCCGTTGCGATCGATCTCCGCCGCGATCACCGCGCTGGCGCCGGCCTTGGCGGCGGCGATGCCGACGAGGCCCGAGCCGGCGCCGAGGTCGAGCACGCGGTGACCGGCCACGATTTGCGGATGGTCGAGTATATAGCGCGCCAGCACGGCGCCGCCGGCCCAGGCATAGGCCCAGTAGGGCGGCTGCGGCTCAGCTTCGTGCTCCTCGGTTTGGCTGCCGTCTTCCGGTCCATGAGCTCGCCACTCGACAAGCCGCCTCAGGCCGCTGCCGGGATGAGCCGTATAGAGCTGGATTTCAGGGAGCGCGGGAACGGGCGCAAGCCGCAGGTTCGCCCTGATGAACACTACTGCATCGGGACGCCGACTATCGTCCGCCATCCCGCCGTCGCCAGGCTCGCCGTTCAAACTTATTCCCGCAGCGCCCGGCGCAAAATCTTGCCCACCGGCGTCTTCGGCAGTTCGGTTCGGAACTCGATGTATTTCGGCCGTTTGTAGCCGGTCAGGTTCTCGCGGCAATAGGCGGTCAGTGCCTCGACGGTCAGCGCCGGGTCCTTCTTGACCACGAACAGCTTCGGCACCTCGCCCGAATGCTCGTCCGGCACGCCGATCGCCGCCACTTCGAGCACGCCCGGATGCTGGGCGACGACTTCCTCGAGTTCGTTCGGATAGACGTTGAAGCCGGAGACCAGGATCATGTCCTTCTTGCGGTCGACGATCTTGGTGTAGCCGCGCTCGTCCATGAAGCCCATGTCGCCGGATTTGAAAAAACCGTCCTTGGTCATCACCCTGGCGGTCTCGTCCGGCCGGTTCCAGTAACCGGCCATGACTTGCGGCCCGCGGATGCAGATCTCGCCGACCTCGCCGAGCGGCAGGTTGTTGCCGTCACCGTCGCGGATGACGATCTCGGTCGACGGCAGCGGCAGGCCGATCGTGCCGGTGAAATTGCTGTCGCTGAACTTGTTGGCGGTGGCTACCGGCGAGGTCTCCGACAGCCCGTAGCCCTCGGTGATCGAATTGCCGGTCAGCGCCTTCCAGCGCTCGGCAACCCCCTTCTGCACCGCCATGCCACCACCCAGCGTCATGATCAGCGGCTTGAAGTCGATCTTGCGGAAATCCTCGTTGTTGAGCAGCGCGTTGAACAGCGTGTTGAGGCCGGGGAAAATGTGCATCGGGTATTTCTGCAGCTCCTTGACGAAGCCGGGAATGTCGCGCGGGTTGGGAACGAGCACGTTCTGGGCGCCCTGCTGCATGCCCATCAGCGCGTTCACCGTCAGCGCGAAGATATGGTAGAGCGGCAGTGCGCAGATGAAGTTGAGATGCGCCGGTTTCGGCTTGATCGCATAGGCGTCCTGCAGCCACAGCGTGTTCTGCGCGACATTGGACAGCACATTGGAGTGCAGCAGCACAGCACCTTTGGAAATCCCCGTGGTTCCGCCGGTATATTGCAGGAAGGCGACGTCGCCGGCCTCCATCTTGGCCGGTTTGAAGGCGATGCCGGCGCCGGCTTTCACCGCCGCATTGAATTTGACATGGCCGGGCAGCGACCAGGCCGGCACCATCTTCTTCACCCGGCGCACGACGAGGTTGACGATCGTGCCCTTGAGGGCGCCGAGCATGTCGCCCATCGCCGCGACCACCACATGCTTGACCGCCGTCCTGGCAATCACCGCGTCCAGGGTGCTGGCGAAATTCTCCAGAATGACGATCGCCTGCGCGCCGGAATCCTTGAGCTGATGTTCGAGCTCGCGCGGCGTGTAGAGCGGATTGATGTTCACCACGACATAGCCGGCGCGAAGCACGGCCATCATCGCCACCGGATATTGCAGCACATTCGGCATCATCAGCGCCACGCGTGCGCCTTTCTGCAGGCCCTTCGATTGCAGATAAGCGCCGAAGGCGGCCGATTGCCGCTCGAGTTCGGCATAGGAGATCGACTTGCCCATGCAGACGTATGCCGGCTGGCCGGAAAACTGCTTACAGGCGCCGACGAGGAAGTCGCCGATCGAACTGTAGGGCAGGGCGCCGATCTCCGCCGGCACTACTTTCGAATAGCTTTTTAGCCATGGCTTTTCCGGCAAGCCCGCGGCAAGCGCCGTCAGCGTATTCGGCAGTTTTTTGGCCGCGCCCGGCGACGGCTTCGAGGCGGGCTTCGCCGCGGCTGTCTTGGCGGCTGGCGGCTGGGCGGGCTTTGCAGCGGGTGCTGTCTTCGCCGCGCGCTTGACCACAGGTTTCGCTGCCGGCTTGGCGCTTGCCTTCGCCGGCGTCGAGGTTGCCGTTGGCTTGACAGCGGGAGTGGCTTTGGCCGGTGGCGCTTTCGACTTGGCGGCAGCGGCGGCCGGTTTTGAAGCTTTCGCCGCTTTTGCTTTCGCCGGGGCCGTTGTCTTTGTTGCTTTCGCCACCTCTAGCCTCCCTCGGTCGTTCTGTTGCCTGCTCCTGCTGCGCCGCCTCGATGTGGTGAGGCGTCCTCCGCTGCAGCGATGTCGCGGATTCCCGGAAAATCCAGCGTGTCATCTATCTATTGCGACTATCGGCGGCCGTGCAAGTCTTGCCCCAGCGGCAGGACGGCAAAGATTTGCCGCCGAAATCCTTCCCGCGATGCCAGCTCAGGCAATGCCGTCCTGTCATCTCGGTGGCGAAACCCAGGCTTGTGGATTTTTGGCTTACGATTGCTGCGATCAATGAAAAAATGCGGTCGTTAACAATCCCGTGATTAGCAGATTTTGCTATTTGTTTCTGCAGTTCGTCAAAGACCGAGAAATATTTTCTGCTTACGGTGGGGTAGGCAAACAGGGTGTTCCAAAGCCGGAAAAACGGTGCTTATATGCGCGCTTCGCGAGCCTATAGAGGGGCTTGGAAGAACATCAGGGAGTGCTCAATGAAAAAGAAACTGACTTTTGCAGCCGCGTTGCTGGCTGCAAGCGTCCTCGGCGGTGTGGCCAATGCCAAGACGCTGGTCTATTGCTCGGAGGCCTCGCCGGCCAACTTCGACCCGGGTACCACGACGGGCGGCAACGACTTCGACGCCTCGTCGCGCACCGTCTATTCGCGCCTGGTCGAGTTCAAGCATGGCGGCACCGAAGTTGTGCCCGGCCTCGCCGACAAATGGGAGATTTCGGACGACGGCCTGGTCTATACTTTCCACCTGCATCCGGGCGTGAAGTTCCAGACGACGGATTTCTTCAAGCCGACGCGTGATTTCAATGCCGACGACGTCGTCTTTTCGTTCGATCGCCAGTTCAACAAGGAAAACCCCTGGAACGGCGAGAAGTACCTGCCGAACCTGACCTGGGACTACTACACCGGCATGGACATGCCGAAATACGTCGCCAAGTGGGAAAAGGTCGATGACCTGACCGTGAAGCTGACATTGACCGAACCGAACGCGCCGATGCTGGCCAATCTCGGCATGGACTTCGCCTCGATCGTGTCGAAGGAATATGCCGACCAGCTGGAAAAAGACGGCAAGATGGCCGACTTCTCGACCAAGCCGGTCGGTACAGGTCCGTTCCAGTTCGTCGACTACCAGCTGGATTCGGTCATCCGCTATGCGGCCAACCCGGACTACTTCAAGGGCAAGGAAAAGATCGACGATCTCGTCTTCGCGATCACGCCTGACGCCACCGCCCGCATCCAGAAGGTGCTCGCCGGCGAATGCGATATCGCGCCCTATCCGAATCCTGCCGACATCGGCACGATCAAGGCCAACGCCGACGTGACCCTGATGGATCAGGCTGGCCTCAACATCGGCTATATGAGCTACAACACCACCATCCCGCCGCTCGACAAGCCTGAAGTGCGCCATGCGCTCAACCAGGCGATCGATCGGGAATCGCTCATCAAGTCGCTGTTCCAGGACGCCGGCGCCACGCCGGCCGTAAACCTGATCCCGCCGACCATGTGGTCGTGGAACAAGGACGTGAAGTCCGACGCCTATGATCCGGAAGCCGCCAAGAAGGTGCTGGCCGATGCCGGATTGAAGGAGATCCAGCTTTGGGCCTCCGACCGCGTCCGTCCCTACAACCCGAACTTCCAGCGCGCCGCCGAACTGATCCAGGCTGACTGGGCCAAGGTCGGCGTCAAGGCGGAGATCGTCAGCTACGAGTGGACGAAGTACCGCGAAGAAGGCAAGAAGAAGGAGCGTCCGGGCGCCTTCCAGATCGGCTGGACCGGTGACAATGGCGATCCGGACAATTTCTTCGCTACGCTGTTCGCCTGCTCGGCCATCGGCGTGTCGAACTACTCCAGTTGGTGCGACAAGGACTTCGAGGATCTGATCCAGAAGGCCAAGAAGACCAGCGACCAGGCCGAACGCACCAAGCTCTATGAAGAGGCGCAGGTTGTCTTCCAGAAGCAGGCTCCGGCCTTCCTCATGGCACACAGCCAGGTCTACGCAGTCGTGCGCAAGAATGTCAGCGGCTTCATGATGGACCCGCTCGGCATTCATCGCTTCGACGGCGTCGACAAGGCCGAATAGAACTGTTAGGCGGGCGGCGCGCAATCAGGCGCCGCCCGCTTTTCAAGATGCTCCGATATCTCCTAAACAAAATCGTCTTGGTGCTGCCGACGCTGATCGGCATCACCATCTGCGCCTTCGCTTTTGTCAGGCTGCTGCCCGGCGATCCCATTCTTGCCATGGCCGGCGAGCATGGCGTGTCGCCCGAGCGTTACGCGGAACTGAAGGAACAGTTCGGCTACAATTTGCCGATCTGGCAGCAATACGCGCATTATGTCCGCGATGCCGCGACCGGCAATTTCGGCGTGTCGATTTCGTCCAAGCGGCCGGTCATCGAAGATTTCATGACGCTCTTCCCGGCAACCATCGAGCTCTCAGTCTTCGCCATGATCTTCGCCATGGTGCTGGCCATCCCGGCCGGCATCATTGCTGCGGTCAAACGCGGCTCCTGGTTCGACCAGGGGCTGATGGGCACCGCCCTCGTCGGCTATTCCATGCCGATTTTCTGGTGGGGTCTGCTGCTGATCATCTTTTTCTCCGGCTATCTCGGCTGGACCCCGGTTTCAGGACGTATCGGCCTTCAGTTCTTTATCAAGCCGATCACCGGCTTCCTGACCCTCGACAGCCTGCTCTACGGCAAATGGGATGCTTTCCGCTCGGCATTGAGTCACCTGGTGCTGCCGACAATTGTGCTCGGCACCATCCCGCTGGCGGTGATCGCGCGCCAGACGCGCTCGGCCATGCTCGAAGTGCTGGGCGAAGACTATGTGCGGACCGCCCGCGCCAAGGGCCTGTCGTCGTCCCGCGTCATCGGCGTGCATGCGCTGCGCAATGCGCTGATCCCGGTGGTCACCACCATCGGCCTGCAGGTCAGTACCCTGCTCGCCGGCGCCATTCTCACAGAAACCATCTTCGCCTGGCCGGGCATCGGCAAGTGGATGGTCGAATCCATATCCAAGCGCGACTATGTCGTCGTGCAGTCAGGCTTGCTGCTGATCGCCCTTATCGTCATGGCGGTGAACCTGATCGTCGACGTGCTTTATGCCGTCATCAACCCGCGCATCAGGGCGGCGTGATGAGCCAGTCGACCGAAATCGCCCCGATGGCCGCCGGCAACCCTGACCGACTGACCGGCTTCAGGACTTTCTGGCACTATTTCTCGGTAAACCGCGGCGCCGTCATCGGCCTGTTCGTCTTCATCCTTTTGGTGCTGGCCGCGCTCTTTGCACCGCTGCTCGCGCCCTATGCGCCCGACATCCAGGACAAGACCGCTTTCCTGCGTCCGCCGGCCTGGCAGGCAGGCGGCAGCATGGAATATCTGCTTGGCACCGACGCGGTCGGCCGCGACATGCTCTCGCGCCTGCTCTATGGCGCGCGTTTCTCGCTGCTCATCGGCGCCGTCGTGGTCACGCTGGCGCTTGTCGGCGGCATCACGCTCGGCCTTTTGGCCGGCTATTTCCGGGGCTGGGTCGACGTGGCGATCATGCGGGTCATGGATCTGATCCTGTCCTTCCCGTCGCTGCTCTTGGCGCTGGTTCTGGTCACCATCCTCGGCCCCGGCCTGTTCAACGCCATGCTGGCCATCGCGCTTGTCCTGCAACCCCACTTTGCCCGTCTGGTGCGCGCTGCCGTCATGGCCGAAAAGAGCCGCGAATATGTGGTCGCCGCCAAGGTCGCCGGCGCCGGCCATATAAGGCTTATGCTGCGCACCATCCTGCCCAATTGCCTGGCGCCGCTGATCGTCCAGGGCACGCTGTCCTTCTCCAACGCCATCCTGGAGGCGGCCGCTCTCGGCTTTCTCGGCCTTGGCGCCCAGCCGCCGACACCGGAATGGGGAACCATGCTCGCCTCGGCGCGTGAATTCATCCTGCGCGCCTGGTGGGTGGTGACCTTCCCCGGTCTGGCCATCCTCATCACCGTGCTTGCCATCAACCTGATCGGCGACGGTCTGCGCGATGCGCTCGATCCGAAGCTGAGGAGGTCGTAATGGCGCTGCTCGACATCCGCAATCTCGTCGTCGAGTTCCAGACCGCATCCGGCCCGTTCCGCGCGGTCGATGGCGTCTCGCTCCATGTGAACGAACGTGAAGTGCTGGCCATCGTCGGCGAATCCGGCTCCGGCAAGTCGGTGTCGATGTTGGCTGTGATGGGGCTGTTGCCGTGGACGGCGACGGTCACTGCCGACGAGATGAGCTTCAACGGCCGCGATCTCCTGAAGATGAGCCCGGCCGACCGGCGAAAGATCGTCGGCAAGGACATGTCGATGATCTTCCAGGAGCCGATGGCCAGTCTCAATCCGTGCTTCACCGTCGGCTTTCAGATCGAGGAGGTGCTGCGCTTCCATATGGGCATGGACAAGGCCCAGCGTCGCGAGCGCGCCATCGAATTGCTGACGCAGGTCGGCATTGCCGAGCCGGCCGAACGGCTGAACTCGTTTCCGCACCAGATGTCGGGCGGCCAGTGCCAGCGCGTGATGATCGCCATCGCCATCGCCTGCAATCCGAAGCTTCTGATCGCCGACGAGCCGACCACCGCGCTCGACGTCACCATCCAGAAGCAGATCCTCGACCTGCTGGTCTCGCTGCAGGTCAAATACGGCATGGGCCTGATCATGATCACCCACAACATGGGCGTCGTCGCCGAGACCGCCGACCGCGTCATCGTCCAGTACAAGGGCCGCAAGATGGAAGAGGCCGACGTGCTGTCGCTGTTTGAATCGCCGAAGAGCAATTACACCCGCGCGCTTTTGTCGGCGCTGCCGGAAAATGCCGTCGGCGACCGGCTACCGACCGTCTCGGACATGCTGTTCGAACCGGCTGCCGGGGGCGTCTGATGAGCATCAAGGTCGTCGAAGGCAAGGACATCGTGCGCGACTATCACGTCGGCGGCGGCCTGTTTCGCGGCGCGCGCACCGTGCATGCGGTCAAGGGCGTCTCGTTCAGCGTCGACAAGGGCAAGACGCTGGCCATCGTCGGTGAATCGGGCTGCGGCAAGTCAACGCTGGCGCGCATCATCACGCTGATCGATCCGGCAACGTCGGGCGAACTGTTCATCGACGGCAACAAGGTCGACATCGCAAGGAACGGCCTGACCAGGGAGATGCGCCGCAAGGTGCAGATCGTCTTCCAGAACCCTTACGGATCGCTCAATCCGCGCCAAAAGATCGGAGATGTGCTGGGCGAGCCGCTGCTCATCAACACCGACAAGCCGGCCGAAGAGCGGCGCGACCTCGCCATGAGGATGCTGAAGAAAGTCGGCCTCGGAACCGAGCACTACAATCGCTATCCTCACATGTTCTCGGGCGGCCAGCGCCAGCGCATCGCCATTGCCCGCGCGCTGATGCTGAACCCGAGCCTGCTGGTGCTTGACGAACCGGTCTCCGCGCTCGATCTTTCGGTGCAGGCGCAGGTGCTCAACCTGCTCGCCGACCTGCAGGACGAATTCCAGCTGACCTATGTCTTCATCAGCCACGATCTGTCGGTCGTGCGCTACATCGCCGACGATGTGATGGTGATGTATTTCGGCGAAGCCGTCGAATACGGCTCGCGCGAGGAGGTCTTCGCCGACCCCAAGCACAACTACACCAGGACGCTGTTCGCCGCGACGCCGCGCGCCGACGTCGCCTCGATCAAGGCGCGGCTGGCGAAGAAGAAGGCCGCCTGACCTCCCACCGAGAATTGTTTTTGAACAATCGGAAATGCGTCGCGGCGGTGGTTTGCCGGCAGGATTGATCGCGATCTGCGAGCTGCCGGGCGCAAGCCGCGTCGCAGGTTGGGGTGCGCCCCCATCACTCACCCGCTCCGTGCTGGTAAAGCTCGTCCATGCTGAGCATTGCCAGGGTTGCGAAGGGGGCCTGTTTTTTCACCCGACCGCGGCTCAAGATCACCACGTCGTCGCAGAACGATATGGTGCTGTAATGATGACTGATGACAATGGTGGTGCGGCGGCCGGCCCGCGATTTCAGCGTCTCGACAATAGCGGCTTCTGACAACCCATCCACCGCACTGGTGGCTTCGTCGAGGATGAGAATATCGGGATCGCGCACCAGCGCCCGCGCCAGGGCGATCCTTTGCCTTTGTCCGGCTGACAGGTTGATGCCCCGGTATCCGACCAGCGTCGCGTAACCCTGCGGCAGGTGCTCGATGAATTGATGTGCCTCGGCCAGCCTTGCGGCGCGCATGGCGTCGCTGGCCGAGGCCGTGTCGTAGCCGTAGATAATGTTTTCAAAAATGGTGCCATCGACCAGTTCCAGCTCCTGACTGGCCAGGGCAATGTTCCGCCGCCACTGGCTTGGGTCGACTTCATCGAGCGGTGCCCCATCGACGAGGATCCTGCCGCTGTCGGGTTTGACGAAGCGGCACAGGAGATTGACGATCGTCGTCTTGCCGGCGCCCGAGCGGCCGATCAGCGCAGTCGAGCGGCCGCTGCGGATGTCGAACACCGCCTTATGCAGCACCGCCTCGCGCGCGTCGGGGCCTGACAGGGGACCGGAATAGGCGAAGCTCACATCATCGAAGCTGATCCCTTGGCGCAAGCCGTCGAACGGCAGGCTGCCCTGCGGCGCCTCGGGCTTGTCGGAAGGATCGAGCAGCCATTGTACCTCCTCCAGCGAGCCGCTCATGCCTTGCAACTGACTCCAGGACATCTGCAAGGCGCGCATATGCGGCTGCAGTCGGTAGAGCAGGATGAGGAAGGCGACGGTCAGCGGGAAGCTTACATTCGCCAGCCAGGCTCCGATCACCACCGCCAGGAACAGCATTGCGTGCAATACCTCGGTCAGTGGCGGCAAGACGCCCTGGCGGATTGAAAGCACGAAAGCCGCCCGCCGCACCCCGTCGGACGCTTTGGCGAAGACCGCCTTTTCGCGGTTCTCCTGCCCGAAGATGCGAATCAGGCGCCCGGCATGCACCAGATGCAGCATCTGCGACGCCAGTGCGCTGTTGCGCGAGACGACGCTGCGGCTCGGCGCCTTCAGATTGGACGACAAAACCCCGTGCGCCAGCTGGACAAGCGCCAGCCCTAGAGTCACCAGCAGCGTCATCTGCCAAGAGAGGAGCAGGAGGAAGGCGAGCAGGATGACGGCGGCCGAGGCACTGACGATCGCGCCGAGCAGGGCCTGGATAGCGTCGGATGCTCGCCAGGATTCGTTGGAGATGATGTTGAGCAGCCGCCCGGGGCTTTGCTGCAGGAAAAAGGGGTAGCCGACCCTGAGCAACTGCTCCGACAGTGCGCTACGGATCGAATAACCTGCCTTGCCGTAGATGTAGCTGGTCAGCAGAGTGTTGGCGAAGGCAAAGACATTTTTCAGTACGATCGAACCGAGGATCGCGGCCGAAATGGCGATCAGCCGCTGGCGCTCGCCGAGGTCCGCTCCAACCTGCTGGAGGAGGGCGGAGAAACCGGCCATGCCTGATGTTTCGCCACGTCCCATAATGATGCCGAGCAGCGGAATGATGAGACCGATGCCGAGGCCTTCCAGCGCGGCGCCTGCAAGCCCGAGCCCCACCACGACGGGAACGAGCCGCAACAGCCTGCCACCAAGCGCGCGGCGCAGCATTGGCAGGGCTGACGGAATCAGTGACATTATCGCGCTCTGGCCTCCGCATTGGCTTCGCTGGCTTCTCGGTCGTGGCGCAGCGGCAGCCGTTTTGGCCATCCCATCATGACGAGCAGCGCAAATCTGGCGGCACCTGCCAGATTCATAACGACAATAGGCCAGTGCGACAGATCGAGGTCGCGGTCAAAGCGAGGACGGCCCGCCAGTTCCCTGAACGCGGCCCGCGCGGACCAATAGACATGGCGAAGCAGCCAAGGGGCGTGGCGGACATGTTTCAGGCACAGCGCACCATTACCGAGGCTATAGTCGCGGTGCAGCCTGTCGATCGATTTGCGGTCTCGCCGGCCGTGATGATGCAAGACCGTCATGTCGGGCACATACTCGACCGGCATGCCGAGCAGCATCGCCCGCACGAGATAATCAGTATCTTCAGCCGAGCGTAGCGGGCCGCCAGCGCCGAAGCGTTCGTCGAACGACCCGATGCGGGCCGCGACGTCGCGGTGCATGGTCATGTTGCAGCCGAGCACGAAGCCGCCGGGGTGGACCGCCGGGGTCAGCCGCTCGCTTGCCTCGTAGAGCTTTATGGTGAAGGGCAGGTCCCGGGCATCACCGAGCTCGACCCGGCCGCCGCGGATCAGCCACTTCTCGCCACTCCGGTAGTGCCGCTCCAGGTCGCGGAGATAGTCGCGGTCGAGCTTGCAGTCATCGTCAACGAAGACCAGCACGCGTCCTCGCGCTCGCGCCAATCCGGCATTGCGGGCAGCGGCTAGTCCGGGGCGAGTCTCCGAGACGGCTGTGACTGGGATGTCGGAAGTTTCGGCGATAGCGGCCAGCCGCTTTGACGTGCCGTCCCGTGAACCATTATCGACCACCACCAACTCTGCCGCGAAGGTGGCGTGCACCCGGCATGCGGCCTGGATCGAGGCTATGCAAGCCTCCAGCACAGCGGCGCGGTCGCGCGTGCAGACGATGAAACTGACCTCGAGCGACGGCCGCTCCGATCGGGGAGATGTCGGGACAGGCGCACTCGCAAACTGGTGATCGCGCAGGAGCGGGTGGGGCCTGTCGGTCATACCAGTCCCCGCTGATAACGCGCAAGCACCGCTTCGGCCGGCGTGGTTTTGAAGAAGTACGCCACCGCGTCCGCCCGCTTTCCGGCCCTTATCGAGAGCAGGCTGAGCCAAGGCGCCCAGACGCCGGGACGCAGCGCATATTGTTCGCGGCGCCGGATGAAATTCCATCTCGCCGTCCGCGTGAGCAATTCGTGGGTCAGCGGCGGTTCTCCTTCGTCGCCGACGAGTTGGTAGAGGAAATAGAACAGGTTCAGAGCGCCTGCCTCGAAGCTTGGCCGTGTGTCGGTCGGCAGCTCGGAAATCCGCTCTTCGAGCGCACGGATGAAATCGGCTGCGCGCGAAACCGTGTCGAAGGAGACGGCCTCGCCGATGTCGCGCAGATCCGCTGTGGTTTCCGCAAGCCCCTCACGCTCGAGATTTTCGGCCACGATCCGCAAATGCGTCCTGCGCATTTCCTTGGCATGCCGCATGGTCACGCTTCCCGCGTGGATGCGATAGACGAGCAGGCTATCGGGCAATATGGTCGCCGGGAAACGGCCGGCAAGCCGTCTGAAGAGATCGAAATCCTCGGCATGCCTATATTTTGGATCGTAATAGAGATCGTTGTTCCCAATAACCTTCCTGTTATAGATCACCGTCGGATGTAAGAATATCGTAAAGAACATCGACAATATGTCGAGCCGGCCGAGCCGGAACACCGGGTCTAGCCTGCCTTTGGCGATACGGCCGTGAAGCAAGGTATCGACGCAGGCGCCGCAGAAGCCGAGATCGGGCCGCCGCTCGAACAGTGCGACCTGGCGCGAGAGGCGCCGGGGATAGGCGACATCGTCCGCATCCATTCGCGCAACAAGCTCGCCCTGGGCCAGTCGTAGCCCTTCATTGAGGGTGGCGACGAGGCCGCGGTTCTCACGCGAGATGACAGAAACGCGATTGTCTGCCCGGCGGTATCGTTCGAGAATCTCGAGCGAGTTGTCAGTCGATCCGTCATCGATAGCGATGACCTCCAGGCGATCGTAGTCTTGCCGCAGAATGCTCTCCAGCGCAGCGGTGAGATAAGGCCCGGCATTGTAGACCGGCAGCAGGACGGAGACGAGCGGCGCGGTGGTCATCTCTGCGCATCCGTTCGCCGGAGTTCGAGTGCGGCGCGGCCATCGGGGGATCCGCCGGGATAGGCGTCCGCCGCCCTGCCGAGCCAGCCGGCATCGCCAGAGCGTGCCTGGGAGCGGCGGCGCGCTACATAGGGGAAGCGGCGCTTGAGGCCGTTGAGCGGCTTTTCGAAAGCCGTCCACGAGATCGAAGCGACGGCGATCGTGGCGGCGCTCGCGACCAGGAAACGCCCTGGCCCCTGCTCCGAGACATTGAGCGGGATCCAGGGCTGTGACTTGACGGCGAGCGACAGAAGGATCGGATGGTAAAGATAGACGCCGTAGCTGATGCGGCCCAGTGACAGCAGCGGTGGCAGTTCGAAAACCCTGCCGAGGACGCCGCCAAGGCCGGCTGAACAGGCGGCGACAACGGCCACCAGCGGCACTAGGGGCAGGATCTGCAGTAACGCCCAGCGGGCCCATTCCAGCATAGGATCGGCCGGCGCAGGGATAAGCCACTCAATCGCCAGGAAGACAGCCGCAAGGGCTGGCCAGCCTAGCCGCATCCATTGCGGCAGGCCGGCGCCTCTGGTCCGCCGGCAGGCAAGCAAAGCACCAAACGCCAGCGCGTCCATCGATGCTGGCGGCAGCAGGTCGCGCGCTAGCGCCGGGGTGGCGGTGATCGGCCAGTAGAAGCGATAGGCCAGCGACAACAGGATGACGCCGATAGTGATCGCTTCCACCCGCCGGCGGGGTGCGAGAAGCACGACCAGCGGCCAGGCGATATAGAACTGCTCCTCGATGCTCAGGCTCCAGAAATGGCAGAGTAGCCAGGGCGTCCATTCGTTGCGCAGCGCGTACCAAAAATTCGACAGGTAAAGCGCATGCCAGACGAGCGATCCACTGGACTGCTCCAGATCGGTCAGCCAGACGAACCCAAGCACGGCGAAATAGGGCGGGAATATGCGCAGCGCGCGCCTGATGTAGAAGGAACTCAATGCAGGGCCGGCTTTGAATTCGGCCGCGGCGCGCGCTTCGAGCAGCAGTCGTGTGATCAGGAAGCCGCTCAGCACAAAAAAAAGCCGCACCCCGATGTGGCCCCAAAAGGAGGACCCGTTGGGTGCAAGGAAATGGGAATAGAGAACCATCGTGACAGCGATGGCGCGCAGAGCGTCCAACTGATTGTCACGCGCGACCGCCATCAGCCATTTCCGCCGGTCTGAAATCTCCGATGAAGCCAGCGGCCCTGCATTCCGGGCCTCAGGTCGAGGCCTGCCAGCGTCGAGAGTGCGCCGACAACATCAAACCCGCGCCTTGTGCGCGGGGCAGCCTCGAAATCGGTGCTGGCCAGCGAAAAATTCAAGCTGATCAACTTGGCGGAATCCTCCACGGCGCACTTCCCAGTACCAATCCCCCAAGAAATGGTGCAACCGGGCAATGGTGCAGTGCAACACAAAATATCTATCGAGCTGTAATATTTGTGTGAGTTAGTGCTAAAAATGGGTATGATTTGCGAGTGCGTTGCGTCGCTGAGGGTTTTTCACGTCCGCAATGCTGCATGAGCAGTAGTACCATGTCAGAAAGGCACGGTTTAATTACACAACTATAATCCGGAGTGTCTGATATAGGTCAAAATTGACGAAGATTATTCTAAGATAGTGGTTTTGTATCTTATAAATTATGCTTGTATTGTCGGGTTCTCTAGGCTGTCGATCTTGCGCGATGCAGCATAGTCGATGGTCAAGCGTCTGACGACGCAATCCTGTGGCGGCGGCCATATGGCGCATGTCGACGAGGCAGACAGGAAGTGCCGGTGTTGGCGTAGGGAGTGACGTGCATTAGCCTTGCACCTGCCGTCACGCTTGCGTCGGATGGAGAACTGGTGCCGCTTAGGTGACTCGAACACCTGACCCCATCATTACGAATGATGTGCTCTACCAACTGAGCTAAAGCGGCCCAGGAAGCGCGAAGCCTCCAGGATCGGCTGGGTGATAGACTCAACCGGCCGCTAATTCAAGATGGGCAACCGTGATTTCAAGGCTGGATCCGGCAATTCGTCCCGTCATTTTCCATTGGCGCGGAATAAGCCATCGCCTCGTTTGCTTTTTCGATTACGCGGAGACGTCGCGCCGGACTGCGCGCAAATCGCCCGGCAAGGCGGCAAACGGACTGATTTTATTGCTAAAAGGCATCGAAATGAGCGTTGAACAGGCCTGTAAGGCAGAATGCGGGCGCTCGCCCGTTGATTGATTGGTCGCCTGCGGCTAACGATCATGGCAATGTAAGCGAACGGACAGGGGAATTCGCTTGGACGCGATCGAAAAAGCGATCCGCAACGCCTTCGAGAAAGGCAACGCCGAGGACCGGGCATTTCGCGAGCGGGTCTATCGGTCGGCTTTCGCGGCGCTCGACCGCGTGCTCCAGGCCAATCCCGGCGTGACGGTGGAAGCCGCCATCAAGCGCCGTAAGGCGGTGCAGGAAAAGATCGCCGAGATCGAATCCGAATTCCTGCCCGCGGTCCCCGATGTCGCCGCGCCGACGCAGAGCGCTGCGCAGACACAAGATACCGCGCTGACGCAACGCGTTGCGCAGCCGCAAGACGCCGTACAGGGCGCCGCCGAAGCGCCCGCGGTCGATGCCCCGACAGGTGTCGCGGCCGGACCGTCGCCGGCGATCGTCGTTGATGAACCGGTTCAGCCCGAGGCATCCGACGCGCCGCGTTCGCGCGTGCTGCCGGTCGTCCCCGACATCATGCCTGACGCCACGCTGCCCGGCGCCCCGGCGATCGATATGGCCGATTCCGAGCCGGCCGAGGCCGCGGCGGAAGTGGCGCCTGATCGCGATGAAAGGCGGATAAGGGGCCGCCGCCTGCCGCTGACGGCGATCTTCTTTGGCGTGACGTTGCTCGCCGCCGCCGGCATCGGCCTCTATTTCGCCGTGCAGACCGGGGTCTTCAAGACGCCGGCGCAGCTCGACACGGCGCCGCCCGAAGCGCCGCCGACCGTCGACGATGACGACTTCACGCCGCCTGCCGATACAACTGAGCCGCAGCAGCCTGGCGCGCCGCAGCAGCCTGGTGTCGCCGAACAGACGCGCGACTGGATCAACGTGTTTACACCCACCGATCCAACGCATGTGGCGACCCCGTCCGACGCCAAGGCCGATGTCGTGCAGGACGACACCGGCTCCTTCCTGCGCATCCGCTCCGGTGCTTCCGGCTCGGCCATCAGCTTCGATGTCGGGCAGGGCGTGCTGGAGAAGCTTGCCGGCAAACATGCCGTGTTCGACATCGTCGCCCGCGCCGAGGACGGCAAGGACACGCAGATCTCCGTCGACTGCAATTTCGGCGATCTCGGCGACTGCGGCCGCAAGCGCTATGCGGTCGGCCAGCAGCGTAACGAATATCTGTTCGACGTGAAATTCCCCGACAAGCCCCCGGGCGCGGCCGGCAGCATCGCCATCAACTCCGACTTCGACAAGCAGGGCAAGGCGGTCGACATCTACGAGATCCGCGTTTCGATCGAACCGTAAGCGCCGCCTAGCGATCAAGCAGCGCCTGCAGCGTCTCGATGCGGTCGGCTTCGGCGGTCGGCTTGTCCCAGCGCAGCCGTGAGATGCGGGGAAATCGCATCGCAACGCCGGATTTGTGGCGGGTCGAACGGTTGAGACCTTCGAACGCCACCTCCAGCACCAGGCCTTGGCTGCGGTCGGCGCGCACCGAGCGCACCGGGCCGAAACGCTCGACCGTATTGTCGCGGACAAATTTGTCGATCTGCTTCAACTCCTCGTCGGTGAAGCCGAAATAGGCCTTGCCGACCGGCACCAATTCCTCCGCGCCTTCCGGCCCCGACCAGACGCCGAACGTATAGTCGGAATAAAAGCTCGACCGCTTGCCATGGCCGCGCTGCGCATACATCAGCACAGCATCGACCGTGTGCGGATCGCGCTTCCACTTGAACCACGGGCCTTTCGGCCGTCCCGCGAGATAGGGCGAATCCCAGCGCTTCAGCATCACGCCTTCGATGATTGGGTGCGGCGGCGCGCGGCGCAGTTCCTCCAGCGTTTGCCAATCCCGGAATTCGACGAATGGCGACAGATCGAAACGGTGCGGGTCCAGCGTTGTGATGAAGGCCTCAAGACGGGCCCGCCGCTCGCGGAAAGGTAGCGCGCGCAAATCTTCGCGGTTGATCTGCAGCGCATCGTAGCAGCGCATGAAGGCCGGGTATTGCTGCTGTATCTTCGGGGCCACGCTCTTGCGATTGAGCCGCTGTTGCAGGTCCGAAAACGTGCCGGTCGCCGCGGGCTCGCCGACCAGCAGTTCGCCGTCGAGCGCGGCGGAAAAATCCATTGCCTGGGCGAGATCGGGGAATGCGCCGGACACATCGTCGCCGGTGCGCGAATAGAGCCGGCGCACGCCGCCCTCGCACACCGCCTGAACGCGGATGCCGTCCCATTTCCATTCCGCGGCATAGGCGGCCGGATCGAGCTTTTCGAGGTCGCCGTCGCCGACCGGGTTCGACAGCATCACCGGACTGAACAGGGCAAGTGCGGTCCGCTTCGGCTTCTCGGCCTTGCCTTCCAGCCACGCGAACAGCGAGATATAGGGCGGCGTCAGCCCGTGCCACAGCTCCTCGATCTCGGCGACATCGACCTTGCCGAAATCGGCCAGCGCCTGTTTGGCCAGCCGCGCCGAAACGCCGATGCGCAAGCCGCCGGTGACCAGCTTGATGATGGCAAAGCGCGCCGAAATGCCGGCGCTGTCGAGCAGCCCGGCCAGCACCTTGGGTCCGTCCGAGCGGCTCGCCGCCTGCAGCTTCGTCACGACGTCGCCAAGCGTCGGCTCCCGGTTGGGGATATGTCCCGGCGTTTGCGGCCAGACCAGCGACACGGTTTCAGCGAGGTCGCCGACATAGTCGTAGGAATAGCCGAACAGCACCGGATCCATGCGCTCGGTGACCAGCGTGCGCAGCATCGCCGGCTTGACCGCCGCAATGTTGAGGTCGCCGGTGATCGCCGCCAGCGCCAGCCCGCGGTCGGGGTCCTCGACGCTGCGGAAATAGTCGACGAGCAGCGTCAGCTTGCCATTGCGCGACGGCGTCAGCACCAAGCGGTCGAGGAGTTCGGCAAAGCGGTTCATGGATGCAAGGACCGCGTTGACGGCAGAGGTTTGCGTTCTGGCACACCCCCCTCTGTCCTGCTGGACATCTCCCCCGCAAGGGGGGAGATTGGCAGCCTTGATCTTGCCGCCCATCTTGCGAGGTTGGCGATTGGCGAAAGCGGAGGTGACATCTGATCTCCCCCCTTGCGGGGGAGATGGCCGGCAGGCCAGAGGGGGGTGGGAAGGATCGCCGCGCCGGCGATTTCTGGATCAAAAATCACCATCAATCGCCCTCGTCCTCATATCCCACCAGGTGCAGTGGCCTGGCGGCGATGCCTTCCAGCTCGCACCAGCGCACCAGCGCTTCCTCACGGCCATGCGTCACCCAGATTTCGCCGGCGCCCGTCTCCTTGACGGTGGCGGTCAGTTCGTCCCAGTCGGCGTGGTCGGAAATGATCAGCGGCAGTTCGACGCCGCCTTGCTTGGCACGCTGGCGGATGCGCATCCAGCCCGAGGCGAAGCATGAGATCGGGTCGGGAAAGCGCCGCGCCCAGCGGTCGGCGAAGGCCGATGGAGGGCCGACAACGATGGCCCCGGTGAAATCCTGCTTGCCGCCGCTGTCGACGGTTGCCGGCTCCAGCGTGCCGAGGTCGATGCCCTGGCTCTGGTAATATTCGCTGAGCTTGGCCAGCGCGCCGTGGATATAGATCGGTCTGTCATAACCGGCATCGCGCAGCAGCCGCATCACCCGCTGTGCCTTGCCCAGCGCATAGGCGCCGACCAGATGCGATCGCTCGGGAAACTGCGCCGCCGATTTGAGCAGCCGGGCGATCTCCTCCGTGTCGGGCGGATGGTGAAACACCGGCAGGCCGAAGGTCGCCTCGGTGATGAACACATCGCATTGGACCGGTTCGAACGGTGCGCAGGTCGCGTCCTTCTGGCGCTTGTAGTCGCCGGAGGCGACGATGCGCCTGCCCTTGTGCTCGACCGCGATCTGCGCCGAGCCCAGCACATGGCCGGCCGGATGGAAGGTGACGCTGACATCGTTCAGCGCCATCGCTTCGCCAAGCACGGCCGCTTGCGTTGTCCCGGCAAAATCCTCGCCATAACGCAACCCCATAATGTCGAGCGTCTGCTGCGTCGCCAGCACCGAACGATGGCCGGATCGGGCATGGTCGGAATGGCCATGCGTGATCAACGCCCGGTTGACTGGCCGCACCGGGTCGATGAAGAAATCGCCGCATGGGCAATAAAGGCCTTCAGGCCGGGGATGGAGCAGGTCGCTGGCGCGCATCCAGTCAAGATAGTGGCTAATTCCAGCGCGGGAAGCCTGTTGCAAGAGACTGCTGACTCGGCCTACAGCCAGCCACCGGCCGCATCAGCCGGCGGGGCCATCGCCATGCAACCGCTGAAAATCTCGTCCGGCGACCTGACCGCCGACCGTCGCGCCGACTATGCCGAGATGCTTTTCGGCTCGGGCGAGCACGCGGCAGCGGCGGAGCTGCTGCTCGGCGCGCTGGAACTGGCGCCGCAATGGGCGGCGGGCTGGTTCCGTCTTGGCGAGATGCAGGAGACGGCCGAGCGGCTCGACGTGGCGGCTCAAGCATGGGCGACGGCGCTGAAACTCGACCCGGCGGATCGCCTTGGCGCTGCGCTGAAGCTGCAACTCATCGGCAAGGCGCCGGCTGCCGCGGCGCCACCCAGCGCCTTCGTCGAAACGCTGTTCGACCACTATGCCGAAACTTTCGAAGATTCGCTGGTCGGCAAGCTCGGCTACCGGCTGCCGGAGTTTCTCGATCGCGCCATTCGAGCGGCAAGGGCGGGCCGCTTTTCGCTGGCGCTCGACCTTGGTTGCGGCACCGGTCTGATGGGCGAGAAACTGCGGCCGGTCGCCGAACGGCTGGAGGGCTACGACATCTCCGCCGCCATGCTGAAAAAGGCCCGCGCCAAAGGCGTCTACGATCTGCTCGCCAAGGCCGATCTGCAGGATTTCGCCTATGCCGGACCGAAAGCCGATCTGGTGGTGGCGGCCGACGTGTTCATCTATGTCGGCGCGCTCGATCGCGTGGTGAAGACCGTAGCCGGCATTCTGGCCACCAATGGCCTGTTTGCCTTTTCCGTCGAAACGCCAGCCAAGGGCGGGGCGGGCGGCGACGCCGGTTTTGCGCTGCAGCCGTCTCGTCGCTACGCCCATTCTCAAGCCTATGTCGAGCGGGTGCTTGCCGCAAACGGCCTGTCGGTGCTGTCGATGCAGCCGACCGTCATCCGCTGGGATCGCCGCCAGCCGGTCGGCGGGCTTGCCGCGCTGGCGGTGCCCTCGTCCAAGGGTTGATGTCTCGTCTTGTTCGAAAACGTGAATAGGATTTTTGCGGCTGGCGCGGCATCAGGTAGGATACAAGCCGAGAAAAGCCCTCGGCAGGCATTGAGGAGGAACACATGCGCTGGAACATGATGGTCTTGGCGTCCTGCCTAGCGATGGCCGGCTGCAGCAGCTCGATGTCGGAGCGGCAGGACCAGGACGTACAATCGTCGCTGCAATATGACAATGTGCCTTGCGACCAGTTGCTGGCGCAGCGCAACGAACTGGCGCAGCAATACCATCTGTCGACGGACGCCAAGCCGAGCTTCTCCAATCCGGCGATGGGCTTCGGCCCGTTCACGCCGGATATGCGCTCCAAAAGCAAGCGCGACACCGACCTGGCAAGCGGCCAGATCGATGCCATGAACCGCTCGATCGTCCGCCGCGACTGCGGCACGCCCAACAAGCAGAAGAAGTTCAGTCTGCCGAGCTGAACCTGGACTTCCTCAGTACCCCGCCTTGCGGTCGACCACGTTATCAAGCTTTTCGCCGCGCTCGAAGGCATCCATCTGCCGCAACATGCTCGGCGCCAGGTGGACAGGGTCGGAGGTCGCCGCCGCGTGCGGCGTCACGAACACTTTCGGGTGACTCCATAGCGGACTGGTCTTCGGCAGCGGCTCGACCTCGAACACGTCGAGGCTCGCCTCCTTCAGCGTGCCGTCGCCCAGCGCGCGCAATATGTCGGCGTCCTTCTGCAGCCGGCCGCGCCCGGCATTGATCAGCACCGAGCCGCCGAGGCCGTTGCGCTTGCGCAATTCCTTCAGCACGCCGTAATTGATGATGCCGTGCGTATCCGGCGTCAGCGGCAGCAGCACCACCAGTATGTCGGTGGCGTTGAGGAAGGGGATCAGCCCGGCCTCTCCGGCATAGGTCGCAACGCCTTTCATGGCCTTGTCGCTGCGCGACCAGCCGTTGACGGCAAAGCCGAGCGACAACAGCACCGACGCCGCGGCGCGGCCGAGATTGCCGAGCCCCATAATGCCGACCGAGATGTCGCCGGCCGGCCGCTGCGGCGGTTCGTGCCAGGTCTTCTTCGGCTGCTGGGCACGATAGAGCATGCCCTGGCGATGATGGTCGAGCACCCGCCAGACGACATATTCGGTCATGTATTGGGTGAGGTTGTCGGCTACGACTTTGACGATCGGCACATCGGGCAGGCCGGGATCGGCGAAGATATGGTCGACGCCGGCGCCGATCGAGAAGATTGCGCGTAGATTCGGCAGCGATTTCAAGAGGTTCGGCTTCTGCTTCCACACCACCGCATAGGTGATCGACGGGTCAGAGGCACCGTCCGGCTCCAGCACCACTTCGCGCTCGGCCGACAGCAGCTCGCGCCAGCGCTGCGGATGAAAGCCGGTGACGGCAAGCAGGATTTTGCCTTTTTCCATTTGCGGATTGTATTCCCTGTTATTCGCTGACGATACCGACCGGCGCCGTCTCGATCTTGAACGCGGCCGAGATCAGCGCCTTCGTATAGTCGGTCTGCGGCCGCTCGAAAATCTGTTCGGAAGGGCCGGCTTCGACGATCTTGCCATTGCGCATGACGATGACGTCATTGGCAAGGGCGCGAATGACTTTCAGATCGTGGCTGATGAACAGATAGGCAAGGTCGTGCCTGGCCTGCAGATTGCGTAAGAGGTCGACCACTTGCGCCTGCACGCTCATGTCGAGCGCCGAGGTCGGTTCGTCCAGCATGACGAAGCGTGGATTGAGCACCATGGCGCGCGCAATGGCGACGCGCTGGCGCTGGCCGCCGGAGAATTCATGCGGATAGCGGTTCCTGGTCGCCGGATCGAGCCCGACCTCCTTCAGCACGGCGACGACCTTGTCGTCGCGTTGGTCGGGCGACAGCTTCGGCTCGTGGATCTTCAAGCCTTCCTCGATGATCTCCGAGACCGACATGCGCGGGCTGAGCGAGCCGAACGGGTCCTGGAAAACGATCTGCAACTCGCGGCGCAGCGGCCGCATGGCGTTGAAGGAAAGCTGGTTGATGTCGCTGCCGTTGAACTGGATGGTGCCGGTCGATGAGATCATCCGCGCCAGCGCCAGCCCGAGCGTCGTCTTGCCGGAGCCGGATTCGCCGACGACGCCTAGCGTCTGGCCGGCGCGTACGGTGACGTCGATGCCGTCAACAGCCTTCACATTGTCGACGGTGGTGCGAAAGAAACCCTTTTTGATCGGGAACCAAACCTTGATGTCCTTGCCGGTCATAACCGGTTTGGCGGCGTCGTTGGCGGCCGGCGGCTTGCCTTTCGGCTCGGCGGCGAGGAGGTGCTTGGTATAAGCGTGCTGCGGGTTGGCGAAGATGTCCTTGGTCGGCCCGGTCTCGACGATCTTGCCTTTGGTCATCACGCAGACGCGGTCGGCGATCTTTCTGACAATGCCGAGATCATGGGTGATGAACAGCATCGACATGCCCTTACGGCTCTTCAACTCCGCCAGCAATTCGAGGATCTGCGCCTGCACGGTGACGTCGAGCGCCGTCGTCGGTTCGTCGGCGATCAGCAGTTCCGGTTCGTTGGCCAGCGCCATGGCGATCATGACGCGCTGCCGCTGGCCGCCGGACAATTGGTGCGGATAGGCGTCGAGCCGCTTTTCCGGTTCGCGAATGCCGACCTCGTTGAGCAGCGCCAGCGTGCGCGCCTTGGCCTGGCGGTCGCCCATGCCCTGATGCAGCGCCAGGATCTCGACGATCTGCTGCTCGATCGTGTGCAGCGGATTGAGCGAAGTCATCGGCTCCTGGAAGATCATGGTGATCTTGTTGCCGCGCACGCTGCGCAACTGCTTTTCGTTCATCGCCAAAAGGTCGGCGCCCTGGAACAGGATCTTGCCCGAGGGATGGCTGGCCGTCGGGTAGGGCAGAAGCTTCAGCACCGACAGCGCCGAGACCGATTTGCCGGAACCGGATTCGCCCACAAGCGCCACCGTCTCGCCCTTGGCGAGATCGAAGGAGATGTGGTCGACGGCGGTCGACTCGTTGCCGCCTTGGGTGAAGGCAACGCTGAGATCGCGGACGGAGAGCAGGAGTTCGCTGCTCATCGGAACGCCTTGCGCGGGTCGAAAGCATCGCGCGTTGCTTCACCGATGAACACCAACAGCGACAGCATCAGCGAGATGACGATGAAGCCCGATATACCGAGCCAGGGGGCATTGAGGTTACTCTGCGCCTGTTTTAGCAGTTCGCCGAGCGACGCGGTGCCGGGCGGCAGGCCGAAGCCGAGATAGTCGAGCGAGGTCAGTGTCGAGATCGAGGCGCTGACCAGGAAAGGCATGAAGGTCAGCGTCGCCACCATGGCATTAGGCAGAAGATGGCGCAGCATGATGGTGCGGTTGGACACACCAAGCGCGCGGGCCGCGTTGACATATTCGAAGTTGCGTGCGCGCAGGAATTCGGCGCGCACCACGCTGACAAGCGACGTCCAGGAGAACAGCAGCATCAGCCCAAGCAAGATGAAGAAGCCCGGCGGCAGGATGGCGGCGACGATCAGCAGCAGATACAGCAGCGGTATCGCCGACCAGATTTCTATGAAGCGTTGAAAGAGAAGGTCGGTCCAGCCGCCGAAATACCCTTGCAGCGCGCCGGCGGCGACGCCGATAACCGACGAACCCGCAGTCAGGATCAACCCGAACAGCACGGAAATCCTAAACCCGTAGATGATGCGCGCCAGCACGTCGCGCGCCTGGTCGTCGGTACCCAGCCAGTTCCAGTTGCCGACAATGCAGTCAGGATCGGCAGCGCCTTGCGGATATTGGCTGCATCGCCTCTGCGCGTCATATTCCCATGACGGTTTTGCGGGAGCGGCGTCGGGGATCGCATTGTTGACGGTGCGGTAGGAATAGCGGATTGGCGGCCAGATCATCCAGCCATTGGCGTTGATCTCGTCGCGGATGACCGGGTCGCGATAGTCGGTGACGGCGTAGAAGCCGCCGAATTTTTCCTCGGGGTAGGCGACCGCCACCGGGAACAGGATCTCGCCTTTGTAGTAGGCGACGATCGGTCTGTCGTTGGCGATCAGTTCGGCAAACAGCGACAGCACGAACAGAGCGAGGAATATCCACAACGACCAGTAGCCGCGCCTGTTGGCCTTGAAGTTCTGCCAGCGCCGCTTGTTGAGCGGCGACAGCCAGGGGCGGGCGATCCTTATCGGTGTGATCTCGGCTGCAGCCTGCGTCATCAGACGTCTCTCCGCTCGAAATCGATGCGCGGATCGACCCATGTGTAGATCAGGTCGGACAACAGCGTCACGAACAGGCCAAGCAGCGAAAATATATAGAGGTTGGCGAACACGACCGGATAGTCGCGCGCCAACACGGACCTGAAACCGAGCAGCCCGAGACCGTCGAGGGAAAAGATGTTCTCGATCAAAAGCGAGCCGGTGAAAAAGGCCGAGATGAAGGCCGCTGGAAAGCCGGCAATGACGATCAGCATTGCGTTGCGGAACACATGTCCGTAAAGCACCCGCCGCTCCGACAGGCCCTTGGCACGGGCCGTCACCACATACTGTTTGCGTATCTCTTCCAGGAAGGAGTTCTTGGTCAGCAGCGTCGTCGTCGCGAAGGCCGACAGCACCAGCGCCGTCAGCGGCAAGGTCATGTGCCAGAAATAATCGACGATCTTGTCGGGCCACGACAATTGGTCCCAATTGTCGGAGACGATGCCGCGCAGTGGGAACCAGTCCCAGAAGGAACCGCCCGCGAACAGCACCATCAGCAATATGCCGAACAGGAAGGCCGGTATGGCATAGCCGACGATGATCACGCCGCTGGTCCAGACGTCGAAGGCGGAGCCGTCCTTGACCGCTTTGCGGATGCCAAGGGGGATCGAGATCAGATAGGACAACAGCGTGATCCACAGCCCAAGCGAGATCGACACCGGCATCTTCTCCAGGATCAGATCGAGAACCGAGATGTCACGGAAATAGCTGTCGCCGAAATCGAAGCGGGCATAGTTCCATAGCATCATGCCGAAGCGTTCGAGCGGTGGTTTGTCGAAGCCGAATTGCTTTTCCAGCTTCTTGATGAATTCCGGATCGAGCCCTTGCGCGCCGCGATACTTCGAGCCGACGTCACCGGCCACATCGAAATTGCCGCCGCCTCCTGCATCGCCGCCGCCGCTGCCGAGGCGGTCGCTGCCGCCCTGGTTGGTCAGGCTGGCGATGACCTGCTCGACCGGTCCACCCGGTGCGAATTGAGTGACGACGAAAGCAACCGCCATGATGCCGAACAGGGTCGGTATCATCAGCAGGATACGGCGCAGTATGTAGGCGCCCATCAGCTTTCACCCTCCCCCTTGTGGGGAGGGTCGATCCGCGAAGCGGAGCGGGGTGGGGGTAGTCTCGATCCGGCGTACGCCGTCACACCCCCACCCCGGTTCGCCATTCGCGCTGCGCACGAAGTGCTCACCGACCCTCCCCACGAGGGGGAGGGTAAAGTGCCGCGCAACAGCCTACCCTTTGCCAATTTTTGCCGCCTTGCCCTTGTCGACCCACCACAGCGCTTCGACCGGGAAGTCGAAATCGGGTTTCCGCTCGGGAAAACCGAACATGTCCCAATAGGCGCTTCGATGATTCGCCAGGAACCAACTTGGAATCCAATCCCTCCGTGCACGCAAGACCCGGTCGAGCGCGCGCATGGCAATTGTCAGGCTTTCGCGACCCTCGGCGGCACCTGCGGCGTCAACCAGGGCGTCGATGGCCGGGCTCGACGTTCCCGGCAGATTGCGAGAGCCCGATACGGTAGCTGCTCGCGAATGGAAAATGGTTTCGAGGTCGTCACGGGTTGGCGTCGCCGAAAACGAGGCCGCGACCGAGACGAGGTCGTAGTCGAACGAATTCTGCCGCAGCTGATATTGCGCGGCATCCACCAGCCGGATCGAGGCATCGATGCCGACCGCCTTCATGTTTTCGACCCAGGGCGAGTAGACCTGTTCGAAGACTTCGTCGTCGACAAGAAACTCTGCGGACAACCGACCACCCTTGTCGTTCACGACGAAATTGCCGGACCGTTTCCAGCCGGCCTCGGCCAGAAGCTTGGCCGCCTTGCCAAGCAACTGCCGGTCGCGGCCGGAGCCGTTCGACGCGTCCTGGATCACGGCTTCGCCAAAAGCCTCGGCGGGAATCTGCTCACGCAGCGGCTCAAGAAGAGCCAATTCTTGTGGCGACGGTCTGCCCTCGGCGCGAAATTCGGATTTCTCGAAGCAGGATTGCGAGCGCTCATAGGAACCGTAGAAGAAATTGCGCCGCGTCCATTCGAAGTCGAAGCAGAGCCCGATCGCCTGCCGCACGCGCGAGTCGCGAAACTGCTCGCGCCGCTGGTTGACGGCGGTGCCCTGCATCGAAGGCACCGTTTCGGCCGGGAATTCGTGCTTCACCACCTTGCCGGCAGTGAAGGCTGGGAAGTCGTAGCCGGTCGCCCAGACGCGCGAGGTGAATTCCTCCCTGTAGAGGATTTCTCCCTTCTTGAACGCTTCGAAGGCAACGCTACGGTCCTGATAGAACTCAACGCGGATCCGCTGAAAATTGTTCTGGCCGCGATTGACCGGCAGGTCGTTGCCCCAATAATCAGCCACACGCTCATATTCGATCCAGGCCCCTGCCGACCAGCGACCGACCTTGTAGGCGGCTGACCCCAACGGCGGGTTCATCTGCGAGGAATCGAACGGGTTGGCCGTGTAGAACGCCTTCGACAGGACCGGGAACTCGACGACGTTGAGGATGGTGCGGCTTGTCTGCTTGCCGGAAAACCTAAGCTGCAGCGTGTGGGCATCCACGGCAATCGCGTCATCCAGATGCGTTAGCGGCAGGGAATAGTACGGGTGCCCCTTGTCCTTGAGCAGCTTGAAGGTGAAGGCGCCATCCTCGGCCGTCAATGGCGTGCTGTCATGGAAGCGGGCCTGCGGGCGCAGCGAGAAGGTGAAGTCGTTGCGGTCGTCGGAAATCGTCACGCCGTCAGCGATCAGCCCGTAAACGGCGTCAGGTTCGTCGTACGCTCTCACCATCAGTGAATCGAAGCACATCTCAGTGCGCTGGGGCGAATCGCCTTTGGGAACGAACGAATTCAGCGTGTTGAAGGTCAGCGGCGTCTGGTTGGCAAGCCAGTTGCGCGGCAGGAAGTTGAAGACGCCACCTTGCGGCGCATCGACATTGACATAGTCGAAATGAGTGAAGTCCGGCTTGTATTTGAGGTCGCCGAAAGCCGACAGTCCATGCAGTTTCACGCCGGTTGGGCTGGCGGCGAAAGCCTTGCCCGGCAGCAGCGCAGCAACGGCCGCGGCGCCACTGAGGGCCAGGAAATCGCGGCGAGGGAGCCCCGCCATCAATTGCTGCCCTTGTACTTGGCGGCCAGGGCCTTTTCCTTGTCCGCATCGATCCACCAGGAATCGATATCGGCGCCACGGTAGCCGGGCTGCTTTTCCGGGATGCCGAACTTGTTCCAGTAAGCCAGCCACACAACGGCGCGATAGTATTGCGGCACCACATAGTAATTCCACAGCAGCACGCGATCGAGCGCATGGGTGGTGGCGACGAGGTCATCGCGATCCGTGGCAAAAATGATGCGGTCGACAAGGGCGTCAACGACCGGGTTCTTGATGCCGGAATAATTGCGCGATGCCGGTGTGTCGGCGGCCTTGGAGCTCCAGAAATCGCGCTGCTCGTTGCCGGGCGATTCCGACTGTTGGAGCTGTCCTGTGATGACGTCGTAATCGAAATTTCTGACGCGGTTGGTGTACTGGCTCGGGTCGACGATGCGCAGTGTCGCATCGACGCCGATCTTGCGCAGATTGGCGATCCAAGGGCTGGAAATGACCTGGTCGGTTTCATTCGAGCCTAGGATTTCAAACTTGAATGGCTCGCCGGTCTTGGCGTTGACCATCTTGCCGCCCTTGATCACCCAGCCGGCCTGGGCGAACAGGTCGACCGCCTGCTTCAGATATTTGCGCTCCGCCTGCGGCGAATCGTAGACCGGCAACTTGAATTCCTGGGTGAATACTTCCGGCGGCAGCTTGTCGCGGTACTTCTCCAGGATCTCCAATTCCTTGCCTTGCGGCAAGCCGCTGGAGGCTAGGTCCGTGCCCTGGAAATAGCTGTGGGTGCGAGTGTTGAAACCGAAGAACAGCGTGCGGTTCATCGATTCGAAATCGAACGGGTAGGTGAGCGCGGCCCTGACCAGGCGATCGGCAAACAGCCTATGTCTCTGGTTGAGCATGAAAGCCTGCATCGGCTCGGGCGAGGTGGTCTTGAACTCCTGCTTGATCACATCGCCGGCCTTGATCGCCGCGAAATCGTAAAATGTCGCCCAGCGCTTGGAGCTGTTTTCCGGCTTGATATCGTCGAGGCCACCTTTCTTGAACGCCTCCCAGGAGGCGTTGTCGTCAAGAATGTAGGTGAAGTGCTGCGTGTCGAAATTCTCCCGGCCGATCTTCACAGCCAGCTTGGCGCCCCAATAGTCGGGGACGCGCTGCCAGACGATTTCCGACCCCGCCTTGAAGCTGGCGATCTTGTATGCAGCCGAGCCCAGCGGCGGCTCCAGCGTCCCCTTGGTGATGTCGCGCTTCTTGCCATTGGCGTCGGTGCCTTCCCACCAATGCTTGGGCAGCACGACAAGGTCGCCGAGGATCTTGGGCAGTTCGCGATTGCCCTTCTGGTCGAAGTGGAACTCGACCTCACGGTCCGAGACAGCGACGGCGTCGGTGACGTTTTCGAAATAGCGGCTGTACATCGGGCTGTTGGCCTTCAGCACCTGGAACGACCAGATCACGTCGTCAGTGGTGATCGGCTGTCCGTCATGCCATTTCGCCCGTGGGTCGAGCCGGTAGGTGGCCGAGGAATAGTCGGTAGGGTACTTGTAGGCATCGGCGATGAGCGGGTGGCTGACGCTGCCTTCGTCAGTCGCTTGATCCATGAGCGTGTCGTAGAGCAGGCCGCCGCCAAATGGCTGCAGGCCGGCCGCCGGCGAGCCCTGCACGATGTAGGGATTGAAGCTGTCGAACGTGCCGGAAACGACCGAATTGTAGGTGCCACCCTTCGGTGCATCCGGATTCACATAATCGTAGCGCTGGAAGTTCTCGCCATATTTGGAGGGGCCGATCAGCGAAGAGGTGGTGTGCCATTCCTGGGGGAAGGCTGCCTGCAGGCCGCCTGCGAGGGCGCCCACAACCAGAAAGGACCTCAGAAGCGTTCGGCCAACCGTCATGCGTTCTCCTCTTCGCGATGCCCGGCAATCCTAAATGATTTGACGCCGGTGAAAACCGCCATGCGGCGGCTTTGTCGCCGCATATGCGATTTTCCTAACAAAAAGCCGGGCTGAACCCGGCTTTTTTGAGATCATGGAGATGACAATTCGGTTATTTGGCGGGCGCCGGTGCCGGCGCCACAGGGGCGGGAGCTCCACCTTCAGCCGGCTTGGCCGGAGCGGCACCCTCGGCCGGCTTGGCCGGCGCCGCTGCATCGGCGGCGGCACCTGGCGTCGGCAGCGGCTTCGGACTATCCGACAGCGTGCGCAGATAGGCGATGACGTTGGCGCGGTCCTCGTCCTTCGGCAGGCCGGCAAAGCCCATCGCAGTGCCCTTCACGAATTTCTTCGGCGAGGTGATGAAGTGGTTGAGGTTGTCATAGGTCCACTTCTCGGCGCCGCCCTTGGAAAACTCTTTCATGCCGGCCGAATAGGCAAAGCCCTCATGCTCGGCGACGGGGCGGTCGACGATGTCCCAGAGATCCGGGCCGACCTTGTTGGGGCCGCCTTTTTCGCCGGAATGGCAGGCCTGGCATTTCTTAAAGACGGCCGCACCTTGCTCGACATTGGCGGTGGCCAAAAGGTCGGCGATCGGCTTGGCCTCTGCCGCGGGTCCGGCGGCGCCGCCTTCGGCAGGCTCCGTCGCCTCGATGGCAAAGCCGGGTTTTTCCGGCGCCGGCGAGGCAAACAGGGCGTCGGACACCAAACCGACCGAGAAGACGACGAAACAGGTTCCAAGCAACCCGGCGAGCAGTTTGTTCACTTCGTTGGAATCCATACGCCCCAGGGCTCCCTTTTCCGGCGGACCTCTCCGTCCACTCCGTCCGTCGGTATCGTGACCCACCCCGTCGAGCCGGTCAAATCGGGCGGAAACTAGGTCTTTTGCTTGGGCGTTGCAACACCTATAAGGGCGCTTCCAGTGAGACCTTTTGCCACTTTCCCCATCCTCTTTCGAACGCCTTGCAACCTCGATGTCCACGCTCATCCTGATCCCGGCCCGCATGGCCTCGACGCGCCTGCCGGGCAAGCCGCTGGCCGACATAGCCGGCGCGCCGATGATCGTCCATGTCGCCCGCCGCGCCGCTGAGGCTGGGCTTGGCCGGGTGGTGGTGGCAACCGACACGCGCAACGTGGCCGAAGCGGTGCGCGCGCACGGTTTCGAGGCGGTGATGACGCGCACCGACCACGAATCCGGTTCCGACCGTATCTTCGAGGCGCTGACCGCCCTCGACCCCGATCGCAAGGTCGAAACCATCGTCAATGTACAGGGCGACCTGCCGACCATCGATCCCATGATCATCGGTGCGGCGCTGAAACCGTTCGAGGACGCTGCGGTCGACATCGCCACGCTCGGCGTCGAGATCGTCCGCGACGAGGAAAAGGCCAACCCCAACGTCGTCAAGATCGTCGGTTCGCCGTTGTCGGCGACGCGGCTGAAGGCGCTCTATTTCACCCGCGCCACCGCGCCCTGGGGCGAGGGGCCGCTCTATCACCATGTCGGCCTCTACGCCTATCGGCGCTCAGTCCTCGAACGCTTCGTCGCGCTAAAACCGTCGCCGCTCGAACGGCGCGAGCGGCTGGAGCAGTTGCGGGCGGTGGAGGCCGGTATGCGCATCGATGCCGAGATCGTGCAATCGCTGCCGCTCGGCGTCGACACGCCGGAAGACCTCGAACGCGCCAGACAAATTCTTTGCTGAGAAGATAAATTCTTTCCTGACACCGCAGATCCTTTCAAACCTGAGATATCGGCATGCCTGACAAGACCAACAGAATAGCCTTCCAGGGCGAACCGGGCGCCAATTCCGACACCGCCAGCCGCAACATGTTCCCTTCGATGGAGCCGTTGCCGTGCCCCACCTTCGAGGATGCCTTCAACGCGGTCGAGACCAACAAGGCCGACCTCGCCATGATCCCGATCGAAAACACCATCGCCGGCCGCGTCGCCGACATCCATCATCTCTTGCCGGAATCGAAACTCCACATCGTCGGCGAGTATTTTCTGCCGATCCACTTCCAGCTGATGGTGCTGCCAGGCGTCAAACGCGAAGAGATCAAGACCGTGCACAGCCATATCCATGCGCTGGGACAGTGCCGCAAATACATCCGCAAGAATGGTTGGAAGCCGGTGATCGCCGGCGACACGGCGGGCTCTGCGAAGCTGGTCTCGGAGCTCAAGGACCGCAGCATGGCCTCGCTGGCGCCTGCGCTCGCCGCAGAACTCTACGGCCTCGACATCATCGAGAAGAATGTCGAGGACACGGACTCGAATGTCACCCGCTTCGTCGTCCTGACCAAGGACAAGCGGTTGGCCGAACGGCCCTCGGCCGACACCAAGATGATGACGACCTTCATGTTCCGTGTCCGCAACGTGCCGGCTGCGCTCTACAAGGCAATGGGCGGTTTCGCCACCAACGGCGTCAACATGACGAAGCTGGAGAGCTATCAACTGGGCGCCTTCACCGCGACGCTGTTCTACGCCGATATCGAGGGCCATCCCGACGATCCACTGGTCAAGCTGGCGCTGGACGAACTGCGCTTCTTCTCGCGCGAAGTGCGCATTCTGGGTGTCTATCCCGCCAGCGAGTCGCGCGAGCAGTGGAAGGTCGCGGACTAAGGTTCCCCTAAACCAGCAGGGTCAGCGGCACATAGTCGATTTCCATGAAGGTTTCGACTTCCGGGATCCAGCGGTCGCGCACGAAGGCAACGTGGTCGGGATGCTCGTTATATCTGGTGTAGGCGGCCTGATCGACGAACTCCATCGAGAAGCCGAAGTGATAGTCGTTCTTCGGGCTGACTTGCCGCAGCGGCTCGAAATGGGTGACGCCCTTGATTGCGCTGAGAATGCGCTTGGCATCGGAGAGGAACCGCTTTTCCTCCAGCGAGTACTGCGGGTGCTTCAGGGTGAAAACCACGGTGTGACGGATCATTTTTTGCTCCCGTTAAGCAATTCCAGGAAAAGTGTGAAGCGGTTTTCCGTCCGGAATTGCGTAAAATAACAAGTCTTATTCGCTGTCGACCCAAGGCGCGGATCAGATGATGCGCGATCGCGCCTTTCGGCGGCGTGACCAGATTGTCCTTGTGCGTCCTCTCCAGCATGGAACGCACCTCGTCGCGAAAAAACCAGCGGCAATCTTCCAACTCGTTGAGATCGGCCTGGATGTCGTCATTGAGCGGTTCGCCGAAACAGCCGATCATCAGCGAATAGGGGAACGGCCAGGGTTGGCTGGCATGGTAGACGACGCGGCCGAGCCGGATGCCGGCTTCCTCCAGCGTTTCGCGGCGCACCGCCGCCTCGATCGTCTCGCCCGGCTCGATGAAACCGGCAAGCGCCGAGTACATGCCGGGCCCGAAATGCCGGCCGCGGCCGAGCAGGCATTTTTCCCGCGTCGCCGTCAGCATAATCGCCACCGGATCGGTGCGTGGAAAGTGCTCGGTGCCGCAATTTGGGCAATGGCGCTTGTAGCCGCCGGCCCGCATTTGCGATTCATGGCCGCATTTGCTGCAGAAGCGATGGGTGGCATGCCAGGCAAGCAGGGCGGCGCCTTGCGCCAGCGCGCCCGCTGCCGCCTCGTCGATCAGCCCCTGCATATAGACCGAGCGATAATCGATCGCCTTCATGGTCTCCGGCAGCTGTTCGGGATCGAGGCCGACCGGCACGGCAAGGACCGGGCCGCTCTCGGCAAAGCCAAGCAGCACGCCTTGTGCGAGTGATGGCTGCAGCTTCTGGCTCTCAGCCAGATCGAACCAAGGGTCGAAGCTGCCATCGTGCAATTTCAGATACAGCCGTCCGCCATGCATCGGCAGAAGACGTGCCGAGGGATCGGCCAACACCCTTTCGACGGAATCGTCGGCGCGGTTCTCGGATTGCCGATCAATCGTGTTTCCGGCGAAGCCGACGAACTGGCTCGGTTCGCGCAAGGGCGCGTCAAAAAGGCGAAAGGTCATGGAAGCTCGAACGTCTAGGGATGGACACAGGCGGCTTATAGCGCCGCCTTGATCTGTTGCGCAAATTGGCGGATGCCTGAACGCTCATAGGGCTCGCGCATGCCGTGCCCCCACACCGGCCCCGGCCATCCCGGATCGCCTTCCGAGCGGGCGATGACGTGGATATGCAATTGCCGAACGATGTTGCCGAGCGCGCCGGTGTTGATCTTGGTGCAGCCCGTGGTTCTTTTCAGCGCCTGCGCCACCATGTTGGTTTCGAAGGTCAACATCGCCTGGTCGAGCGGCGTCATGTCGTGGATTTCTTCGGCCCCCGGCCGCTGCGGCACCAGGACCAGCCATGGCCAGCGGCTATCGTTCATCACCCTGAGCTCGCACAGGCCGAGCCACATCAGCTGCTCGCTATCCGCCTCCAGCCTGGAGTCGAGCGTGAATCCGGCCTTGAGGCCCGGTAGCATTGGCGTTTCCCTTGCGCTTCTCGCATTATTCCCAAACTCATGACGCTAGAGCGGCTGCACGGGGGCTGCAAGCGATTCATTGAGCGGCGGAGTTCAAGGGCATCCGATTCTCAATGCACCCTTGCATTTGATCGCTGAATTGCCGATATGGAACGCGGGAGGTTGGTGGTGGACGATCCACTCGCCAACCGGGTCAGGTCCGGAAGGAAGCAGCCCTAACGAGCCCGGAACGGGTCATTGTTCCAGCCTCCCACCTCATCGGCCCCTCTCGCGACATTGACGACGCATTGCAGCGCGGGCGAGACTATTGGAGCAATTCCAGGGAAAGTGTGAGCGGTTTCCCGTCCGGAATTGCGTTAAAGCAAAGGGTAGAGCGGTTTGCCGTTTCAGAAAACGGTGAAACGATCTAGCAGGAATCGGCTACGCTGAGACGCGGCCTTTTGGAGCTTTACGGGCGAATGAGCGAAGCCGGAAATTCGGACCCCGAAAACCTGGAGAAGCAAAAGGCCGTCGCCTATCGCGTGCTGGCGCGCAAATATCGTCCGTCGAATTTCTCCGAACTGATCGGCCAGGAGCCGATGGTCCGCACTTTGACCAACGCTTTCTCCACAGGCCGCATCGCCCAGGCCTGGATGCTGACCGGCGTGCGCGGCGTCGGTAAGACCACGACGGCGCGCATCCTGGCACGGGCGCTCAACTACAAGACGCCGACGGTCGACCATCCCTCGGTCGACCTCGCCTTCCTGGGCGAGCACTGCCAGGCGATCATGGAAGGCCGCCATGTCGACGTCATCGAGATGGACGCCGCGTCGCATACCGGCATCGACGACATCAGGGACATTATCGAGCGCGTGCGCTATGCCCCGGTGTCGGCGCGCTACAAAGTCTACATCATCGACGAAGTGCACATGCTCTCCACCCAGGCCTTCAACGGCCTGTTGAAGACGCTGGAAGAACCGCCGCCGCACGTCAAATTCATCTTTGCCACCACCGAAATCCGCAAGGTGCCGATCACCGTGCTGTCGCGCTGCCAGCGTTTCGACCTGAGACGCATCGATGCCGGCGCACTGGTCGCGCACCTCTCCTCGATTGCCGGCAAGGAAGGCATATCGGTCGACGACGACGCGCTGGCGATGATCGCGCGCGCCGCCGAAGGCTCGGCCCGCGATTCGCTCTCCATCCTCGACCAGGCAATCGCCCATGGCGGCGGCGCCGTCAGCGCCGAAGCGGTGCGCGCCATGCTGGGTCTCGCCGACCGCGCCCGCATCGTCGACCTGTTCGAACATGTCATGAAAGGCGATGTGGCGGCCGCCCTTGCCGAATTCCGCAACCAGTACGACACCGGCGCCGATCCGACTGCCGTGCTGACCGATCTGGCCGAATTCAACCACCTCGTCACCCGGCTGCGCTTCGTGCCGACGGCTGCCGACGACGCTTCCCTGTCCGAGGATGAGCGCCGCCGCGGCGCCGACTTCGCCAGCACGCTGTCGGTCAAGGTTCTGTCGCGAACCTGGCAGATGCTCTTGAAAGGCATTCCCGAGGTGCAGTCATCCAACCGACCGGTCAGCGCCGGCGAGATGGTGCTGATCCGGCTGGCGCATGCCGCCGACCTGCCGACGCTGGACGAGGCGCTGAAATCTCTAGAGAGCGGCGCTCCGGCGTCCGGTGGTGTTTCACGCCCGAATGGTGCGCCGGTAAATGCCGGCAATGGCGGCGGCGCCAGCGCGGTAGCGCAGACCCGGATGCCGTCCGGGCCAGCCGGTGCGCAAACCATGCGATTGGTCGACGCGCCCCCGGTCGCCTTTGTCGCGCCTCCGCAGCCGGTCGTCGAGCCGCAATCGCCGCCGCTGAAATCGCTGGCCGATATTGTCGCTCTTGCCGACGCGCAGCGTGACATCGCCTTCAAGGTGCTGGTCAAAAGCTGTATTCGCCTGGTGCGCATCGAGCCCGGCCGTATCGACGTCGGCCTGACCGCCGATGCGCCCAAGATGCTGCTCAACGACTTGACGACGAAGCTGCGGGCCTGGACCGGCCGCAACTGGCTGGTGTCATTGTCGAAGGAAGAGGGCGGCCAAACGCTGGCCGAGATGGAATCGACCAGGCGCGAGACCGCTTTCTCCGACGCGAAAAGCGATCCGGCGGTGGCCGCCATCCTCGCGCGCTTTCCCGGCGCCAAGATCATCGACGTGCGCATTCCCGACGCGCCGGAAGTCGACACCGACAAGGCCGAAGCGCCGGTCGAGCCGCCGTCCGACGACGACGAAACCTGACCATAGCCACGAATCCGCAAAGGACCCGACCATGAAAGATCTTCTCGGCCTGATGGGCAAGGCGAAGGAAATGCAGGCCAAGTTCCAGGCCATGCAGGACGAGATCGCGACGATTGAAGCAAGCGGGCAGGCGGGCGGCGGGCTGGTCAATGTCACGCTGACCGGCAAGTTCGAAATGAAGTCGCTGAAGATCGATCCGTCGCTGTTCAAGGAGGACGAGGTCGAGATTCTCGAAGACCTGCTGCTGGCCGCTCACAATGACGCCAAAAATAAGGTCGAGCAGATTATGCAGGAGAAGACCAAGGCGCTGACGGCAGGCTTGCCGATCCCGCCCGGAATGAAATTGCCGTTCTGAGCCGGCTCCAACCAGTTAATTGTTTATGAAGGGAAATCGGCTGCGGGGGCTGTTGTTAAGACTTTCTCCGGCTTTGCTCACGCGGACATATCCGGGCATTTATAAAGTTTTACCTATGCTGCACGAAAGCTAATCCTTTAGCCATCTTTTTGCCTTTAAGAGTCTCATTCTTGCCACATCTCGGGGCGGGCTGGCATCTGGACAATGAGGCATTTTTTGTTGATCGCGACGCGATGGAAGACGCCGCTTCTGCTCGGCATCATCTTCTCCCCTATGTTCCTGGCCGGTTGCAGCCAGACCACGTCTTCGCACGGCCTGTCGGTCGCCAGCCTGACCGACGCCATCACGCCCAGCTTCCTTTCGACGCGCGCCTACCGCAACACGCCGAAGGAGAAGGAATGCCTGGAGCGGGCGATGTTCTTCGAGTCCAACCGCTCGAGCCGTGACGGCATGATCGCCGTCGGCACGGTGGTGATGAACCGGCTGCGCTCCGGCAATCATGGCAGCACCATTTGCCAAGTGGTTGGCGAACCGGGCCAGTTCGCGCCCGGCGTGATGACGCGGGCGATGAATTCGAAAGCGATGCCCGATGTCGAGGAGGCCGCCGATGCGGTGCTCAAGGGCGAGCGCAAGGCCAAGCTGAAGAACACGATGTACTTCCACACCGCCGGCCTGAGGTTCCCCTACAAGAACATGCATTACACCATGGTTGCCGGCGGCAACGCCTTCTACGAGAAGCGCGGCCGCAACTGGCAGCCGCTGCCGGATGAATCCACGACCATGGTTGCCTCGGCGCAGCCGCGCGCTCCTGTGCCTGAAGCGCCGGTGCAGGTTGCCTACGCCGAGCCGGTGGTGAAGACCATTGTCCGTCCAGATCCTGCCAAGCAGGCCGCGGCGGTTCGCGCAGCCAAGGCGACACGTGCCCCGGCCGAGCAGACCTATGTGACGGCTTCCGCGGCGCCCGCTAAGAGCGCCCGCGTCGCCGCCAAGCAGACGGAGGTGGCGATGCAGGAGCCGATGGCCGAGCCCGATGCCTCGCGTTTCGGCGGCACGCTGAACGCCCGCTACGTCACCTTGGTGCCATCGGCGACGCAGGAAGCGTCGATGGGCTTCCAGTCGACGCCTGAGAACACCGACGATATCGGCGCAATGATCGTCGATCAAACCCGGCCGCTCTCAGCCTACTGACGCCCAGAACATTTTCCGAGCCCGCCATGGCAGCATGGCGGGCTCGGTGCGTATGCGCATGTTTCAAAGCGCGCGGAAAAATCCTAGATCAGTGCGATGTCAAAGCGAATCGCCGGTCCCGAGATCGAACGCCTGATCCAGCTCCTGGCCAAGGTGCCGGGGCTAGGGCCTCGTTCGGCCAGGCGTGCGGCACTGCACCTGATCAAGAAGAAGGAGCAGCTTTTGTCACCGCTCGCCGCCGCCATGGCTGAAGCCGCCGACAAGGTGCGCATCTGCACGACCTGCGGCAATGTCGATACCTCCGACCCTTGCATGATCTGCACCGATCCGCGCCGCGATGCCTCGACGCTGATCGTCGTCGAGGATGTCTCCGATCTCTGGGCGCTGGAGCGGGCGGCGGCCATGAATGTGCGCTACCACGTGCTCGGCGGCACGCTGTCGCCGCTCGACGGCATCGGTCCCGAACAGCTCAACGTGCGCTCGCTGGTCGACCGCGTTGCCGGCGGTGAGGTGAAGGAGGTGATCCTTGCCGTCAATGCCACCGTCGAGGGCCAGACGACGGCGCACTATCTCACCGACCAGTTGTCGGGCTTCGAGGTCAAGGTGACACGACTTGCCCATGGCGTGCCGGTTGGCGGCGAGCTTGATTATCTGGATGAGGGTACGCTGGCAGCCGCGTTGCGATCGCGGACGGCGTTTTGACGCAATTGGCGGGGATGCTCCGGAGATGACAGCATTCCTTCGGGCCCCCCTCTGTCCTGCCGGACATCTCCCCCTCAAGGGGGGAGATCAGCAGCTTCTCGGGCGGCATTCTTCTTTCAACGCTGGTGGTTGGCGAAAACCGAAGCGACAGCCAATCTCCCCCCTTGAGGGGGAGATGTCCGGCAGGACAGAGGGGGGCGCGACAGAACGCGGATCTTTCGGATTGGCGCTCGTTGCGCTCCTCGCATCCCTTGTTGCCCTGCTTTTTGTAGCCCCCGCCTCCGCCGCCAAAATCGACGACCAGTTCCGCGCCTGGCTGCAAACCGATCTCTGGCCGGAAGCCCAGACCAAAGGCATCTCCAAATCCACTTTCGACGCCGCTTTCGACGGCGTGAAGCCGAACCTCAAATTGCCCGACCTCGTCCTGCCCGGCGAGAAACCCAAAACTCCGCAAAAACAGCATCAGGCCGAGTTCGGTTCGCCCGGCGCCTATTTCGCCGAAAAGACGGTGCGCGCCGTCACATCAGGCGGGCGCACGCGCGAGGCGGCCAACGCCAGGACGCTGGCTGCGATCGAAAAGCGCTACGGTGTCCCGGGCGAGATACTGTTGGCGATCTGGGGCCGCGAGACCGGCTTCGGCGCGGCGAAAATGCCCTACGACGCCTTCGAGGTTCTCGGCACCAAGGCGTTCATGTCGACCAAGAAGGACTTCTTCCGCACCGAGGTACTGGCGGCGCTCGAGATCGTCGAGCGTGGGTTGGCGCCGGTCGGCGCCATGAAATCGTCCTGGGCCGGCGCGCTCGGCCAGCCGCAATTCATGCCGACCTCGTTCCTGAAGCACGCCGTCGACTACGACGGTGATGGGCACCCGGACATCTGGAATTCGACGCCGGACGTGCTGGCCTCGATCGCCAACTATCTCGTCCGCTATGGCTGGGTGAAGGGGCGTGTCTGGGGTTTCGAGGTGACGGTTCCGGAAAGCGTTTCCTGCTCGCTCGAAGGTCCCGACCAGGGCAAGAAGATCTCAGCCTGGGTGGCGATGGGAATCAGCCGCGTCGGCGGCAAAGCCTTTCCGGCCGGCGAACTGAAAGCGGAAGGATTCCTTTTGATGCCGGCCGGACGCAGCGGCCCCGCCTTTATCGCCACGCCCAATTTCTACGTGCTGAAACAGTACAACACCAGCGACCTGTACGCCCTGTTCATCGGCCATGGCGCTGACCGCATTGCACATGGCGATGCTGATTTCGTCGGCAACTGGGGTGCGGTTGGCGGCCTGCATCGTTCCGACATCGCCGCGCTGCAACGGGCGCTGGAGGCCAAGGGCTACGATGTCGGCAGCGCCGACGGCCTGCCCGGCTTCAAGACCCGCCGCTCGATCGGCAGCTGGCAGGAAAAGAACGGCCGCCCCGCCACCTGCTTCCCCGACGCCGATCTGGTTGCTGCCATCAAGTAACACCGAAAAGAGCAGATTTTTCCCCATCGGCGGCTGCAATTGGCTCGCCCATGCTTCGACGCGCACAGCATATTCCGGTCCAGTATGCCGGCTCGCAAAAATGCCCGTTGCCGGTTGGAGGGCTGCCGGATAGGGTGTTGACCAACTGGAAAAAAATCAACACGGTATGGGGTCTAACGGTCGTCCTCCGGCCGCGAAAAAGATTACTGCAGCCCTGAGCCGGGAACTCGGGGTCAACAATCAACAAAACAGGGAACAATCATCATGATGATGGAAAAGTTTGCTCTACGTTCGCGCGTCTGGCTCGCAGGTGCTGCCATGTCCGCTCTGCTCATTGGCGTCGCGCCGGCCTTTGCCGTGACCCCCGCCGACACGCTGGTCGAAGGTTTTGCCATCGACGACATCATCTCCATGGATCCGGGCGAGGCGTTCGAACTGTCGACCGCAGAGGTCACCGGCAACACCTATGATCTGCTGGTCCGCCTCGACCTCAGCGACACCTCCAAGGTCAAGGGCGACCTTGCCGAGAGCTGGACCGTTTCCGACGACGGCCTGGTCTATACGTTCAAGCTCAAGCCCGGCCTAAAGTTCGCTTCGGGCAATCCACTGACCGCGGCCGATGTCGCCTATTCCTTCGAGCGCGCCATCAAGCTGGACAAGCCGCCGGCATTCATCATCAACCAGTTCGGCATCAGCGGCGACAATGTTGCCGACAAGGCCAAGGCCGTCGACGACACCACCTTCCAGTTCACCGTCGACAAGGCCTATGCGCCGAGCTTCGTGTTAAACTGCCTGTCGGCAACGGTCGCTTCGGTCGTCGACGCAAAGCTGGTCAAGGAACATGTCGCCGCGGTGACGCCAAGTGCCGACTACAAATGGGACAACGATTTCGGCAACGCCTTCCTGAAGACCGGTTATGCCGGCTCCGGCGCCTACAAGCTGCGCGAATGGCGGGCCAATGAGGTCGTCGTGCTCGAGCGCAACGACAATTACAATGGCGAGAAGGCCAAGCTCGCCCGCGTCATCTACCGCAACATGAAGGAAAGCTCGGCACAGCGCCTGGCGCTCGAAGCAGGCGACATCGACGTTGCTCGCAACCTCGAGCCGAACGATCTCGACGCCATCGCCAAGAATGCCGATCTCACCACGACCAGCGCGCCGAAGGGCACGGTCTATTATATCAGCCTCAACCAGAAGAATCCGAACCTCGCCAAGCCCGAGGTTCGCCAGGCGTTCAAATATCTGGTCGACTACGATGCGCTGAGCACGACCATCCTCAAGGGCATTGGCGAGATTCACCAGACCTTCCTGCCCAAGGGCGTTCTGGGCGAACTGGACGAAAATCCGTTCAAGTTCGACGTCGCCAAGGCCAAGGAACTGCTGACCAAGGCCGGCCTGGCCGACGGCTTCAGTGTAACCATGGACGTACGCACGGGACAGCCGACCACCGGCATGGCGGAATCGATCCAGCAGACGCTTGGCCAAGCCGGCATCAAGCTGGAAATTATCCCCGGCGACGGCAAGCAGACGCTGACCAAATACCGCGCCCGCAATCATGACATCTATATCGGCCAGTGGGGCCAGGACTATTTCGATCCGAACTCCAACGCCCAGACCTTTGCCTCAAACCCGGACAATTCGGATGAAGGCAAGACCAAGACGCTGGCCTGGCGCAATGCCTGGGACATCCCGGACCTGACAAAGCAGACCGAAGCAGCCTTGCTGGAGAAGGATGCCGGCAAGCGCGCCGATATGTACAAGAGCCTTGAAAAGACGATCCTCGACACCAGCCCCTTCGTCATCATCCACCAGCAATTGGAAGTGGCAGGCCTGCGCAAAAACCTGAAAGGCTTTGCGCTCGGTCCGAGCTTCGACACCAACTTCGTCGGCCCGGTCTCCAAGGAATAGCGCCGGCGGACGCGCCCTGATGAGCGCGATTGAAAACCAGGCGACGGCGGGGCAGGGAAGCGCCCGCGCCGTCGCTATCTTGTTGGCGATCGGCCGCTTCCTGGTCATCGCCGTCACCACCTATCTCGGCCTGCTCGCGGTGACCTTTTTCATCGGCCGCGTCATCCCGATCGATCCGGTGCTGGCGGTGCTCGGCGACCGCGCACCGGCCAATGTCGTCGAGCGCACCCGCCGCGAGATGGGGCTCGATCTTCCGTTGATCGAGCAATTCTATATCTATCTCAAGCATGCGCTGAACGGTGATTTCGGCACCTCGGTGCTGACCACCAATCCGGTGATGACCGACATCCGCCGCGCCTTTCCGGCAACGATCGAACTGGCGACGCTGGGCACTCTGATAGGCTCGTTGATCGGCGTGCCGCTCGGCGTGCTGGCAGCGGTAAAACGCGGCAGTCTCATCGACCAGATCGTTCGCATTGTCGGCCTGATTGGCTATTCCGTGCCTATCTTCTGGATCGGGCTTCTGGGGCTTGTCCTGTTCTACGCCAAGCTCCAATGGGTAGCTTTTCCCGGCCGCCTCGACATCGTCTACGAGTACACATTCACACCGATCACCGGCTTCTACCTGCTCGACGCCGCGCTGCAGGGCCAGTGGGATGTCTTCTACGACGCTTACCGCCACATCATCCTGCCGGCAGGGCTGCTGGGCTATTTCTCGCTCGCCTATATCAGCCGAATGACGCGCTCCTTCATGCTGAACGAGCTGTCGCAGGAATACATCGTCGCCGCGCGCGCCAAGGGCCTGTCTGAAACGCGAATCATCTGGGGCCATGCGCTGCGCAACGCCGCGGTGCCGATGGTCACGGTGATCGCGCTGTCCTATGCCGGGCTGCTCGAAGGTTCGGTGCTGACCGAGACGGTGTTCTCCTGGCCCGGCATCGGCCTCTACATCACCAATTCGCTGCAGAACGCCGACATGAACGCCGTGCTCGGCGGCACCATCGTCATCGGTTCGGTGTTCATCGGCATCAATCTCCTGTCCGATGTTCTCTACAAGGTGCTCGATCCGAGGACGAAGACAGGATGAGCGCCGAAGCAATCCAAACGCGCCGCGATTGGCTACTCAGCGATCGGCCGGCCTCGCGCATGCAGGCAAGGCTCGGCCGCGCCTATGTCGCCTGGCGGCGCTTTTCCGCCAACCGGCTGGCGTTTCTCGGCCTGCTCATCATCATCGCGCTGCTGCTGGTCGCCGCCTTTGCCGATGTGCTGGCGCCCTATTCGCCGACCATCGGCGATCTCAAGAACGCGCGGCTTTTGGCGCCGAGTGCGGCGCATTGGTTCGGCACCGACGATCTCGGCCGCGATATCTATTCGCGCATTCTTTTCGGCTCGCGCTGGACGCTCTACGTCGTCATTCTTGTCGCCGTCATCGCAGCCCCCATCGGCCTTTTGGTCGGCACCGTCGCCGGCTATGCCGGCGGCTGGACCGATGCCATTCTGATGCGCATTACCGACATCTTCCTCGCCTTTCCCAAGCTGATCCTGGCGCTGGCCTTTGTCGCGGCCCTTGGCCCCGGCATCGAAAACGCGGTGCTGGCCATCGCCATCACCTCGTGGCCGCCTTACGCCCGAATTGCGCGGGCCGAGACGATGACCGTGCGCAATTCGGATTACATCAAGGCGGTGCAATTGATGGGCGCCTCTCCGTTCCGCATCGTGCTGCGCCACATCATGCCGCTATGCATCTCTTCGCTCATCATCCGGGTGACGCTCGACATGGCCGGCATCATCCTCACCGCCGCCGGCCTCGGCTTCCTTGGCCTCGGCGCGCAGCCGCCGCTGCCGGAATGGGGCACCATGATCGCGTCCGGCCGTCGCTTCGTGCTCGACCAATGGTGGGTGGCCGGCGCGCCCGGCTTCGCCATCCTGATCGTCAGTCTCGGCTTCAACCTGCTGGGCGACGGCCTGCGCGATGCGCTCGATCCCCGGAGTGGCGACCAATGAGTGGTGACCAATGAGCGGTGCACTTCTCGATGTCGACGACCTGCGCGTCACCTTCCCGACTCGGACCGGCCTCATCCAGGCGGTGCGCGGCGTCACTTTTTCGCTTGGCCGAGAGCGGCTGGGCATTGTCGGCGAAAGCGGCTCCGGCAAGTCGCAGACCGGCCGCGCCATCATGGGGCTGACGCCGCCGCAGGCCCTTGTGTCGGCCAAGAAGCTCGCCCTCGACGGCATCGACCTTCTGGCCATACCGGCCCGTCAGCGCCGGGCGCTGCGCGGCAAACGCATCGCCATGATCCTGCAGGATCCGAAATATTCGCTCGACCCCGTGATGAGCATCGGCCGCCAGATCGTCGAGACGCTGCGCACGCATGAAAAGGTCTCCAAGGCCGAAGCGCGCGAGCGGGCGCTGGCCATGCTGGAAGCTGTGCAGATCCGCGATCCCTCGCGTGTCTTCGACCTGCATCCGCACGAGGTGTCCGGCGGGATGGGCCAGCGCGCCATGATCGCAATGATGCTGATCGCCGGACCGGAACTGATGATCGCCGACGAGCCGACCTCGGCGCTCGACGTCACCGTGCAGCTCGATGTGCTCGGCATCCTCGACCGCTTGGTCAGTGAGCGCGGCATGGGCCTGATCTTCATCTCGCACGATCTGCGGCTGGTCGCCTCCTTCTGCGACCGCGTCATCGTCATGTATGCCGGCAAGGTGGTCGAGCAGCTCAAGGCGTCGGAGCTGCGCGACGCCAAGCATCCCTACACGCGCGGCCTACTCAACTGCATGCCCAGGATCGGTTACGAACGCCACCCGCTGCCGGTGCTCGACCGCAAGCCGGAGTGGGCGGCATGACGCCAGCCATTTCGATTGAAGGGCTGGAGGTGGTGTTCGACCGTTTTCGCGCGCTGAAAGGGGCGAACCTCGAGGTGAAGTCCGGCGAATCCTTCGGCCTGGTCGGCGAGAGCGGTTCCGGCAAGTCGACGCTGCTCAAAGCCATTGCCGGCCTGGTGCCTGTCGCATCCGGTACTATCACGGTCAATGGCAAGACGCTGGGAGCGCGCCGCGACAAGGCTTTTTATCGCGAAGTGCAGATGGTCTTCCAGGACCCCTATGGTTCGCTGCACCCGCGTCAGACCGTCGACCGCCTGCTGCAGGAGCCGCTCGCCATTCACGGCTTTGCCGATGGCGAGCAACGCATCCAGCGCGCCCTCGACGAGGTCGGATTAGGCAACGGTTTCCGTTTCCGCTACGCGCACCAGCTCTCCGGCGGTCAGCGTCAGCGCGTGGCGATCGCGCGGGCGCTCATCCTCGAACCGTCGATCCTGCTGCTCGACGAACCAACCTCGGCGCTCGACGCTTCGGTGCAGGCGGAAGTGCTCAACCTGCTGGAAGAGGTTCGCCGTCGGCGCAAGCTGACCTTCCTGATGGTCAGCCACGACCTCGCCATCATCACCCATATGTGCGAGCGCCTACTGGTGATGCAGAACGGCGAAGCGGTGGAAAATCTCACCGCGAGCCAGCTGATCGGGCATCGCGTAGAGAAGGATTATACGCGCAATCTGTTGAGGGCGAGCGAGGGGTTTGTGCGGACCGCTTGAATCTGAGGTTTCCTATGGCGGAATGGACGTTCGAAGACCCACCCAATGTCGCGGTGTTGTCGGACAGAAGCATATTTAAACGTGGTGACTGGATCGCATACGTTGTGCACGAAGCTGATGACGACGAGAACCACAACGATGAGGGTGGCAGTTGGCAATTTCATAGCAACGACAAGCAAAATCGAGATGAACCCGAGCTAATGCTCGTCAGCCTCCAGAATGTGGTTCAGCGGGATGAGAGCATCCTGGAATTGGCTGATTTGCCAAAAGGCTGGCATGCTTGGCGCAGTTCAAAATTGTCGCCTTGGCAGCGCGCTAAATCACTCCCTGTACCCTCCAACGACAACGAGTGATGCAGGAGGGCTAAGTCGAGCTTTGCGCCAGTTCGCCGTTCTCTGGAACAGATGGTTCGTCCCCCTGCTTAGGCTCCTTGATCCTGAACCACGTCACATAAAGCGCCGGCAGGAACAGCAGCGTGATCGCCGGCGATGATGCCGCCCATCATGGCGTATGCCATCGGGCCCCAGAACACTTCGCGCGCGATCGGGATCAGCGCCAGGCTGGCGGCCGCGGCCGTCAGCGCGATCGGCCGCATGCGGTGCTCGGTCGCTTCGATACGGCTTCCCAGCGGTCTTGGCCCTCGGCCACCAGATCCTCGATCTGCACGATCAGGATCATCTAGTTGCGGATCAGGATGCCGATCAGCGCCAGGACGCCCAGAATGGCGACGAAGCCGAGCGGTGCGCCGCTCGGCACCAGGGCCGCGACCACGCCGATCAGGCCGAGCGGCGCCACCGCCACCACCAGGAACAGGCGCTGAAAAGTTTGCAACTGGATCATCAGGATGGTCGCCATCACGAACAGCATCAGCGGCACCACCGCTGCGGCTTTTTGCGCTTTCTTCGACCGAGCCGGCGGTTGCAACGGAATAGCGGGCGGCAGTTTGGCGATGAAGGCGTCGACCGACGGCTTCAATTCGTTGACGACGGTGGCCGGCAGCACGTCGCCAACGAGGCCTGCGCGAACGGTGATCGTCGGGATGCGGTTGCGCCGCCACACCGTCGGCTGTTCGAGGTCGTAGCGGAAGTCGCCACTGCCGCGAGCGGGATTGCTTCGCCGTTCCCGGTGACGGGTGAGCTGTCACGGACTGCCCCGTACGTGTATCGGTCGGCTGGTTAAGACCGGTCTGTCGAAGTGGCCCGCATCGACGACAGGCCCAATCGCCCGGCGGCGGTGCCAACTTGAGGAAAACGTGAAATAAGGTCAGAAGAGGCCTTGGCATTCATCTAACGAGAACGGGCGTCGGCCCGATGAGGGACGAAATGAAGAACGCAGCCATTTCCGAGCGCAAGAACCAGTCGATCTCGCGCGGCGTCGGCATGACGACGCAGATCTATGCCGACCGCGCCGAGAATTCGGAGATCTGGGATGTAGAAGGCCGCCGATACATCGATTTCTCCTCCGGCATCGCCGTCGTCAACACCGGCCACCGCCATCCCAGGGTGATCGAGGCGGTCAAGGCACAGCTCGACCGCTTCACCCATACCTGCCACCAGGTCGTGCCCTATGAGAGCTATGTCAGGCTGGCCGAACGGCTGAACGGCATGCTGCCCGGCAAGTTCGAGAAGAAGACCATCTTCGTCACCACGGGCGCTGAAGCCGTCGAGAACGCCATCAAGATCGCCCGCAACGCCACTGGCCGCCAAGCCGTCATCGCCTTTGCCGGCGGCTTCCACGGCCGCACCTTCATGGGCATGGCGCTGACCGGCAAGGTCGTGCCCTACAAGGTCGGTTTCGGCGCCATGCCGGGCGACGTCTACCACGCGCCGTTTCCGGTGCCGCTGCACGGCGTGTCTACAACCGATTCGCTGGCCGCACTCGACAAACTGTTCAAGGCCGATGTCGACCCGGCTCGCGTTGCCGCCATCATCATCGAGCCGGTCCAGGGCGAGGGCGGCTTCTACGACGCGCCGCGCGAATTCCTGACGGCGCTGCGCAAGCTCTGCGACCAGCACGGCATGCTGCTGATCGCCGATGAGGTGCAGACCGGCTTTGCCCGCACCGGCAAGATGTTCGCCATGGATCATCATGAGGTCGCGGCCGACATTACCACCATGGCGAAAAGCCTGGCCGGCGGCTTCCCGCTGGCGGCGGTCACCGGCCGCGCCGAGATCATGGATGCGCCCGGTCCTGGCGGGCTCGGCGGCACCTATGGCGGCAGCCCGATCGGCGTTGCCGCGGCACACGCCGTGCTCGACGTAATCGAGGACGAAAAGCTGTGCGACCGCGCCAATACGCTGGGCGCCCGGCTGAAACAGCGGCTGCAGTCGATCCGCGACGATGTGCCCGAGATTGTCGACATCAGGGGTCTCGGCTTCATGAACGCGGTCGAATTCAACGACGTCAAGAAGGGCCTGCCGTCGGCCGAGATCGCCAATGCGATCCGGCTGAAGGCGCTCGACAAGGGGCTGATCCTGCTGACCTGCGGCGTCTACGGCAACGTCATCCGTTTCCTGGCTCCGATCACCATCCAGGACAATGTCATGAACGAGGCGCTCGACATTCTGGAAAGCTCGATCCGCGAAGTCTGCGCTGCCTAGCGCAAACCCCTACCTCCCCCTTGGGCCCTTGTGGGGAGGTCGGACCGCAGGTCCGGGTGGGGGCCTCGCGCCGACCCCAACCCCGCTGCTTCGCAGCGACCCTCCCCACAAGGGGGAGGGTAAGTGCGTCTAGCCCGCAGCCCGTGCCGGCTCATCCTGCTGGAACGCTGCCAGTGCAGCCTTCAGCCCGTCAAGTCCCTCAGCAATCGTCTGCGCCATCGGCGAAAACCCGGCCCCGAGCATCTTGCGGCCCAGCATATGGTCGCCCGGCCTGTTGACGGATTCGATGCCGAGCAGCCGGCTTCCAGCATAGTGGTAGATCGAGAACTTGTTCTCAGCGAGGTCGCCCAGCACGACATGGCTGTCGCCGCCCGAGGTCAGCCCGACCATCTGCAGTTTCATGTCGCCGATGTCAGACCAGAACCACGGCACCGCCGCATAGGCGTCCGTGTGGCCGGTGATCGTGCGTGCGGCAAGCCGCGCCTGGTCGGTGGCGTTCTGCACCGATTCCAGCCGCACGTCGCCGCCGGTCGACCAGTGGCGGTAGGAAGCGGCGTCGCCGATGGCCAGAATATCAGGCACTGAGGTGCGCATCTGCTGGTCGACGCGGATGCCATTGGCGACAGTCAGTCCGGCAGCCTGCGCAAGTTCGACATTCGGCACCGCGCCGATGCCGACGATGACCATGCGCGCGGGCAGCCTTTCGCCGGTGGAGGTGATGGCGGCGCAGACATGGCCGTTTTCGCCTTCCAACCTGGCAATGGTGGTGCCGGTGAGGATACGCACGCCAATCGCCTCCAGCCGCTGGCGGACATGGCTCGCCACCACCGGCGCTACCGCCCGGCCAAGCAGCCGGTCGACGGCCTCGACCACGATGACGTTGCGGCCGGCGGCCCTCAGCGTTGCCGCGATCTCCAGCCCGATGAAGCCGCCGCCGAGGATGACCACGTCTCCGCTTTGGGCGCTGAGCGCGCGGATCAGCCGCGCATCGGCGATCGAGCGCAGCGACAGCACGCCCGAGAGGTCGGCGCCCGGCAGCGGCAGGAGCCGCGGCCGCGAACCGGTGGCCAGGATGAGCCGGTCGAACGGCAGCACGCCGCCGCCCGCTATGTCCAGCTTGCGGCCTGCCGTATCGATGCTGTCGATTCGGACGCCCGGCCTGAAGTCGATGGCGCTGCCGGTGTAAAAGGCCTCGCCGCGCAAGGGTTGCGGCTTGGCATCGGCGTCCTTGATGAAGGTCTTCGACAGCGGCGGCTTGTGATAGGGCAGATCGGTTTCGTCGCCGATCAGTATGACAGGCCCGTCATAGCCTTCCTCGCGCAGGCTGGCGGCCGCTTGCACGCCCGCATGACCCGCACCGACAATGACGACCCCGTTCTTCATCGCAACCCGAATTCCTGTTTCAAATCTGGAGCATGATGCCGAAAAGTGTGAAGCGGTTTTCGGACGACATCATGCTTTGATTGTGAGCCGTTCCGCCAGATGGCGATTGTCTGCCGCCGTCGCAAGAGCCCCGGTCCGGGTCGCACCCGGAACGGTCGCTTGTCAATCGCGGCGTCTCTCACCTTGGCTGCTGGCTACGATTTAAAGTTGATAGTGCTAGTTTAGAATAATTCTAAACTGTTGTTTCAATTGAATTTTCTAGGGTTCACCAGTTGACTTCCGGCCTCGCCATCGTTTTATGGAGGCTCGCGCGTCAGCGCATCCCTTTGATGTTTGGGCCTTGAACCCGTTCGATTGGAGGCATTTGGTGTCTTTCTCCCGTGAGCCGCAGAGCGGCGCGGCATCTGTGGTGTCCTACGGCATGCCTATGTCCCGGCACCGTTTGGCACGCGCGCCTTTTACCGAATCCCCTTTGAACTGGAGACTGATGATGACAGCGCGATATGGCGGCAGACTGGCTGCGATCGGTGCCACGGCTATGTTGACGGCGGCGGTTTTCATCCTGCCGGCCAAGGCGGCGGAGATCGATGCCAAGGCGGTCATCAAGACCTATTCCGACATCGCGCTGGCCAAGTACGAGGATTCGCTGACCACGGCGCAGGCGCTCGACAAGGCTGTCGACGCGCTGCTTGCCAACCCGTCGGCGGACACGCTGAATGCCGCCCGCGATTCCTGGAAGGCGTCGCGCGTGCCCTACCAGCAGACCGAGGTCTACCGCTTCGGCAACAAGATCGTCGACGACTGGGAAGGCAAGGTGAACTCCTGGCCGCTCGACGAAGGCCTGATCGACTACGTCGCCAAGAGCTACGGCACCGAGTCCGACGCCAACGCGCTCTACACCGCCAATGTCATCGCCAACAAGGACATCGAGATCGACGGCAAGAAGGTCGACGCCTCGAAGCTTTCGCCGGAGTTCCTCGCCGGCACGCTGCAGGAGGCCGGCGGCATCGAGGCCAATGTCGCCACCGGTTATCACGCCATCGAATTCCTGCTCTGGGGCCAGGATTTGCACGGCACCGGCCCGGGCGCCGGCGAGCGTCCGTACACCGACTACGACCTCAAGAACTGCACCGGCGGCAATTGCGATCGCCGGGCCGAGTATCTGAAGTCGGCCAGCGATCTTCTGGTCTCCGACCTGCAGGAGATGGTCGGCAACTGGAAGGAAGACGGCGCCGCCCGCAAGAACCTCGTCGATGGCCAGCCGAACACCGCTATCTCGGTGATCTTCACCGGCATGGGCTCGCTGTCCTACGGCGAACTGGCCGGGGAGCGCATGAAACTCGGCCTGCTGCTGCACGATCCCGAAGAGGAGCACGACTGCTTCTCGGATAATACCTACAACTCGCATCTCTATGACGCCATCGGCATCCGCGCCGCCTATCTCGCCAGCTACACGCGCATCGACGGCACCGTCGTTTCAGGCCCGTCGGTGCACGATATGGTCAAGGCGGCCGATCCGGCGATCGACAAGGAACTGTCCGACAAGCTCGATGTCTCGGTCGCCAAGATGGAGGCGATCAAGGCGCGGGAAGTGGCCGGCGAGGCCTACGACCAGCAGATCGCCGAGGGCAACACCGAAGGCAATGCTACCGTGCAGGCGGCAATCGACGCGCTGGTCGACCAGACCAAGTCGATCGAACGCGCCGTCGGCGCGCTGAAGCTGAACAACATAGCCTTCGAGGGGTCCGACAGCCTCGACGCACCGGACAAGGTGTTCAAGTAGCACCCCAACCAACTACCAGCCAAACGGCGCGGAGGGGCGCCGTCAGCCAGAGCCAATCCATGCTGATCTGCCATTGCAACATCATCACCGAAAAGGAGATTGAGCAGACGATCGTCGATCTGCTGGATCAGGACCCCTGGCAACTGATCGTGCCGGCGAAGGTCTATCACACGATGCAAAAGCGCGGTCGCTGTTGCGGCTGCTTCCCAAATGTGGTCGAAACGATCATTCGGGTCACCGAAAATTACCACACCCGTTCGGAGGCGAGCGGCGTGGACATCGTTTCACACCTGGATCGCGTCAGAGGCCTGCGCGTCCAATATGGGAGCAGAATCCATGAAAGGCGAACCGCAGATCATCGAGCGGCTTAACGAGGCTCTGTTCCTGGAGCTTGGCGCCGTCAATCAATACTGGGTGCATTTCCGCCTGCTCGAAGATTGGGGATATGCCAAGCTGGCAAAGAAGGAACGCGCCGAATCGATCGAGGAGATGCACCATGCCGACCGGCTGGTGGCCCGTATCATCTTCCTCGAAGGGCATCCCAATTTGCAGTCCGTGGCGCCGTTGCGCATCGGCCAGAACGTCAAGGAAGTGCTCGAATCCGATCTCGCCGGCGAATATGACGCACGCACCGCCTACAAGCGTTCGCGCGAGATCTGCAACGAAGCCGGCGACTACGTGACGATGAAGCTGTTCGAGGAATTGCTGGCGGATGAGGAAGGTCACATCGACTTCCTCGAGACGCAGCTCGACCTCCTTGCCTCGATCGGCGAGGAAAAATACGGCCAGCTCAACGCCGCATCGGCGGACGAGGCGGAATAGGACCATGCAGGAATGCGGCGCCCCATAGATATTCTGCGCCGCTTGCGGCGGGCCGCCGGCCCGCTGCTCCTCAAAAACCCGCGATATCAGGCCTTTCGCGGGCTTTCGGTTGTAACCCTGGCGGCAATTTTGGCCCCGGCCCTGGCCGGATCGTCGGAACCGGTCGGCCTCGCCACGAGCCGCACCGACCTGACGCCGAAGGACCAGGCCCGCGTCCTTGCCGTTACCAGGCCAACCCAGGATTTCTCCAAGCCCGAATCCTTCGAAACGATGCAAGGCGGCGCCGGCACGTCGCGCAAGCAGGTCGACCGCGACGCCTTCTCGCAACCCTCTGAAAACATTACCTTCGAGGAACAGGGCAATTTCAAGCTCGGCAATGCGCTTTTCCGCAAGAACTGGGTGTCGTCGCCATCCTCGACCCAGGCCTCGGACGGTCTCGGACCCCTGTTCAACGAGCGCGCCTGCGAGAATTGCCATTTGAAGGATGGCCGCGGCCGCCCGCCGGCCGCCGACAGCCGCACCACGTCGATGTTCCTGCGGCTAGCGCGCGATGCGAGCACGGCCGAGGAAAAGACCGAGATCGCCGCGCACAAGGTGCTGAACTTCCCCGATCCGGTCTACGGCGCGCAGTTGCAGGAACTGGCGGTGCCCGGCCTCAAGGGCGAAGGCCGCATGTATGTCGATTATCGCGAGGAAAAGGTCACGCTCGGCGACGGTAGCATCGTTTCGCTGCGCAAGCCGAGCTATTCGGTCGACGGGCTTGGCTACGGCCCGCTTGACCCGCGCACCACGCTATCGCCACGTCTGACCCCGCCCATGATCGGCCTTGGCCTGATCGAACAGATCGCGCCGGCCGACATCCTTGCCCATGCCGATCCCGACGACCGCGACGGCATTTCCGGCAAGCCCAACATGGTGCGTGACCTCAGCAGCGGGCAACTGACGCTTGGCCGCTTCGGTTGGAAGGCGCAGACCGCATCGATCCGCCAGCAGGCGACGGACGCCTTTGCCGGCGATATCGGCATTTCGACGCCGGAAGAGCCCAGCCACTGGGGCGATTGCACCGCAGCCGAAGAGGCCTGCTTAGCCATGCCCAATGGCGTGCAGAAGCGGCTCGGCCCGGTCGAGGCGCCACCACCGGTGATGGACCTCGTCACCTTCTATTCACAGAATCTTGCGGTGCCGGCGCGGCGCGATGTCGGCGCACCCGCCGTGCTCGCCGGCAAGAAGCTGTTCTACGAGATGGGCTGCATTGCCTGCCATACGCCGAAATTCGTCACCATGCGCGGGAACAAGGCGCAGGCGTTCCAACTGATCTGGCCCTATTCCGACTTTCTGCTGCACGACATGGGGCCTGGCCTTGCCGACGGCCAGGCGGTGGGCGATGCCACGGGCAGTGAATGGCGCACCCCGCCGCTATGGGGCATCGGCCTGACAAAGACCGTCAACGGCAACGCTTTCTTCCTGCATGACGGGCGTGCGCGCACGCTTACCGAAGCGATCCTGTGGCATGGCGGCGAGGGGCAGAAGGCGCGCGATCGCTTTGCCGCCGCCAATACGGCCGACCGCGATGCTCTCATCAAATTCCTGGAGTCATTCTGATGCTCAAGCGGGTTTTGCCTGTTCTACTCCTCCCATTGGCTCTGTTCGGTGCGTCCCCGGCATCGGCCTCGGTGAAAGCCTCCGATGTCATTCAAAGAGCGATCGACGGATTTGTCCGCCCCGCCTATGCCAGCCTGCATGGCCATGCCGGCACCTTGGCGAAGGCCATGGACGCGCTCTGCCAGGCGCCGTCGCAGGGCAACCTCGATGCCGCGCATGCCGGATTCTCGGCCACGGTCGCAGCCTGGTCGTCGGCTGAAATCATCGCCTTCGGGCCAATCAAGGAGAACAACCGGCTGGAGCGCATGCTCTACTGGCCGGACCGAAAGAGCATCGGCCTGAAGCAGGTGCAGGCGGCGCTGGCCGGCAAGGATCCGACCGCCACCGATCCGGCGCAGCTGGCGGGCAAGAGTGTCGCGATGCAGGGATTAGGGGCGCTTGAGTTCGTGCTTTACGGCGACGGCGCCGAGACGCTCGTCGGCAAGGACGAGCCCTATCGCTGCGCCTATGGCGCGGCAGTCGCCAAGAACATCGAGACCATGGCGGCCGATGTCGACGCGGCCTGGAAAAAACCGGACGGTTTTGCAGCCTTGTGGGCTAATCCTGGACCCGACAATGCGCTTTACCGCGACGGCACCGAAGGGGTGACCGAACTGGTCGGCGTCTTCATCAACGAGCTGGAAATGGTCCGCGACGTGCGCCTCAAAGGTTTTCTCGGCGCCAAACCGCAGGGTGACAAGCCGAGGCAAGCGATCTACTGGCGCTCGCAAAACACCGGCCTTTCATTAGCCGGCAACCTCTCCGGCATTGATGCGCTGTTCCAGGCCTCGAAGCTCGGCGACGCGCTGCCCGAGGATAGCAGATGGATGGCGGAATCCATCCATATCCAGCTCATCAATGGCGTTGCCACTGCCAAATCCATCCAGGGTCGGATCGACAAGACGCTCGCCGATCCCGCGGAGCGCGGAAAACTCGAACATTTCGCGCTGATCACCTCCAGCCTGTCGGGCTTGATCGGCACCCGGCTAACCGCCGAGTTCGGCCTGACCGCCGGCTTTTCGTCACTGGACGGGGACTGACCAATGGTTGCGACACGCACGCCGCTGATGGACCGCCGCGATTTTCTCAGAGCTGCCGGCGCCGGCTTCGTCGCGTCAATGGCGCCGCGGGCCTGGGCGGACACGCTTGCCGCCGATGCCGTCTTTGCCACCGCCTTCGTCAAGCGCGACGGCAGCTTTGGCGCCGCTGTGTTGTCGGAAGCCGGAAAAGTATTGCATGCGATCGACCTGCCCGACCGTGGCCACGACGTCACCTTCGATCCGGTCTCGAAGCGCTCCGTGGTCTTCGCCCGGCAACCCGGCACCTTCGCCGTGGTCTTCGACCATGCCGGCCGCGAGCCGCCGCTGACCATCGCCAGCATCACCGGTCGGCATTTCTTCGGCCACGGTGTGTTTTCCACCGACGGCGCGCTGCTTTACGCCACCGAAAACAATTTCGACAATGCCGCCGGCGTCGTCGGGATCTACGACGCACGGGCCAAGTTCAGCCGCATCGGCGAGTTTCCGACCTATGGCATGGGGCCGCATGAGCTCTTGCTGCTCGGAGACGGCCGGACGATCGCCATCGCCAATGGCGGCATCGAGACCCATCCCGACTATGGCCGCGCCGAGCTCAACACCGCCACCATGAAGCCGTCCTATGTGCTGGTCGATCGCACAACCGGCGATCTCATCGAAAAGCATGAACTGCCGCCGGCTCTGCACCAGCTGTCGATTCGCCACATGGATGCCGACCCCACAGGCACCATCTGGTTCGGCTGCCAGTACCGCGGGCCGGGCACCGAGCGGCCACCGCTGGTCGGCCGCGCCACGCGCGGCAAGGGGCTGCAGCTGCTCGACATGCCGCAAGACGTGCTATCCGGCTTCCGGAATTACATCGGCTCGGTCGCCGCCAACCCGATTGCCGGCACGGTCGCGGTGTCTTCGCCGGAAGGCAATTCGCTGGCCGTCATCGACGCCGCCAGCGGCAAGATCGTCGCCACCAAGGCGCTGGTCGAGGTCTGCGGCCTGGCGCCCGACGGCCCGGGCTTCATGGCAACCACGGGTGCCGGCGAAATCATCGAAGGCAGCGGCGCGACGCGCTCCGAGCCCGACTATGTCTGGGACAACCACATGCTGCGCATCGCGCCAGCGGCGTAAGCCGTCCGGCCTGCACCGAAGCGAAGCCGCTTAACAATTTACGCGCTGGCTCTTGCGGCGGCGCGCCGTGGCGGGCAGAGGGAGACTGTTTTTCGAACCGGTCGCCTATGAAACTGCTCGCCATCGACTGTGCCGCCGATCTCTGCGCCGCTTGCGTCTATGACGCATCGGGCGGCAGAGAGCTCGGCCGCTCGGTACTCGATCTCGGCAAAGGCCACGCCGAACACCTGATGGCTGTCATTGACGAAGCGTTGAAAGCGGACGGCACCGATTATGCCGGCCTTGGCGCCGTTGCGGTCTCCATCGGTCCGGGTTCCTTCACCGGCCTGCGGGTGGGCGTCTCGGCGGCGCGCGGCCTGGCGCTGGCGCTGAAGATCCCGGCGATCGGGGTAACGACACTGGAGGCGCTGGCGGCCGAGGCGAGGGCGGCATTTCCCGGCCGCCCGATCCTGGCCGCTCTCGATGCAGGCCGCGAGGAGATCCATGCCGCGTTTTACGACGCAGATACGATTTTGCGCTATGGTCCGGCGGTGACCACACTTGCGCAAGCCGCGGGAATGGCGGCGGACAATCGTCCGGTGCTTGCCGGCACGGCCGCCGTGCAGATCGCAGCCGCGGCCGGTCGCGATTTCGATATCGGCCCGACGGCTGCCACCGCCGACATTGCCGTCTACGCCCGGCTCGCCGCTGCAAAAGGCGAGGGCGACAAGCCGAAGCCACTCTATCTGCGCGGCGCCGATGCCAAGCCGCAGGCCGGGTTCATCCTGTTGAGGCAGAAACGGTAATGCGCATCCCTTTCCTCCAGCCGCGCCGCAGGGACTATGCGCTCGAGCCGCTGACCATCGCCGACAGCCCGGCAGCGTCGGTGCTGCATCGCGAGGATTTCGTCCGGCCCTGGACCGATGGCGAATTCGCCGCGTTGCTCGAACAGGAAACCGTGTTCGGCTATGCCGCGCGCGAAATCGGCCAGGGCGCCAAGCCGCCGGTCGGCTTCGTGCTGGCCAGGCTTGCAGCCGGCGAGGGCGAAATTCTGACCGTGGCGGTGGCGCGCTCGCATCGCCGCCAGGGGCTCGGCTGGCAGTTGATGGACGCGGTACTGCGCGAATTGCATGCGCAGCGCGCCGAGGCGCTGTTCCTTGAGGTCGACGAGACCAATGTCGCTGCCATCGCCCTCTACCGGCGGCTGGGCTTCCGACAAGTCGGCCACCGCGCCAATTATTACCGCTCGACCGAACATGGTCCTACCGGCGCGCTTGTCATGCGCCGCGATCTTCGCTAGCCAAAGTTTTGAGGCAGGGCCAAGCTGCATGATCGGAAAAATCAGGATTTTCCTGGCGCTGAGCCTCGTTGTCGTCGGTTCGCTGGTCCTTGTGCCCTTGCAGCTGCTGTCGATGAAGACCGGAATCTGGCGCGAGACGGTCATTCTGAAGGTCTGGCACAGCCTCATCGTCCGGACGCTCGGCCTGCGCATCCATGTCAAAGGCGCACTGTCCAGCCAGCGCCCGCTGCTGGTCGCCTCGAACCATATCTCCTGGACCGACATCATGGTGCTGGGCTCCTTTGCCGATGTGACCTTCATCGCCAGGGCGGACATGGAGGGATGGCCGCTGATCGGCTGGCTGTCGAAACTGCAGCGTACGGTCTTCATCGAACGCGAGCGCAAGCGGACAGCTGGCGACCAGGCCAGCGAGATCGCCAGCCGCATGGCCAAGGGCGACGCCATGGTGCTGTTTGCCGAGGGCTCTACCGGCGACGGCAACACCATCCTGCCGTTCAAGAGCACCTTGTTCGGCGCCGCCTCGATGGCGATTTCGGAAGGCGCGGCCGAGCAGGTCTTCATCCAGCCGCTGGCGATTGCCTACACGCGGGTGCACGGCGTGCCCCTCGGCCGCCGCCACCGGCCGCTCGCTGCCTGGATCGGCGATCAGGACCTGATGCCGCATCTCAAGGTGCTGATGGCCGAAGGCGCCATTGACGTCGAGGTGCATTTCGGCGAGCCAATCGCCTTTTCCAAGGGCTCGAACCGCAAGGAAACGTCGAGGCTGATGGAAAGCAAGGTGCGCGCCATGATGCAGGCCGCGCTCGCCGATCCCCGACCGAGCCGCTAGCGCAGGCCGGGCGCCTACAGGCCGATGCCCGAGAATCGTCTGTTTTTTGTCACGGAAAGGCGTTAGAAGCCGCCGGATGGATTTGAACACGATAGAGCGGAACGAAACCGACAGCGCCTCGCAAAGCGCGGCTGCGGCGTCCGCCCCGGCCAAAAAGGTCTTCGTCAAGACCTATGGCTGCCAGATGAATGTCTATGACTCACAGCGCATGACCGATGCGCTGGCCGCCGACGGCTACACCGCGACCGATGTCATCGCCGACGCCGATCTGGTGCTGCTCAACACCTGCCATATCAGGGAGAAGGCGGCGGAAAAGGTCTATTCCGAGCTCGGCCGCATCCGCGACATGAAGGCTGAACGCGCAGCAGTTGGGCGCGAAATGCTGATCGGCGTCGCCGGTTGCGTCGCGCAGGCCGAAGGCGCGGAAATCATCCGCCGTTCGCCTGCTGTCGATCTGGTCATCGGCCCGCAGACCTATCACCGGCTGCCCGATGTGCTGGCCCGGGTGCGCGGCGGCGAGAAGATCGTCGAGACCGAATACGCCATCGAGGACAAGTTCGAGCATCTGCCGCAGCCGAAGCGTGCCGAAATGATCAAGCGCGGCGTCAGCGCCTTCCTCACCGTGCAGGAAGGCTGCGACAAATTCTGCACCTTCTGCGTCGTGCCCTATACCAGGGGCTCGGAAGTGTCGCGCCCGGTGGCGCAGATCGTCGCCGAAGCCGAGCGGCTGGCCGATGCCGGTGTGCGCGAGGTGACGCTGCTGGGGCAGAACGTCAATGCATGGCACGGCAAGGGTGAGGATGGCAAGGAATGGGGGCTTGGTCGCCTGCTGTTCCGGCTGGCCGAAATTCCCGGCCTGGCGCGACTGCGCTACACCACTAGCCATCCGCGCGACATGGACGACGAATTGATCGCTGCCCATCGCGATCTCCCGGCTTTGATGCCTTATCTGCACCTGCCGGTGCAATCCGGGTCAGACCGCATCCTCAAGGCGATGAACCGCAGGCACACGGCCAAGGACTATCTGGCGCTGCTCGAGCGCATCCGCGCTGCACGCGGCGACATCGCGCTGTCCGGTGACTTCATCGTCGGCTTCCCCGGCGAAACTGACGCCGATTTCGAGGCGACGATGGATCTGGTGGGCCAGGTGAACTACGCCTCGGCCTTCTCGTTCAAATATTCGCCGCGTCCCGGCACGCCGGGCGCCGATATGCCCGATCACGTGCCGGAAGCGGTCAAGGATGAACGTTTGCAACAGCTGCAGGCATTGTTGCTCAAGCAGCAGCAGGATTTCGGCCTGGGCCTGGTCGGCAGCACCATCGACACGCTGATCGAGAAGCCCGGCCGTCAGGCCGGCCAGAAGGTCGGCCGCTCGCCCTGGCTGCAGCCGGTTATTGTTGATGAAAAGGCAGGCGAAATCGGTGACATTATCCGGGTGCGAATCACGAAGACGGGCTACAATAGCCTGTTCGCCGAGTTGGCTTGATGGCCTCGGCAGATGAGGAGAGACGGTTGAGCGCTGCTGAAGTGAAGACTCTGCCCCAGAACCAGACATCCGGGGCCTCTGACATGGCGCACATCGTTCTGACTTTCGACAACAACAAGCTTGCCAGCGCCCTGTACGGCCAGTTCGACGAGAATTTGGCCCGGCTTGAGCAGAAGCTCGGCGTCGACATCCGCTCGCGCGGCAACCAGTTGACCATCAAGGGCTCGGCCTCGGCGGCCGAACAGGCGCGCCGCGCACTCGACAATCTCTACGGCATTCTCCAGAAGGGCACCGACATTGGCCAGTCCGACGTCGATGGCGCCGTGCGCATGGCGATTGCCGCCGACGACCAGCTGACGCTGCCGACGCTTGAACGCAAGGGCAAGGTTTCGGCCGCCCAGATCTCCACCCGCAAGAAGACGATCTATGCCCGTTCGCTCAACCAGGACGCCTATATGCGGGCACTGGAGCGTTCGGAACTTGTCTTCGGCATTGGCCCGGCCGGCACCGGCAAGACCTATCTGGCGGTGGCGCATGCGGCGATGCTGCTCGAACGCGGCATGGTCGAGCGCATCATCCTGTCACGGCCGGCGGTCGAGGCCGGCGAGCGGCTGGGTTTTCTGCCCGGCGATATGAAGGAAAAGGTCGATCCGTATCTGCGGCCGCTCTATGACGCGCTTTACGACATGATGCCGGCCGACAAGGTCGAGCGCGCCATTGCCGCCGAGGTCATCGAGATCGCGCCGCTGGCCTTCATGCGCGGCCGCACGCTGGCGCATGCCGCCGTCATCCTCGACGAGGCGCAGAACACCACGCCGATGCAGATGAAGATGTTTTTGACCCGCCTCGGCGAGAATTCGCGCATGATCGTCACCGGCGATCCGACGCAGATCGATCTGCCTCCAAGCACCAAGTCGGGCCTCGTCGAAGCCTTGCGTGTCCTTGACGGCGTGGCGGGCGCGGTAACCGTGCGCTTCAACGATGTCGACGTTGTGCGCCACCCGCTGGTGGCCGAAATCGTCAGGGCCTATGACCGCGACGCCAAGCTGGCGCGCGGCCTCGGCGCCGAGAGCTGATGTGACAATGCGGGCTCATGCCTGAAGACATAAGACCTGGCGGCGGGGATAGTTCGGTTCCCGTCGAGATCGATATGTCGGTCGAGGCCGGCGACTGGCCCGATGAGGCGGCGCTGACGCGTCTGGTCGATCGCGCCGTGTCGGCTGCCTTTGCCGAAACCGCTGCTGCCGGTCCTTCCGAACTCAGCATCGTCTTTTCCGACGATGCCCATATCCGTACCCTCAATGCCGGCTGGCGCGGCAAGGACAAGGCGACCAACGTCTTGTCTTTCCCGGCTTTTCCGTTCCCCAGGGGTGGCAAGCTGCCGCCGATGCTGGGTGACATCGTGCTCGCCGCCGAGACGGTGGCGCGCGAAGCAGCCCTGGAAGACAAGCCCTTCGAGAACCATATCACCCATCTCGTCATCCACGGCCTGCTGCATTTACTGGGCTACGACCACGAGACCGATGCAGAGGCCGAGGAGATGGAAGCCATCGAGCGCTCAACGCTCGCAAGGCTTGCCATTCCCGATCCCTACACGTAATGACAAAAGACCAATTGACCGGACGACGATGAACGACAAACCAGAAACTGCCGCCCGCCCCGAGGCTGGCAGTGCGACAAAGCCTTCCGATACGACGGAAGAGGGATCGAGTCCGAGTCCCAGTTCCGGCAGCCCCGCTTCTGGTATTATTGCCAGCGAGCCATCGCCTGCCGGTCCGTCCCTGTTCGACCGCGTCTTGGGCCTTTTCAGGCAGCGGAACGGCACCAGCCTGCGCGAGGAAATCGCCGGCGCGCTTGCCGAAACGACCAGCGATGCCGGGTCTTTCTCGCCCGGCGAACGCGCCATGCTCAACAACATATTGCGCCTGCGCGAGGTACGCGTCGAGGACGTCATGGTGCCGCGCGCCGATATTGAGGCCGTCGAGATCACCACGACGTTGGGCGATCTGCTCGGTCTGTTCGAGCAGTCCGGCCATTCCCGCATGCCGGTCTATTCCGAGACGCTCGACGATCCGCGCGGCATGGTTCACATCCGCGACGTGCTGGCCCACATCACCAAGGTCGCCCGGGTCAAGAAGGGCAGAACATCCAGGAAGACGCCGGCAACGACGCTTCTCGACCTCGCCCAGGTCGATCTCGGCCGCACCATCGGCGACCTCAATCTGATCCGCCCGGTGCTGTTCGTGCCGCCCTCGATGCTTGCCTCCGACCTGATGGGCCATATGCAGACGACGCGAACCCAGATGGCGCTGGTCATCGACGAATATGGCGGCACCGATGGTCTCGCCTCGCTGGAAGACATCGTCGAGATGGTCGTCGGCGATATCGAGGACGAGCATGACGAGGACGAGCCGCTGATCACCCAGACCGGCGAGGGCGTGTTCGTCGTCGACGGCAAGGCCGAGATCGACGAGGTCGCCAAGATGATCGGCGAGGACTTTACCGCCGGTGAGCATGGTGAATATGTCGACACGATCGGCGGCATGATTTTCAACACGCTCGGTCGCGTGCCCGCGCGTGGTGAGGTTGTGCAAGCCATCCCCGGCTTCGAATTCCACGTGCTCGACGCCGATCCGCGCCGCGTCAAGCGGGTGCGCATCGTCCAGAACCAGAAGGGCGAGCGTCGCCGCCGCGTCACCGCCCCCCGCACCGAGCAGGCCTAGGACAGAACGTTGCCCGGCCGATGACGATCGACGATCCCTTCAAGCACTCAACCTTTGGCTCGGGTGTCTTCTACAAGGACCCGCGAGCCGCATTGAAATGGCTCGAAACGGCCTTCGGCTTCGAGCCGAGCATGGTGGTCAGCGATGCCGACGGACGGCTGGTCCATGCCGAAATGCGTTTTGGCGACGGCTACATCATCGTCGATTCCGAATGGGCCGATCATATTGCCAGTCCGGTAAGCGTCGGCGGCAAGAACACTCAGTCGGTCTGTGTGCGTCTGAAAGACGGCCTGGACGTGCATTGTGAGCGGGCAATGGCGGCTGGAGCCCAAATCGTCGAGGAGCCTGCCGACCATTTCTACGGCGAACGGCAGTATCGGGCGCGCGACCCCGAAGGCCATGTCTGGACCTTCACCCAGACCTTGCGCGCGGTGCCGCGCGAGGAGGCCGAGCACCTGAGCGGGCTAACCATTGAGGGATGGCCCCGATAGCGCAGCGATCGGCCGGTTCGCGTTTCAATAAATCTGATAAATCTTGGCTCTTGATTCGCGCGACCTGGGAAGTCTGAATGGAGCGCCTTGCCGGCCGGATAATTCTGCTTTGGGGCTGGCGGCGCGCGCTGGTGGCGTTTCTTGCCGGAGCGCTGGCGGTGCTCGCCCAGGCGCCTTACGATTTCTTCGCCGTCTGTTTCGTCTCGTTTCCACTGCTGGTCTGGCTGCTCGACGGCGCCACCGGCGAGGCTTCCGACGGCTGGCTCAGGCGCCTGCGGCCGGCCTTTGCCATCGGCTGGTGGTTCGGCTTCGGCTATTTCCTCGCCGGCCTATGGTGGATCGGCGAGGCGCTTCTGGTCGAGGCCGACAGTTTCGCCTGGGCCTTACCCTTCGCGGTCGTAGGCATTCCTTTGGCGCTGGGATTTTTCTACGGCTTCGCCACCGTCGTCGCGCGGCTGTTATGGACCAACGATATTGGCCGCGTTGCCGCCCTTGCCTTTGCTTTTGGCCTGACGGAATGGCTGCGCGGCTTCCTGTTCACCGGCTTTCCCTGGAATGCCGTCGGGTATGCGGCGATGCCCGTGCCGCTGTTGATGCAAAGCGTGTCGGTGACCGGCATGGTCGGCATGAACGCGCTGGCGGTCTTTGTCTTCGCCATGCCGGCCTTGCTTGCAGCACGCCGGCATGTCCGTCTCGGTGTGGTCCTGCTTGCCATTCTCGTCGCCGCCCATGCCGGCTTCGGCTATGTCAGGCTCGCGACCCCCGACAAGCCGGCAACCCGCACTCTCGATGTCCGTATCGTGCAACCGGATGTCGACCTCAGCGAAAAATGGGACACTTCGGTGCGCGACCGCATCTTCGCCACGATGATGGCCCTGTCGGCCGCAGCGCCCGATCCCGGCCATAACAAACCGCAGTTGATCCTGTGGCCGGAGACCTCGGTACCGTTCCTGTTCACCGAGCGTCCGGACGCGCTGACCGCGCTCGGCGACATGCTGCAGCCTGGTCAGATGCTGATTGCCGGCGTCGTGCGCGAGGAGCGCGGATCCGGGGCGGATGCCGACAGCCGCTACTACAATTCGGTGGTGGCGATCGATGACAAGGGCGAAATCGCTGATGCCGTCGACAAGGTCCATCTGGTGCCGTTCGGCGAGTATCTGCCGTTTTCCGGTCTGCTCAGCCGCTTCGGCATCGGACAGCTCGTCGCCGGGCCGATGAACTTCGCCGCCGGCAACGAGCGCCATCCGATCGCTCTGCCCGGCGGCATCAGCGCCTTGCCGTTTATTTGCTACGAGGTGATCTTTCCTGATCTGGTGGCTGTTGACGCAACGTCATCCCAGCTTATTGTGAACGTCACCAACGACGCATGGTTCGGCGACACGCCCGGGCCGTACCAGCATTTCAGGCAGGCTCAGATTCGCGCGGTGGAAAACGGATTGCCACTGTTGCGCGCCGCCAACAACGGCATTTCCTCCGTTGTCGATACGCGTGGACGCATCGTCGACGCATTGGCGGTCGATGCACGTGGCGCCATCGACGTGCGGGTGCCGATCTCCGGCCAAGCCTTCATCTCCGCCGCGGGGCGGCGCATTAACGGAATGCTGATCATGTTGGTGCTTGCCGCAATCGCCCTCAGCTTGAACGTAAGGCAACGGCTACGGGTGAATTGACAGTCGACACATTAGAAACTCATACTGTTACCGCCTAATTTTCTCGAAGTCGGTTGGTGTTTCTGTTGGGGCAGTTGGCTCCGGCTTCGTTTGGGCGAGAAAAATAGAAAAGGCCGGAAAAATTCGGCGAGGAAAAAATGACAGAAGAAAACAAGAAGAAACCGAATCCGATCGACATCCATGTCGGAAGTCGCGTCCGCCTTCGGCGCAATATGCTTGGAATGAGCCAGGAAAAGCTTGGTGAAAATCTCGGTATTACGTTTCAGCAGATCCAAAAATATGAAAAAGGAACGAACCGCGTCGGCGCCAGCCGTCTGCAGGCAATAGCCTCGATACTCAGCGTGCCTGTCGCCTTCTTTTTCGAGGATGCGCCAGGGCAGGAGCCGGTGGGTAATAGAGGATTTGCCGAGGACACTTCGATGGCTTTCGCCGTCGAATTCTGCGGCAGTCCGGAAGGGCTTCAGCTCAACCGCGCGTTCGTCAAGATCGCGGATGTGAAGGTGCGCCGCCGGATTATCGACCTTGTGAAGTCCCTTTCTGCCGAAGATGCCGAGTGATTCGGTGGGTCGCTTGACCCATTGGCCCCAGTAATCCCCCGGGCCCGAGTAGCCCAGAGGCTCGACTGCCGGCGGTGCCAAGCCGCCGGTGGTACAAGATATATTGCTGCGACACTCATGCCAGAACCGCGGCACCGCTTGACGAGCGGCGCCCGGCACCGTTAACACGTGGCGCGCCAAAATCGGCAGCCCTGCCGATCGTTTTTCAAGAGGGGACACCCGTGACGCGGCAGAACTACTTCTTCACCTCGGAATCCGTGGCCGAGGGTCATCCCGATAAAGTCTGTGACCGCATCTCGGACGAGATCGTAGATCTGGTCTATCGCGAGGCCAAGAAGACCGGCATGGACCCATGGAAAGTCCGCGTCGCCTGCGAGACGCTCGCAACCACCAACCGCGTCGTCATCGCCGGCGAAGTAAGGGTTCCTGATACTCTGCTGAAGCGGGACAAAGCCGGCAACATCCTCAAGGACGCCGCCGGGCATTCGGTCGTCAACCCGGCCAAGTTCAAGTCGGTCGCCCGCAAGGCGATCCGCGAAATCGGCTACGAGCAGGCCGGCTTCCACTGGAAGACGGCAAAGATCGAGGTTCTGCTGCACGGCCAGTCGCCCGACATCGGCCAGGGAGTCGACAACGCCGCCGACCGCCAGGGCGAAGAGGGTGCCGGCGACCAGGGCATCATGTTCGGCTATGCATGCCGCGAGACCCCGGACCTGATGCCGGCGCCGATCTATTACAGCCACAAGATTCTCGAACTGCTCGCCGCTGCCCGTCACGAAAACAACGGCGAAGCCGGCAAGCTCGGGCCTGACGCCAAGAGCCAGGTCACCGTTCGCTATGTCGATGGCAAGGCCGCCGAAGCGACTCAGATCGTGCTATCGACGCAGCATCTCGACGCGACCTGGGATTCCAAGAAGGTCCGCAAGGTCGTTGAGCCTTACATCCGTGAGGCGCTCGGCGACCTTAAGATCGCCGACGATTGCATGTGGTACATCAACCCGACCGGCAAGTTCGTCATCGGTGGGCCGGACGGCGACGCCGGCCTGACCGGCCGCAAGATCATCGTCGACACCTACGGTGGTGCTGCCCCGCACGGCGGCGGCGCCTTCTCCGGCAAGGACACCACCAAGGTCGACCGCTCCGCCGCCTACGCGGCGCGCTATCTCGCCAAAAATGTGGTGGCGGCCAAGCTCGCCGACCGCTGCACCATCCAGCTGTCCTACGCTATCGGCGTTGCCCAGCCGCTGTCGGTCTATGTCGACCTGCACGGCACCGGCAAGGTCGACGAGGCCAAGCTCGAGGAAGCGCTGCGCACGGTGATGGATTTGTCGCCATCCGGCATCCGCAGGCATCTCGACCTCAACAAGCCGATCTACGCAAAGACCTCGTCCTACGGCCATTTCGGCCGCAAGGCCGGCCGAGACGGGTCCTTCTCCTGGGAAAAGACCGATCTGGCCAAGGCGCTCAAGGACGCGATCGCTGCTTAGGCATGATTCCAAAAAGTGGGTACCGGTTTTTTGGAAAAGATCGTGCTCCAACAAAGGATTAGATTGAGATGAGATTTCAGCCAAATCTCATCTCAATCCCAAATCTCATCTCAATCTAAGCGCGGCGCGCGACCAGGCCATGGATCCACAGGACAGGCGGAGCCGCGCGACCGAAGGGTTCTTCGGCCGCCGGCACGGCAAGACCATTCGCCCGCAGCAGGCGGCGGCGCTGGAAAGCGGTCTTGGGGCCTATGGCCTCGACCTCTCCGTCCAGGCGCCGGCAGAATTGCGCGCGCTATTCTCAGCGGATGTTTCAACGGTTCGGCTGGAAATCGGCTTCGGCGGCGGTGAGCATCTGCTGCACCGTGCCACGGAGGCACCGGCGACCGGCTTCATCGGTGTCGAGCCGTTCGTCAACGGCATGGCCAAGCTGATGATGGCGGTGCGGGAAAAGCCGCTTGCCAATCTTCGCGTTTATGATGACGACGCCACGCGCCTGCTCGATTGGTTGCCGCAGGCGTCGCTCGACGGCATCGATCTGCTCTACCCCGATCCCTGGCCGAAGAAAAAGCACTGGAAGCGGCGTTTCGTCAGCCCGCTCAACCTCGATCGGTTCGCGCGCGTGCTGAAGCCGGGCGGAAAATTCCGCTTCGCATCCGACATCGACACCTATGTGAACTGGACCTTGTTGCACTGTCGGGCGCATGGCGCGCTCCTCTGGCAGGCGCAAGGTGGGGCCGACTGGCATCGGCCCTATGAAGGCTGGCCGGGCACACGCTACGAGGCGAAAGCCATTCGCGAGGGCCGACGGCCGGCCTATCTCACCTTCATCAGAAAATAGTTCGATGCGGGAAAGTGTCCCGCATCAACAGCCGGTCTGGCTTCAGAAACGGCCGATCTTGCCGAAAGCGGTCGGGTCCATGCCGAGCCGGCGCAGATCGTTGGCGCGCGGCTTGCGGCCGGCTTCGACGGCCCGCGAGGCGGCAACGGCGCTGCCGAACAGGGCAAAGGCGTCGCCTATGGCGGAAAACACGGTACGGTTGCTCATTGTCTTGACCTTTCGCGCGCCACCGCGCGCTCATCTTTGATTTGTGCAGTGCAACATAGATAGGGATGTGAAATCCGGGATCACAGGGCCGTTACCGCATAGCCGGCATGCGCCGCGCGCAATCCTGCCAGCCGTCCCCGGCTGCACTCTGCCCGGCCCGTCAACAGACTTGAAACACCGGCCGGGATCGTCTATATCAGCCTCAAATTCTTGGTCGGTATGACGAAGAGTGGGTCCACCCGGTCCCGCTCTTTTTTATTACCTGCCGGTCAGCCATCAGCAAAGAGATGGTTCGGGACGACGATCATCCTGATCCAGAGAACGACAGGAACCGCATGACTGCAACGGCAAGCGAAGCCGACGACCGCATCATCCGCGAAAGCGGTATCGATGCGCGCATCGCGCTGATCGTTCAGCCGGTGTTGCGAGGCATTGGCTTCCGCCTCGTGCGGGTGCATCTGTCGGGCCAGAACGGCCTGACGCTGCAGATCATGGCCGAACGCGAGGACGGCACCATGACCGTCGAGGATTGCGAAGAGGTCAGCCGCGCTGTGTCGCCGGCGCTCGACGTCGATGACCCGATCGAGAAGGCCTATCATCTCGAAGTGTCGTCGCCGGGCATCGACCGGCCGCTGGTACGCAAGTCGGATTTCGTCACCTGGACCGGCCATCTGGTGAAGATGGAAACCTCGGTGCCGGTCGCCGACCGCAAGCGCTTCAAGGGCAAGATCGCCGAAGCCGGCGAAGACGACATGCTGCTCGAGCGCGACAAGGCCGCCTACGGCGAAGAGCCGACGGTTCGCATTCCTTATGACGCGATCGCCGATGTGCGGCTGATCCTCACCGACGACCTTATTCGCGATGCCCTTTCGAAGGACAACCGGGAACGCAAGGAAGCCAAGAAACGCCGCGGCGAAGCTGATGATGCACCCGAAGGTGCTGAAGGCGGCGCGGAAGACGAAATCGAACAGGAACTATGATGAGCGGCCGGGCCTAAAAGCTCGGCAACAAGCTCGGGAGAAATAAGATGGTTGTAAGCGCCAACAGACTTGAACTGCTGCAGATCGCCGACGCGGTGGCGCGTGAAAAGTCGATCGACAAGTCGATCGTCATTGCCGCCATGGCTGATGCGATCCAGAAGGCCGCGCGCTCGCGCTACGGCCAGGAAACCAACATCCGCGCCGACATCAACGCCAACACCGGCGAGATGAAGCTGCAGCGGCTGATGGAAGTGGTCGAGAAGGTCGACGACTACGCCACCCAGATCGCCATTTCCTCGGCCCGCGAGCGCAATCCGGACGCCCAGCTTGGCGACTTCATCGCCGAACAGCTGCCGCCAATGGATTTCGGCCGCATCGCCGCCCAGTCAGCCAAGCAGGTCATCGTGCAGAAAGTGCGCGAGGCCGAGCGCGACCGCCAGTATGACGAATACAAGGACCGCATCGGCGAGATCGTCAACGGCACCGTCAAGCGCGTCGAATATGGCAACGTCATCGTCGATCTCGGCCGTGGCGAGGCGATTATCCGCCGCGACGAGCTGATCCCGCGCGAAAACTACAAGTACGGCGACCGCGTCCGCGCCTATGTCTACGACGTGCGCCGCGAACAGCGCGGCCCGCAGATATTCCTGTCGCGCACCCATCCGCAGTTCATGGCCAAGCTCTTCACCATGGAAGTGCCGGAAATCTATGACGGCATCATCGAGATCAAGTCGGTCGCCCGCGACCCAGGCTCGCGCGCCAAGATCGCCGTCATTTCGCGTGACTCGTCGATCGATCCGGTCGGCGCCTGCGTCGGTATGCGCGGCAGCCGCGTCCAGGCGGTGGTCGGCGAATTGCAGGGCGAAAAGATCGACATCATTCCGTGGTCGCCTTCGGCCGCCTCCTTCATCGTCAACGCGCTGCAGCCGGCGGAAGTCGCCAAGGTCGTGCTCGACGAGGATGCCGAGCGCATCGAAGTGGTGGTTCCCGACGACCAGCTGTCGCTGGCCATCGGCCGTCGCGGCCAGAACGTGCGTCTTGCCTCGCAGCTCACCGGCTGGGACATCGACATCCTGACCGAGGCCGAGGAGTCCGAGCGCCGCCAGAAGGAATTCGTCGAACGCTCGTCGCTGTTCATGGAAGCCCTTGATGTCGACGAGATGGTCGGCCAGGTGTTGGCCTCCGAAGGCTTCACCAGCGTCGAGGAAGTTGCCTATGTCGATTCGGGCGAGATCGCCTCGATCGACGGTTTCGACGAAGACACCGCTTCGGAGATCCAGACCCGCGCCCGCGAATATCTGGAGAAGATCGAAGCCGAGCATGACGACAAGCGCAAGGCGCTGGGCGTCACCGACGAACTGCGCGAGATCCCTGGCGTCACCACCGCCATGATGGTGACGCTCGGCGAGGATGGCGTGAAGACGATCGAGGATTTCGCCGGCTATGCCGCCGACGACCTGACCGGCTGGAAGGAACGCAAGGACGGCGAGACCAAGGTATTCCCGGGTGTGCTCGCCAATCACGGCGTGTCGCGCGCCGACGCCGAGCAGATGGTTCTGGCAGCCCGCCTCAAGGCCGGCTGGATCACCGAAGACGAGCTTGCAGCCGAACAGGTCCCGGCTGACGAAGCCGTTGGTGCGTGAGGTGAAACCGCATCGCACACAACCCGCCCCAGGACGAGATGAACGATCGCACCTGCATCGTCACGCGCAAGCAAGCCGAGCCGGATGAGCTGATCCGTTTCGTCGTCGGCCCGGATTCGGCCGTCGTTCCTGACCTGAAGAGAAATCTGCCCGGCCGTGGTTGTTGGGTGAGCGCCGACCGCCTACATATCGACAAGGCGGCGGCGAAGAACCTGTTTGCCCGCGCCTTCAAGGCGCAGGTCGTCGTGCCGCCCGATCTCGGCGGCATGGTCGACGGACTGCTTGCACGATCCGCTTTGGGTATGCTTGGCCTTGCCCGCAAGGCTGGCTCGATCGCACTCGGCGCAACCAAGGTCGAGAGCGCGGTGCGCTCGGGGTTGGCGCTTTTCGTGCTCCACGCGACCGAGGCATCCGACGATGGCGTGCGCAAGATCAGTCAGGCGCGGCGGGCAACTGTCCACCTCGGCGGGCCGGCAGTCCTTGCCTACAAACTTTTCTCCGAGGCCGAGTTGAGCTTGGCATTGGGGGGTACAAATGTGATACATGCTGCCGTTCTCGCGGGAGACGCGGGCAAGGCGGTTGAGAGGCGCATGGTTGCGCTCGACCGATATCGGGGCGGAACCCCCGACGATCTGGCAATGCTTGCGGCCGTTGCTGACGAAGATGATGCTGCAGAGGATATGGAATGAGCGATACGAAATCGGGCGACGACAAGACGTTGAGTGTTACACCGAAGAAGACCTTGACGCTGAAGCGCCCCGGTACCGAGCAGAGCGTCGTGCGACAGAATTTCTCGCATGGCCGCACCAAGCAGGTCCAGGTCGAGATCAAGAAGCGCAAATTCTCCATGCCCGGCGACAAGCCGGAGCCGGTGGCTGCACCCGTATTTACGCCCAAGCCCGCGGTAGTGGCAGCCCCCGTCGTGCAGGAAGCGCCCAAGGCGCCGCCTCCGCCGCCGCCGGCCGAACGCGGCGGCATGGTGCTGAACGAACTGTCGCGCAATGAAATGGAAGCGCGCCGCAGGGCGCTCGAAGGCTCCAAGGTTCGCGACGTCGAGGACCGCCAACGCGCCATCGAAGAGGCCAAGCGCCGCAACGAGGATGAGGAACGCCGCAAGCGCGAGCGCGAGGAATCCGCGCGCCGTCAGGCCGAGGAAGAAGCCCGCCTGCAGACCGAGGCCGAGTCCCGCCGCCGCGCCGAGGAAGAAGCGCGCCGCCGCGCGCCGCAGGCTGCCGAGCTTGTGGCATCGGATGACGAGGAAGAGGTCAAGCCGAAGCGCACCGCCGCCGGCGCCCCGGTACGCCGTCCGGTTACGCCCGAAGTGGCGCGCCCGGCCAAGCCGACCAAGGCCGAGGAAGACCGTCGTCGCGGCAAGCTGACCCTCAACACGGCTCTTTCCGACGAGGACGCGCGCGCCCGCTCGCTGTCGTCGATGCGTCGCCGCCAGGAAAAATTCAAGCGCGCGATGCACAATGAGCCGCGCGAGAAGGTTATGCGCGAAGTGATCCTGCCTGAAACCATCACCATCCAGGAACTGGCGCAGCGCATGTCCGAGCGCGCTGTCGATGTGGTCAAGTACTTCATGAAGCAGGGCCAGATCCTGAAGCCGGGCGACATCATCGACGCCGACACGGCCGAGCTGGTCGCCACCGAATTCGGCCACACGGTCCGCCGCGTCGCCGAGTCCGACATCGAGGAAGGCCTGTTCAACATTGCCGACAATGCCGAGGACCTGGTGTCGCGGCCGCCTGTCGTGACCATCATGGGCCATGTCGACCACGGCAAGACCTCGCTGCTCGACGCCATCCGCAATGCCAATGTCGTCTCCGGCGAAGCCGGCGGCATCACCCAGCATATCGGCGCCTACCAGGTCGAGAAGAACGGTCAGAAGATCACCTTCATCGACACGCCCGGTCACGCCGCCTTCACGGCGATGCGCGCCCGCGGCGCTCAGGCGACCGACATCGCCATCCTGGTGGTGGCGGCCGACGACAGCGTCATGCCGCAGACCATCGAATCGATCAGCCATGCCAAGGCGGCCGGCGTTCCGATCATCGTGGCGATCAACAAGATCGACAAGCATGATGCCGATCCGCAGAAGGTGCGGTCGGAACTGCTGCGCCATGAGGTGTTCGTCGAATCGATGGGCGGTGAAGTGCTGGACGTCGAAGTGTCGGCGACCAAGGGCACCAACCTCGACAAGCTGCTCGAGGCGATCCTGCTGCAGGCCGAAATCCTCGACCTCAAGGCCAATCCGGACCGTACCGCCGAGGGCGTGGTCATCGAAGCCCAGCTCGACAAGGGCCGTGGCCCCGTCGCCACCGTACTGGTGCAGACCGGCACTTTGATGCCGGGCGACATCCTCGTCGCCGGCAATGAGTGGGGCCGGGTGCGCGCTCTGGTCAACGACCGTGGCGAGCAGATCAAGGAGGCGCCGCCGGCTATGCCGGTCGAGGTGCTCGGCCTGCAGGGCACGCCGCAAGCCGGCGACCGCTTCGCTGTCGTCAACAACGAGGCCCGCGCCCGCGAGATCACCGAATATCGCCAGCGTCTGGCGCGCGAGAAGGCAGTGGCTCGCCATGCCGGCCAGCGCGGCTCGCTCGAACAGATGATGTCGCAGCTGCAGACAAGCGGGTTGAAGGAATTCCCGCTGGTCATCAAGGGCGACGTGCAGGGTTCGATCGAGGCGATCAACGCCGCTCTCGACAAGCTTGGCACCGACGAGGTGCGTGCGCGCATCGTTCATGCCGGCGCCGGCGCCATCACCGAAAGCGACGTGTCGCTGGCGGAGACCTCGGGGGCCGCGATCATCGGCTTCAACGTCCGTGCCAACGTGCAGGCACGTGCGGCCGCGGCGGCCGCGGGCATCGAAATCCGCTACTACTCGATCATCTACAACCTCGTCGATGATGTGAAGGCAGCACTTTCCGGCCTGCTGTCGCCGGAACGCCGAGAGACCTTCATTGGCAATGCCGAGATCCTCGAGATCTTCGACATCACCAAGGTCGGCAAGATCGCCGGCTGCCGTGTCACCGAAGGCAAGGTCGAGCGTGGAGCGGGCGTGCGCCTGATCCGCGACAACGTCGTCATCCATGAAGGTACGCTGAAGACCCTCAAGCGCTTCAAGGATGAAGTCGCGGAAGTTCCGGGCGGCCAGGAGTGCGGCATGGCCTTCCAGAACTACGAGGACATGCGCGTCGGCGACATCATCGAGTGCTTCCGCGTCGAGATGGTGACCCGGACGCTCTGAGTTCGCATACTGTCGATACGACCGGGCGGTGGTCGAAAGACCGCCGCCCTAACATTAATGCCTGTCGCCCAAAAGTGCGGGATAAACGACATGCATAGAACAAATATGAGACATGGCGGCACGGTCCCATCCCGCGCCTCACGCTTTCCGGATTGAGAAAAATGCCCCGTCCAACCGCCTCCAGCCCATCCCAGCGCATGCTTCGCGTCGCCGAACAGGTGCGCCATGCGCTGTCGGAAACCTTGCAGCGCGGCGAGATTATCGACCCGCTGATCGAGAACACCGTGGTTTCGGTCTCGGAAGTGCGTATGTCCACTGATCTGAGGGTCGCAACGGCCTTCGTTTCGCCGCTCGGCGCCAAGGACACGGGTGCGGTCATCGACGCGCTCAACAAGCACGCGAAGTTCGTCCGTGGCCGCGTCTCCGGCGCGCTCCGCCAGATGAAGTTCATGCCGGAGTTCCGCTTCAAGCTCGATACGTCCTTCGACAATTTCGCCAGGATCAACGATTTGCTGAAATCGCCGGAAGTCGCGCGAGACTTGGGTACCGATGGCGAAGACAACGACAAGGACGAGAAATAGTGGGGCGCCGCGGCAAGAAGAAGGGCCGGCCGATCTCCGGCTGGGTGGTGCTGGACAAGCCGGTTGGCATGGGTTCGACCGAAGCCGTCTCCAAGATCAAATGGCTTTTCCAGGCCGAAAAGGCCGGCCATGCCGGCACGCTCGACCCGCTGGCCTCTGGCATGCTGCCGATCGCGCTGGGCGAGGCAACCAAGACCGTGCCTTATGTGCAGGACGGCGCCAAAATCTACCGGTTCACCGTCGCCTGGGGCGAGGAGCGTTCGACCGACGATCTCGAAGGCCCGGTGACGCAAAGTTCCGACCGCCGTCCGGCGGAAGAAGATGTCAGGGCGCTGCTGCCGAACTACACCGGCGTCATCATGCAGACACCGCCGCAATTCTCGGCCATCAAGATATCAGGCGAACGCGCCTACGATCTCGCCCGTGGGGGCGAGACAGTCGACATCCCCGCGCGCGAGATCGAGATCGGCCGTCTGGACATCGTCGAGCACGCTGCCGACCACACTTTGTTCGAGGTCGAATGCGGCAAAGGCACCTATGTGCGCTCGCTGGCCCGCGACATGGGCCGCGACCTCGGCTGCTTCGGCCACATCGCCGAATTGCGCAGGGTCGAGGTCGAGCCGTTCACCCAGGAGGATTTCGTCACCGTCGCCGAACTGGAAGCCGCCCGTTTCGGCGAACAGCGCGAAGCTGACAAAGAGGGCGACGCCGATGTTGCCGACGCGCCGATCGACTTTGGCGCAATCGATGCGCTGCTCGTCGACACGGCCGCCGCGCTCGACTGCCTGCCGCAGATTGCCATCAGCGACGAAGCGGCGACCAAGATCCGCCTTGGCAATCCCGTCATCATCCGCGGCCGCGACGCGCCCGTGGAAGCCGAGGAAGCCTGCGCCACCGCGCGCGGCAAGCTTGTCGCCATCGGCGCCATCGAGCAAGGCATGTTCAAGCCGAAGCGGGTCTTTGCCGGCTGACCACTCCCGTCTAGTTTTACGTCGACGTCACATCCGAGGGGCACATGGCAAAGGCTGAGGCGGTGAAGAAGCGGGCGCCGGTGACAACGCGCCGGCCGCCGGTTGGAGCCTCGCCCGGCACGCTGATCGCCGATCCGGCGGCGCGACGGTCCGAGCTGCGGCTGACGCTGATTTCGCCTGAAAAATTCAAGACCATCAACGATGCCAGCATCGACGATCTCAACACCCATTGCGACAACTGGCCGGTCGTCTGGTTGGACTGCACCGGTCTCGCCAACATCCAGCTGATCGAGGAGATCGGCCGGATCTTCAACCTGCATCCACTGGCTCTGGAAGATGTCGTCAACACCGGCCAGCGGCCGAAGGTCGACTTCTTCGAGGACCACGCCTTCGTCGTCATGCGCATGATCGACGACGTCAAGGTGCATCGCTATGAGCAGATCGCGGTGTTCTTCGGCAAGAAATTCGTCGTCACCTTCCAGGAGCGCGAAGGCGATCCGTTCGACCCCGTGCGCAAGCGCATCGCCGCAGCGTTGCCCAACCGCTTGCGGATGCGCGGCGCCGACTATCTGGCCTATGCGCTCATCGATTCCATCGTCGACAGCTATTTCCCGCCGATTGAGGCCGCTAGCGAGGAGGTCGATGGCATCGAGGACGAGATGCTCAACACGCCTCACAAGCATCAGATGCGCCAGCTGCACGAATTGCGGCGCGACGCCAATGTGCTCAAGGGCGTGCTGTGGCCGATGCGCGACACGCTGGCGACGCTGATCCGCAACGACGTGCCCTATGTGAAGCCGGAGACGAAAATCTTCTTCAACGACACGCTCGACCACGCATTGCGGCTGATCGAGCTGGTCGAGAACCAGCGTGATATGCTGACCGGCTTGATCGAAATGCATTTGTCGCTGAGCCAGGCGCGCACCAACGACGTCATCTCTTATCTCACCATCGTCTCGGTGATCTTCATGCCGCTAACCTTCCTGGTCGGTATCTGGGGGATGAATTTCGATCCCGATATCTCGCCGTGGAACATGCCGGAACTGAAAGCCTACTATGGCTACCCGGCTTCGCTGCTGTTCATGCTGGCCGTTGCTGTCGGGCTGATCGTCTTCTTCAAAAGCAAGAAGTGGCTGTAAGCTTCCGGTGTCAGGGGAATCCTGGATTCCCGAGCAAAGGCTGCGACAAGCCGGCTTTATGAATGGGCTGGTGTTTTCCGGGGAATTGCCCTATATGCGCCGCAGCATCGCGCCATGTCGCTTTGCTTGCACCGGCCCCTGCTGGACGACATCCCGGCTGAGGGCGACCCGTTTCCTCAAACAGATAAGGAAAACACGATGTCGATTACTGCCGAGCGCAAACAGGAATTGATGGGTGAATTCGCAACCGCCAAGGGCGATACCGGGTCTCCGGAAGTCCAGGTGGCCATCCTTTCCGAGCGCATCAAGAACCTGACCGACCACTTCAAGGACCACAAGAAGGATAACCATTCCCGCCGTGGTCTGCTCGCTCTCGTCTCCCAGCGCCGCAGCCTGCTTGATTATCTCAAGCGCAAGGATGACGCGCGCTATCAGACGTTGATCGAGAAGCTCGGTCTGCGCCGTTGACGAATTGACCGGCGGGCTTTCGAAGGAGAGCCCGCCGGTCGCGCATTCTGCCAGTCGCATCGATTGGCCAGACCCGGTTTCGAGCGTGCAGAGGCCACTCGAAACCGCCCATGGACGGTCATGGGGCAGGATTGCAGGACGCTCGTGCGCTAACCAGCGCCGAAATTTACCGAGCTTCCCGTTGTCTTGCCCGTGGCTGCCCGAGAAAGGAAGCCAGGGAAAGGGCATCCGCGCACCGTGAAACGGCGCGGCCCTTTCCGCTTATTAAGGACAAGATATGTTCAACTACCACAAAGTGGAAATCGAATGGGGCGGCCGTCCGCTCATCCTGGAAACCGGCAAGATCGCACGTCAGGCTGACGGCGCGGTGCTTGCGACCTACGGCGAAACTAAGGTTCTCGCCACCGTCGTTTCGATGAAGGAGCCGAAGCCAGGCCTCGATTTCTTCCCGCTGACCGTCAACTACCAGGAAAAGACCTACGCCGCCGGCAAGATCCCGGGCGGCTACTTCAAGCGCGAGGGACGTCCGAGCGAAAAGGAAACGCTGGTTTCCCGCCTGATCGACCGCCCGATCCGCCCGCTCTTCGCCGACGGCTACAAGAACGACACCCAGATCGTCGTCACCGTCGTCCAGCATGACCTCGAGAACGATCCCGATATCCTGTCGATCGTCGCCACCTCGGCCGCTTTGACGCTGTCGGGCGTTCCCTTCATGGGCCCGATCGGCGGCGCCCGCGTCGGCTACATCAACGGCGAATACGTGCTCAACCCGCATGTCGATGAGATGCAGGAATCCAGGCTGGACCTGATCGTCGCCGGCACCACCGACGCCGTGCTGATGGTCGAGTCCGAAGCCAAGGAACTCGGCGAAGAGCTGATGCTCGGCGCCGTCATGTTCGGCCACAGGGGCTTCCAGCCGGTCATCGACGCCATCATCAAGCTGGCCGAAGTTGCCGCCAAGGAGCCGCGCGATTTCACGGCGCCGGACTACTCCGCGCTTGAAGCCGAAATGCTGAAGATCGTCGGCGACGAGCTCAGCAATGCCTACAAGAACGTCGACAAGCAGAAGCGTTACGCCGCCGTCGACGCCGTCAAGGCGAAGGTCAAGGCAGCGTTCGCCCCGGCCGAAGGCGAAGACGCCAAGTACACCTCCGAGCAGATCGGTTCGGTGTTCAAGGAACTCCAGGCCAAGGTCGTGCGCTGGAACATCCTCGACACCGGTTCGCGCATCGATGGCCGTGACCTCAAGACTGTCCGCAAGATCGTCTCGGAAGTCGGCGTCCTGCCGCGCACGCACGGTTCGGCGCTGTTCACCCGCGGCGAGACCCAGGCGCTGGTCGTTGCCACGCTGGGTACCGGCGAGGACGAGCAGTATGTCGATTCGCTGACCGGCATGTACAAGGAGAAGTTCCTCCTTCACTACAACTTCCCTCCCTACTCCGTCGGCGAGACCGGCCGCATGGGTTCGCCGGGCCGCCGCGAAATCGGCCACGGCAAGCTCGCCTGGCGCGCTATCCGTCCGATGCTGCCGAGCGCGGACCAGTTCCCCTACACGCTGCGCGTCGTCTCGGAGATCACCGAGTCCAACGGTTCGTCGTCGATGGCCACCGTCTGCGGCACATCGCTGGCGCTGATGGATGCCGGCGTTCCGCTGGCCAAGCCGGTTGCTGGTATCGCGATGGGCCTGATCAAGGAAGGCGAGCGCTTCGCGGTTCTGTCCGACATCCTGGGTGACGAAGATCACCTCGGCGACATGGACTTCAAGGTTGCCGGTACCGAAGGCGGCATCACCTCGCTGCAGATGGACATCAAGATCGAGGGCATCACCGAGGAGATCATGAAGATCGCGCTGGACCAGGCCAAGGACGGCCGCCAGCATATCCTCAGCGAGATGGCGCATGCTCTGACCGGCGCCCGCCCCGAACTCGGTGAGTTCGCACCGCGCATCGAGGTTATGCACATCCCGACCGACAAGATCCGCGACGTGATCGGCTCCGGCGGCAAGGTTATCCGTGAGATCGTCGAGAAGACCGGCGCAAAGATCAACATCGAGGACGACGGCACGGTCAAGATCGCTTCGTCGAACGCCAAGGAGATCGAGGCGGCCAAGAAGTGGATCCATACCATCGTCGCCGAGCCGGAAGTCGGCGAAATCTACGAAGGCACGGTCGTCAAGACCGCCGACTTCGGGGCTTTCGTCAACTTCTTCGGTCCGCGTGACGGCCTCGTCCACATCTCGCAGCTTGCCAACGACCGGGTCGCCAAGACCTCGGACGTCGTCAAGGAAGGCGACAAGGTCTGGGTCAAGCTGATGGGCTTCGACGAGCGCGGCAAGGTCCGCCTGTCGATGAAGGTCGTCGACCAGGCCACCGGCAAGGAAATCGCCCGCGACAAGAAGGCCGAAGGCGAAGAAAACGCCGCCTGAGTGGTCTGACAATAGAGTTGAACGGGCGCGGCTTATGTCGCGCCCGTTTTCGTTTAATACCCGTCTACGACATGAGAATCGAAGAATGGCCGCTGAGCCGCTGAAGACACTGTTCCATCCCTTCGAGGCCGAGGGGTTCCCTCTGCCGCAAAAGGGCGAGCGTGTGTTGTTCCTGGGTGCGGAGCCCGGCTTCCGCTTGCCGGAAGGCTTCGAGGCAGAGCTCCATCTTGCACAGGGTTTCCGGCCGCATCTCCGAGCGCTGGAGCGTGCCGGTCACAAGGTAACGCCGCGCGCGGAAGGCGATGCATTCGATGCAGCGCTCGTGCTTGCCGGCCGCCATCGTGGGCTAAACGAGATGCGTATTGCCGAGGCGATCGAACGCGTCACGCCGGGCGGTCTGATCATTGTCGCCGGCGGTAAGGACGAAGGCATCGCCAGCCTGCGCAAGCGCATCGACGAGCTTGTTCCCATCGAAGGGCATCTGCCGAAATATCACGGCATCGCCTTCTGGCTTCGCCGTCCGGCCGATCTGGCGCCTGCGGAAAAACTGCGCGTCGCCAATCCCGCCTTGGTCGTAGAGGACCGCTTCCGTACCGCGCCTGGCATGTTCTCCTTCGACCGGATCGACGTCGGCTCGAAACTTCTGGTCGACAACCTGCCCAAAGACCTGCGCGGCAACATTGCTGATTTCTGCGCCGGCTGGGGTTATGTCGCCGCCGAGGTCGCGGCACGTTCATCCGGCATAACGGGGCTCGACCTTTACGAAGCGGATTTCGACGCGCTTGAGGCGGCCAAGGGCAATATCGGCCAGACAGGCTTCGAGCCCGGCTTCTTCTGGACCGATCTGCTGAGCGAGCCGGTCGAGCGGCGCTATGATGCCATCGTCATGAACCCGCCCTTCCATCGCAGCCGGGCGGCCGAGCCGGAAATCGGCGCCGGCATGATCCAGGCGGCGGGCAAGGCGCTGAAGCCGGGCGGGCGGCTGTTCATGGTGGCGAACCGTCAGCTGCCTTACGAACCGGTTCTGAAGGCTGTCTTCTCCAGCCATGCCGAACTCGCCCGCGACGGCATGTTCAAGGTTTTCTGCGCGCGCCGATAGGACGGTGCCGGTCGCCTCAATGCATGCTGACGATGCGCGCCGGCTCGTGGACGGGAATGGTCGGTCTGATATCGCCAGGCTTGATCTTGAGCGGCGCCGGCCTGCCGAACAGATAGCCCTGCACCATCTCGCAACCAGCTGCTCGCAAAAGCGTCGCCTGGTTCTCGGTCTCGACGCCTTCGGCGATGATGCCGACGCCGAGCGCCCGCGACAGGCCGACGATGGTAGAGACGACGGCGCCCGAATTGGAATCGGTGTCGATGCGGCTGACGAAGGAGCGGTCGATCTTCAGCTTGCCGAAGGCGAAGTCGATCAGGTAGCTGAGATTGGAATAGCCGGTGCCGAAATCGTCGACGGCCACCGAAATGCCCATGTCGGCAAGCTGCTGCAGGATGATGGCGGCGCGGTCGCGGTCCTGCATCATCGCCGTCTCGGTCACTTCGAGCTCCAGCCGCGACGGCTTGATGCCGGTGCTGGCCATCGTGTCGCGCACGATACCGACGAAATCCTTGGTCCTGAACTGGACCGGCGAGATGTTGACGGCAACGAAGCAGTCCTCGGGCAAATGACGGGCATCGCTGCAGGCCTTGTTCAGCACCCAATTGCCGATCGGGTGGATCATGCCGGTCTCTTCGGCGATCGGAATGAATTCCATCGGCGGGATCATGCCGCGTTCCGGGTGCTTCCAGCGGATCAGCGCCTCGTAGCCGACGACACGGCCGGTCGGCAGGTCGAGCTGCGGCTGGTAGTGAAGGTCGAAATCGCCACGGTCGAAGGCGATGTGCAGTTCGGATTCGATCCAGTGGCGGTAGTCGGCGACCTGGCCCATGTCGGAATGGAAGACCGACCAGTTGCCCACGCCGCCGGCGCGGGCATTCTGCAGCGCCAGGTTGGAGCGGCGCAGGATGAGGACCGGATCGACGCCATCCTTTGGCATCGCCACGATGCCGACCGACAGGCCGACCGACTGCAGGTGGGAATCGAGCTGGTACGGCTTCAGCATCTCCTCGATCATGGTTTCGACGGTGCTTTCCATGGACCTTTGGAGTTGGTGTTCCCAGACAAGGATAGCGAACTCGCCGGCGCCGATGCGCCCCATCACCGCGCCTTCGGGCATGCAGGCCTTCAACCGCTTGGTGAAGCCGCGGATCAGTTCGTCGCCATGGCTGTAGCCGATGGCGTCGTTGATCTGCTTGAAGCGGTCGATGTCGATGTCGATGAGGAACACCGGCTCACCGGTCCTGATCGTCGCGGACGCCGCGTCGGCAATCCTGCCGACCATCGCCGGCCGCGCAAAAAGCCCGGTCAGCTTGTCGAAATGGGTTTCGTTGAAAACGTAGTCCACCGATTCATCGACGCCGGCGAAGAAGGACAAGGCAGCACCGGCGGCGGCCAGCGCGCATAGCGCCGACGCGATGCCGATCATGGTTTCCGCCTGCATGCCGGCAAAGCCGTCCCCGAAACCATGCCGGAGGCCCCAAAGCCCAAGGATGAAACTGCCAAGGCCCGAACTGGCGACGGTGAGCAGCCGGAACACAGGTGTTCGCTTCGGGTTGCTGACAGCAGGCATTGCTCAGTCCCTGTCGCATGATCCCGAAATCAACTCGACTTCGGGAAATATCAAGCGCAAATTCATAAAGGCTAAAGCATCCTTTGCGCCCAGCAAGAACGCGCAGAGCCCAAGCCCATAGGACTTCTAGCGGATATCTCCTTAAAATGAGTTTCCGCCCATGCATCTAATTTTACTGGTGAATTAATCGCGTACGCTGTCGGTCTGCTTCAACTCATCCAGGGTTGGCATCGACACGATGTGATAGCCGGAATCCACATAATGGATTTCGCCGGTGACGCCTGACGAGAGGTCGGACAAAAGATAGAGCGCCGAGCCGCCGACCTCGTCGATGGTCACCGTGCGGCGCAGCGGCGAGTTGCGCTGCTGGTAGGAGTACATGTGGCGGGCGTCCGAGATTCCGGCGCCGGCCAAAGTACGCACCGGTCCCGCCGATATGCCGTTCACCCGGATGCCGCGCGGGCCATAGTCGTTGGCGAGATAGCGCACGCTGGCTTCCAGTCCGGCCTTGGCGACGCCCATGACGTTGTAGTTCGGCATGACGCGGACAGAGCCGGCATAGGTCAGCGTGATCATCGCGCCGCCTTCGCTCATCAGCGGGGCGGCATGGCGGGCGACCTCGGTGAAGGAGTAGCAGGAGATGACCATGGTGCGGACGAAATTGTCGCGGCTGGTGTCGGCGTAGAGCCCTTTGAGCTCGTTCTTGTCGGAAAAGCCGATGGCGTGGACGACGAAGTCGAGCCCGCCCCATTCCTTGCCGAGCGTCTCGAAGGTGGCGGCGACCGATGCGCTGTCCTCGACGTCACAGGGCACCACCAGAGACGCGCCAAGCTTCTCGGCAAGCGGCTTGACGCGGCGCCCGAAGGCGTCGCCCTGATAGGTGAAGGCAAGCTCCGCCCCGTGTTCGGACAATTTCCTGGCGATGCCCCAGGCGATCGAATGATCGTTGGCGACGCCCATGACAAGCCCGCGCTTGCCCTTCATCAGTCCGTCCATGGCCGGCAATCCCCCTACAAAAAAACGCTGGCCTTATGCGGAATAGCGCTGGAAAATCAGCGTTGCGTTGGTGCCACCGAAGCCGAACGAGTTGGACAAAACCGTGTCGATCCTGGCGTCGTCGATGCGCTTGCGCACGATCGGCATGCCCTCGAATTCGGGATCGAGGTTTTCGATATGGGCGCTCTCGCCGATGAAGCCGCCTTGCATCATCAGGATCGAGTAGATCGATTCCTGTACGCCGGCGGCACCCAGCGAATGGCCGGTCAGCGACTTGGTCGAGGTGATGAACGGCATCTTCTCGCCGAACACCTCTCGGATGGCGCCCATTTCCCGGGAATCGCCGACCGGCGTCGAGGTGCCGTGGGTGTTGATGTAGTCGACCGGCGTGGACACCGTCGCCAGAGCCTGGCGCATGCAGCGCACCGCGCCTTCGCCCGACGGCGCCACCATGTCGTAACCGTCCGACGTCGCGCCATAGCCGACGATCTCAGCGTAGATCTTGGCCCCGCGCGCCTTGGCGTGTTCGAGCTCCTCCAGGATGAGGACGCCCGCGCCACCCGCGATGACGAAGCCATCGCGATTGGCGTCATACGCGCGTGACGCTGTTGACGCCTTGTCGTTATACTTCGACGACATCGCCCCCATGGCATCGAACAGGTCCGACATCGTCCAGTCGAGGTCCTCATGGCCGCCGGCAAACATCACATCCTGCTTGCCCCACTGGATCAGTTCGTAGGCGTTGCCGATGCAATGCGCCGAGGTCGAGCAGGCCGACGAGATCGAATAGTTGACGCCGTGGATCTTGAACCAGGTGGCGAGCGTCGCCGACGCGGTCGACGACATCGCCTTCGGCACCGCGAACGGACCGATGCGCTTGGGGCTGTTGTTCTTGAGCGTGGTCTCGGCCGCCTCGACGATGGTGCGGGTCGAGGGGCCACCCGAGCCCATGACGATGCCGGTGCGCTCATTGGTGATGTCGCTTTCGCCAAGCCCGGCGTCGGCGATCGCCTGGTCCATCGCGACATGGTTCCAGCCCGCGCCCTGGCTCAGGAAGCGCATGGCGCGCCGGTCGATCATAGGGGTCGGGTCGAGCGTCGGCGCACCCCAGACCTGGCAGCGGAAGCCGTGTTCGGCGAAGGAATCTGAGAAGCTGATGCCTGATTTGGCATCATGGAGCGAGGATTGCACCTCGTTGGCGTTGTTGCCGATCGACGATACGATGCCGAGGCCTGTGACGACGACCCTTCTCATTCGCAACTCCTTCCAGCGGATGATCCCGAAACCCTAGTCGGTTTTCGCCGGCGATCATACGCAAAATCAAAATGCCGCAGCGGCGTTGCGTCTCGGAAGAACGCGCCGCTGCAGTGGCGCCGGTCAGGCGGCCGATTGCTTGGACAGCCCCACCTTGAGGTCCGTCGCAGCGTATATGGGTTCGCCGTCGGCCTTAAGCCAGCCATCGGCGATACCGAGCACCAGGCGTCCACGCATGACGCGCTTGAAATCGATGCCGTATTCCACCTTCTTGACCGAAGGCGTCACCATGCCCTTGAACTTGACCTCGCCGGTCGACAGCGCCATGCCCTTGCCCGGCTCGCCGAGCCAGCCGAGGTAAAAACCCGTCAATTGCCACATGGCGTCAAGGCCCAGGCACCCCGGCATGATCGGATTGCCGATGAAATGGCAGGCGAAGAACCACAGGTCCGGCTTGATGTCGAATTCGGCACGGATGAAGCCCTTGTCGTAGGCGCCGCCGGTCTCGCTGATCTCGGTGATGCGGTCGAACATCAGCATGGGCGGGTAGGGTAGCTGGGCGTTGCCGGGCCCGAACAGCTCGCCGCGGGCGCAGGCGAGCAATTCCTCATAACCGTAGCTGGATTTCGAACCCGCCATATGTCTCGTCCCCATAATCGTCCCGGGCGGTGGGGCGCCCTTGTCGTTGGTTTCCTAACACAATCCCATTCGGGCCGGAAACCGGCGTTTGCGCTTAACCCGCCCGTCTGCCCGGGTCAATGCGCGCTCTCGCATCGGCCTGGAAATCGATTCCGATTTCCAGAAAGCACGATGCTACGCCAAAAGTGATAGAGCGCATTTGGTGCGTCCAACTGGCCGCACGTCGCTCTATTGATCGTATTCCGCCAACAGAATATATGTCGGGAGGTATCCAGTTTCGGTTGATGACGTTTTTTCGCCACTCTGGGCGTGTCTTGAGGCAGAACTGTGGGCTTGGACGGATAGATGGATCTGGGCTGCCGGAAGGAAAATGTCGCTGTGGACAAGCGGGTTCGCGAAGCCGGCCTCAGGCCGACACGCCAACGCATTGCGCTGGCCGATCTGCTGTTTGCCAAGGGCGACCGCCACCTTTCGGCCGAGGAACTGCATGAAGAGGCGGTCGCCGCCGGCGTGCCGGTCTCGCTCGCCACCGTCTACAACGCGCTTCACCAGTTCACCCAGGCCGGCCTGCTGCGCATCCTGGCAGTCGAGGGGTCCAAGACCTATTTCGACACCAACACCTCCGATCACCATCATTTTTACATCGAAGGCGAAAACAGGATCTTCGATATAGAAAGCGGTCCGGTGACCGTCTCCAACCTGCCGGAGCCACCCGCAGGCATGGAGATCGCCAATGTCGACATCGTGGTGAGGCTGCGCCCGAAGCGCAGCGTTTAAGCCCCAACCCGTGAAACCTGTCGATTTTGCAATCCGGCTCGAATGGGTTGCGGTCGCGGTCGTGGCTATAGTCGCCTATGCCGCGTCAGGCGTTTCCTGGTGGCTGTTCGCCCTGCTTATTCTGGCGCCCGACCTGGCGATGCTGGGCTATCTCGCCGGGGCACGGATCGGCGCTGTCGCTTACAACGCGTTGCACATATTGATCGTCCCGCTGTTGCTGGCCCTCGCCGGATATGTTCTGGCCAATTCGACGGCGACCGCGATTGGTCTGATCTGGATCATCCACATCGCCGTCGACCGCGCGCTCGGCTACGGTCTCAAACTGTCGACCGGTTTTCAGGACACCCATCTCGGCCGTATCGGCCGTTAGGCCTCCAGCAATTTCAATTCTTGACGTGCTCGCCGGGATAGGCGCCCCACACCTGCGACTGGGCGATCCAGCCGGTGTGGCCGTCGAAGGTCATTTCGCACCACTGGCCATCGCAGGTTTTGATCGTGCCCGTAACGCCCGGCTCGATGATGGCGATGACGCTGGCGTCCTTATCGGCATCGTCGAGCAGATTGATTCGGCCACCTTTGGTGCGTTGCCAAGGGGCGACGATCGCGGTCCGTCGGCCCGACAGCAGCGACTGGTTGATCCAACCCTCCGAGCCATCGGCATCGCGCACCCGCCGCCAGGTATCGAATTCCTGGATGATTTCCATCGGCAGGCCGGCCTTTGTGTACATCCAGTCGACGGAATAGTTGGCGCCGGGGCCAACGCGCGAGTTGACGCGAGCCGATTTCAGGCTGACGAAACGCGGCAGCGGCAGGCCGCTCGGCCCGAGCGTGACCGTCTGCACAGGTGCGGCGGCACCTTGCGCCGCGGCTTGCGGGGAATGCAGGAGAGCGCCGAGAAGCGCTGCGCTGAGGATCAGGCGAAGCGACGCGAAACCAGACACTTTCATTCCTTTCGGCGCGTGCCCTTTGGTCCGGGCGCCCCTTTTTCTTTGTCTTCGGCGGCACCGCTTGTTACAGGAGTGGCAGGCACCGCGACCGGTATTCAGTTTCGCCTGTCTTGGTTAAAGAGGTCTCAACGAGATCGGGTTCGAGGAACAATGGCAGGCAAAAAACGGCCTCTCGTCGTCATCACGCGCAAGCTGCCCGATCCGGTCGAGACCCGCATGCGCGAACTCTTCGACGCCAGGCTGATTGTCGAGGACCGCCCGATGACGCAGCCGGAGCTGGTCGCGGCGATCAAGGAAGCCGATGTGCTGGTGCCGACCATCACCGACCAGATCGATGCGGCGCTGATTGCCCAGGCCGGCGACAATCTCAAGCTGATCGCCAATTTCGGCAATGGCGTCGACAAGATCGACGTCGCTGCGGCGGCCAAGAAAGGCATTACCGTCACCAACACGCCGAACGTGCTGACCGAGGATACGGCCGACATGACCATGGCGCTGATGCTGGCCGGCCCGCGGCGGCTGGCCGAAGGCGCCAATGTGCTCACCAGCGACAAGAAATGGGCCGGTTGGTCGCCGACCTGGATGCTCGGCCGGCGCATCTGGGGCAAGCGCCTCGGCATTGTCGGCATGGGCCGCATCGGCACCGCTGTTGCCAGGCGCGCAAAGGCTTTCGGCCTGTCCATCCACTACCATAACCGCCATCGCGTGCTGCCGGCGGTCGAGGAAGGGCTGGAGGCGACCTATTGGGAAAGCCTCGACCAGATGCTTGCCCGCATGGACATCATCTCGGTCAATTGCCCGTCGACGCCGGCGACCTTTCATCTGCTTTCGGCGCGGCGCCTGGCTCTGCTTCAGCCCACCGCCTATGTGGTCAACACCGCGCGCGGCGACATTATCGACGAGGAAGCGCTGGTCAAGCTTATCCAGGACGGCAAGATCGCCGGTGCCGGCCTCGACGTCTACGAGCACGAACCGGCGCTGAACTCGAAACTGCTGAAGCTTGCCGCCAAGAACAAGGTCGTGCTTTTGCCGCATATGGGCTCGGCGACGATCGAGGGCCGCATCGACATGGGCGAGAAGGTGATCATCAACATCCGCGCCTTCTTCGACGGCCACCGACCGCCGGACCGCGTGCTGCCGCTACGGACTTGAAGCGGGCCGCGTTCAGGCTGCGGTTGTGAGGGCCCCATCCGCCGCGGCACTCACACGCTTGCCGCGATAGGCCTCAAAAGCGTCGCGCCTGAGCCTGAGCGCTACCGGCGTCCGCCAGCCCATTTCCCTGGCCACAATCAAGCCAAGCAGCAGGATCGCGTCCGGCTCGTGCAGCACGAGTGCCGTCGGCGCATGGCCATTGTGGACGAGTTCCATCAGCACGGCTGACGCTGAGGACGAGCCGATCGTGCCGGGCAGGAACAGCACACGCCCGGAAATGGTCTCGCCATGCTGCGGGTGACGGACATCGGCGATGCGGCCGCTCTTCGGGTCGACGCCGCCCCAGAAGCTGATCGGCGCCGTCAGCACCAAGGCCAGCCCTTCGCCTCCGCTGCCCGGCACCAGTATGTCGGCTGCAGCATTCATGCGGCGATATCCGTAAACCTCGGCTTACCGGCAACCGCGCTTTCCACGCAGTCGGCCAGCGAGCCGTAAAGCACGGCGTAACCGGTATTGCCCGGCGCGTAGTGCGCGAATTTTCCCGAATTGGTCATCAGCACGCCGCCGGCCAGATCCGGCAGGATCGGCGTCACCACCACGCAGGTGTCGGCGACGATGATGACGCCGCTGGCTTCGAGCATCTTGCGCTTGCCGTTCTGCTCCAGCCTGGTGAGCACGTGGCGGCCGGTGCAGGCGTAAATCGGCACGCTGAGCCGCCGCCCGCCAATCAGCCGCTCAAGTGCATCGAATTCGGCCAAAGACAGATGCGGACTGCCGATCGCCACGGCATCGATGGCGGTCTGCGTGGCTGCGGTGGACAGGCCGGCGCGGGCCTTCATGGCCATCTCCGGCGTTACGCGGATCATCGTTTCCGGCCTGCCGCCCACCAGGATGGTCTCGGCGTCGGGCGCCTCGGGCGTCACGCCGGCAATGTGGAACAGGCCGACGGCGCCCGACGATGCCGCCGCCGCGCCGAAGGCCTTCAGCGCATCCTCGCCGGGATGGCTGAATATGCCGGTGACGACGCCGATCGCATTGCCGACCTCACGGCCGTAGAGGTTGCCCAGCACCGGCCAGGCGATCTCGGAGCCAAGGAACGAGGCGGATAGGCCGGACACATCGAACAACAGCCGTGCCTGCCGGTTCTCGGGGCGATGCAGGCCGTAATCCGGCGCGCGGCCCGATATGGCGCAGGCGATGTCGAGGAAGTCGCCATAGCGGTTGGTGCGTGCCCCCAGAACCGAATTGCAGAACACCACCGCGTTGGATTCACCCCAGGCGACATCGCTGCCAAGCGCCGGCCTGTGGCCGGCCTGATAGGGCGCGCAGGTCCAGCTCTGCTCGCAGCCCAGTTTGCGGTAGGCCTCCATCATTCGTCGCGCCATGCCGCGCGCCGGCTCTTCGAGGCGCACGCGCGAGCAGCCCATCAGGTCGAGCGCGCCGACATTGAGCGTCGAGCGCACCGCGACCCTGGCGCCGCTATCGACCAGCCTTTCGGCAAACAGCGTGCCGGAATCGCCGTGATAGAGCGCGCCGTCTATATGCGTCGAGGCGATCGGGATAAGTCGCGGCGCGCCGAGCAGCGCAGCGCTTTCGGCAACGATGCGCATCGCCATCGCCGCCCCGTCATGGCCGGAGGCGATTGTCTGCTCCTGTGCGCTGAGGGCGAGGCTCACGCGAACTCCTTGCGCATGGTCATCGAGGTCGGCCGGTCATAACCGTCATGCGCCGTGCGCGCGGTTTCGCGGAAGCCGAGACGCGCAAAGGTTGCGTGATTTGCCGTGAGCTCGACCCGCGTCTGCAGTTCGATGGCGGGTTTGTTGCGGTTGCGGGCAAGATCCTCGACAGCCTGCATCAATCGTCTGCCGATGCCTCGGCCCTGAAGCCCGAGTTCGACGGCGAGCTTGCCGACATAGAAATCATCGGGTCTCTCCAGCGCAAAAACGCAGCCTGCGATCTGGCCGCCCTGCAGAGCCACGAACACCGTTTCCCGCCCAGCCTTGTCCCTCAGGCTTTCGACGCTCAGCAGATGCGCAGAGGAGGGCGGATCGATGACGCCGTCCATCGGCGCAAAGGAATGCATGATTAGGCTGAGCAGTTCATCCCAGCGCTCGAAATCGGAGGCGAGCTGCGTAACAAGGACGCTGGTGGACTGATCCATAAGCTCAGTTTCTCTTGTAGCGGATCGTGTCGAAGCGCGCCGACAGCGCATCGTAGAGCAGCAGCCGGCCGACCAGCGGTTCGCCGATGCCGGTGATCAGCTTGATGGCTTCCATTGCCTGCAAGGTGCCGACGACGCCGGTCAGCGCACCGACGACCCCGGCCACGGCGCAGGACGGCACCAGCCCCTCTGGCGGCGCTTCGGGAAAGAGGTCGCGATATCCAGGGTTCGGTCTGCCGTCGGCGCCGGTGCCGAACGGCATCAACACCGTCACCGAGCCGTCGAAGCGGCCGACGGCGGCATGCACGAGCGGCCGCTTTTCCGCCGCGCAGGCATCAGCCACCACATAGCGCGTCTCGAAATTGTCGGAGCCGTCGACGACCACGTCGTAGCGCGTGACGAGGACGGCAGCATTGTCGGCCGTCAGCCTGAAATCGTGCAATTCCACCGCGACATGGGGATTGATCCGGGCGATCGCTGCTTTTGCGCTCTCGGTCTTCGCCGTACCGACCGTATCGGTGGCGTGGATCACTTGCCGCTGCAGATTGGATAGCGAGACAATGTCGTCATCAACGATGCCAAGCGTGCCGACGCCCGCGGCAGCGAGATATTCCAGCACCGGCGCGCCGAGCCCGCCGGCGCCGATGACCAGTACCCGGGCCCGCTTCAGCCTCTGCTGGCCGGCGCCGCCGATCTCGGGCAGCACGATGTGGCGGGCATAGCGTTCGAGTTCTTCGTCGGTGAGGGCGGCAGGGGTCATTGCCCGACCATATAGCGGAGCAAAAACCTTGTCAGGTCTCTTCGGTTGGCCCAACCGTGCCGTGGTCGACGGTGAGGAACTGCGCGCGTCCCCTCAGGCTGGAAAACAGCGCGGCGTCGGTTCCGGTCATGAAGGCCTGGCAGTTCAGCTCCTCCAGGATCGAGAACAGCGCGGCGCGCCGGCCGGCATCGAGATGCGCGGCAATCTCGTCGAGCAACAGGATCGGCGTCATCGCCGACATCTCGCCGGTCAGCCTTGCGTGCGACAACACGATGCCGACCAGCAGCGCCTTCTGCTCTCCGGTCGAGCAGAGTTCGGCCGGCATCGCCTTGGGGCGGTGGCGCACCAGTAGATCCGAACGGTGCGGGCCGTCGAGCGTGCGTCCGGCGGCGCGGTCGCGCTCGCGGCCGTCGGCAAGGGCGTCGCGATAGCGTTGCTCGACATCCACAGCGGGTGCTGAGGCGACATGGCTTTCAAGGTCGCCGAAGAGGCTGATGTCGGCTTGCGGAAACGGCCCGCTGGACGGCAACCTGTCGATCATGGCGGCCAGCAGGCGCACCAGCTCGGCGCGCGCCGCGGCAATCGCCACGCCGGTTTCGACCATTTGCATCTCGATGGCGTCGAACCATGCGCCGTCTCGCGAACCTTCCGTAAGCAATCGGTTACGTCCGCGCATCGCCTTCTCATAGTCGAGCGCGCGCTGGCCGTGGCCGGGATCGATCGCAAGCACCAGCCTGTCGAGAAAGCGCCGCCGGTCCGCGGCAGGCCCCGGGAACAGGCCGTCCATGGCCGGCGTCAGCCAGACCACGCGCAGCCATTCCAGCATGGCGTCGGCCGACCGTGCCGGCGCGCCATTAATGCGCACCTTGCGACCGCCCTCGCCGGCCGCTTCACCCCCGGTGATGCCGGTGCCGATCTCGACCTGCCCCTCCGGCCCGTCGAGCCTTGCGTGCAGCGCAAAGCCGCCATCGCCGCCTTCGCGGGCCACGTCGACATAGGGCGCCCGGCGCAGGCCGCGGCCAGGCGTCAGCAGCGAGATGGCTTCCAGGAGATTGGTCTTGCCGGCGCCATTGTCGCCGGAAAACACCACCGCGCCGGGTGAAAAGCCGATCGACAACGCCGCATAATTGCGGAAATTCGTAAGTGTGAGCTTACTTATGTGATTTTGTTCCGGCAACCGCTATCCGCCTATAGAAGTCGCCGCAATCACTATGCTGCAGTGTGCCGCAGTGCGGCTACACCCGCATCGGCATCAGCACGTAGAGCGCGGTCTCATCGGCCATGTCGTGGATCAGCGTCGGCGAGCCGGCATCGGCCAGCATGAACTTGGCTTCCGTGCCGGTGAGTTGAGCAGCGACGTCGAGCAGATATTTGGCGTTGAAGCCAATCTCGATCGGGTCGGACGAATAGTCGGCCGCCAGTTCCTCGGTGGCGCTGCCCGAATCCGGATTGTTGACGGCAAGCGTCACCTGGCCTTCGGCGATCGAAAGCTTCACCGCGCGGCCGCGCTCGGAGGAAATGGTCGAGACGCGATCGACGGCGGCGGCGAAGCTCTGGCGGTCGATGATCAGCTTCTTGTCGTTGCCGGTCGGAATGACGCGCTGGTAGTCCGGGAAAGTGCCGTCGATCAGCTTCGAGGTCAGAACCACGCTGCCGATGGTGAAGCGGATCTTGGTGTCGGACAATTCGGTGGTCACCGCGACATCGGGATCGTCGACCAGCTTCTGCAACTCGCTGACCGTCTTGCGCGGAATGATGATGCCCGGCATGCCTTCGGACCCGGCCGGAGCGTCGATCTCGGCGCGCGCCAGCCGGTGGCCGTCGGTCGCCACCGAACGCAGCTTCAGCTTGCCGCCAGTTTCATGCGTGTGCAGGTAGATGCCGTTGAGATAGTAGCGCGTCTCTTCGGTGGAGATGGCGAACTGGGTCTTTTCGATAAGGCCTCTCAGGGCGACGGAATCGAGCCGGAAGATGTGTGAGAAGGATCCCGCCGAAAGCTCCGGGAAATCGGACTGCGGCAGGCATTGCAGGCGAAAGCTCGAGCGGCCCGACGTTACCGTCATGGCGTTGCCGTCCTCGTCGGTCTTCAGCATCACTTCGGCGCCGTCGGCCAGCTTGCGCACGATGTCGTAGAGCAGGTGCGCCGGAACCGTCGTCGCCCCGCCGCGCTCGACCTTTGCCGGCGTCGCTTCGGTCACTTCGAGGTCGAGGTCGGTGGCTTTCATTTCAAGGCTGGCGCCCTCGGCGCTGAGCAGCACGTTCGACAGGATCGGTATGGTATTGCGCCGCTCGACCACGCGATGAACGTGGTTGAGCGACTTCAGGAGATTGGACCGTTCCAGGATAACACGCATGACGAAACAGGCTCGCTTGAATGAATGGACGGGTCACCAGTGGGCGGCGCCCCGCGAAAGGTCTGAACAGGCTCAGAATCTATGCAAACTGACAGGAAAAAGCCAGCAAACGCAAGTCCGGGCCACCGGTTCGCGCCGGTTAAGCGGGCTTTCTGGGGATAAAGCGGACGTTGGCCGGCAACCGATGCATGTCGCCGAAAACTGCGCAGCGGTTTTGGGACAACGACATGCATCAAAACAAGAAAATTTAAAGCGCGACGACCGAATACTCTAACCCGGCGCGCTCCGTTTGCCGCGCCGATCAGGCTTGGTCGTTGATCAGCCTGCGCAACAGTTCCAGTTCCTGCGCCAGCGTGTTGTCGACGCCGGAAAGGTCCTCGATCTTGCGCACCGCATGCAGCACCGTGGTGTGGTCGCGCCCGCCGAACCGCCGGCCGATCTCCGGCAGCGAGCGCGGCGTCAATACCTTCGACAGGTACATGGCGACCTGCCTGGGCTTCACGATGGTGCGCGTGCGCCGGTTGGACAGCAACTCGGTCTTCGACACATTGTAGTGGCGCGCCACGATGCGCTGGATGTCCTCGATGCGCACCCGCTTCGGCTCGCCAGAGCGATAGATGTGGCCGAGGATTTCGTCGATGCGGTCGATGGTGATCGCCGGCTCGAACGACTGACGAAACAGCAGCTGGTTGAACGCGCCCTCCAGCTCACGACCGCTGCCGGTCACCGTGCGGGCGACATGGTTGAGGATCTCCTCCGAAATATTGAGCGATGCATCGTCAACCTTGGCGGTGGCAAGCCGAAGTTTGAGCATGCCGATGCGCATGGCGAAGTCTGGCGCCGACATTTCCAGCGCGACACCGCCATTGAGGCGCGAGCGCACCCGCGGTTCCAGCGATTCCAGTTCCGACGGCGGCCTGTCGGCGGCAACCACCACTTGCTTGGCGCTGTCGAGCAGCATGTTGATGAGATGACAGAATTCGTGCTGGATCGACTTGCCCTGCAGGAACTGCATGTCGTCGATGATCAAGAGGTCGATGTCGCGCAGCTGTTCCTTCAGCGTCAGCGCGTTGTTGTCGCGGATCGCGGTGGCGAAGCGCCACATGAAATATTCGGCCGTCAGGTAGACGACGCGCGATTTCGGGTTCTGCTTCAAGGACTCGGCCGCGATCGCCTGCAGAAGGTGCGTCTTGCCGAGCCCGACGGTCGCATGAAGGAACAGCGGGTTGAAGCGCACCGCGCTCGACTGCGATTCCGCCACGGCTTTGGCTGCGGCGAAAGCCACCCGGTTCGACGGGCCTTCGATAAAGGAGCCGAACGTGTAGCGCGGGTCGAGCGGCGACCCCAGCACATTGTGCCGGAATTCGCTCTCGATGGGCGTGCCGGGACGAGGGGCGGGCGCCCGATCCACCCTGCCGGGGCCGACCGTGCCGGCCGCCAATGCGGTCTGCGTATGCTTGGTCATCTTGCGCGCCGGCACGACCTCGGGTTCGACGCCATTGCGGGCAGGACGGGTCGCGGTGCGCACGACCATCTCGATCTTGAGGATTTCGGGATCCTCGTGCTTCCACAGATCGGCGATGAGATCGAGATAATGGCCATTGATCCACGAGCGCAGGAAGGCCGTGGGCACCGAGATGCGTACAATGCCCCGGGAAGCCTCAGCCACCTTCATACGGCCGAACCAGCTCGAATAGACCTCGGTTCCCAGGCGCGCCTTCAACTGGGCCTTGACCCGGTCGAACTTCTGTTCCGCGTCGTTGGAAGCCGCCATATCGTGCGCTCCGACCAATGTTCCGGGAAATGGCAGGTCGCCCGTAAGCTCCCGCTCGATGCCGCTCTGCATGATTGTGCGTCCCTTTTCCTTTGTACCTTTTTTCCGCCGGGAGTGCGCCTCCTGCACCCATGTTTCCGGCGACCGTATCTTCGCTACAACACCACCGCCGCCGCCGGCGGATGACGTTGCCTCGTCAAAAAGGGATCGGTCCCGGCTGCTTAAAGCCAGTCCGTCTGACATGTTCGGGCAAAGCGGTGCTGCCCGGCGAAAACGCCGGTGCGCCATCAAGCTGCCATGTACAATTACGCCAGTCCCCTATCGTATCGAAAAGGCAAGCCATACCCGTTCGCGGAATTGATCCACGTCATGAATTCTGCCACTGTTAAGCTGGCCGATTCAGGCTGGGTTAAGGGCTAATGGCCCGTCCCTTTCGATAGATCGACATTACCGAAATCGCTGTGGATAGGGCAAGGCCACCTCTAACGGATTTTTAAGGAATCTGGTTAGTGAACAACGGTTCGGGCTCCGTGCTGGAAGCGCATATTTTGACAAAGCCATTGGGATTCAAACCCTTTTGCCGCGAATATGAAAATGGCTGTGCGGTTTGAAATTTTCTGAAATAATTCGCTTGACACCAACTTGCTGCCTGTCGCCCACAGGCGATGTGAACAAGCTGTGGATCACTTCCAGCAAGCCACTGAAAAATATCAGCAATTTGTGACAGCCAAATTTATTGGCGTGGGCCGTTTCGGCGGATTGGAATATCAGTGGGAGTGTATGTGCCGGCAAAGCATTCCGGACTCTGGAATGCGGCTCCGCATGCTTTGCGGCCGTTCTTTTTAAGTGCTTGCCGGCAAACGAAAAAACCCGGCGCGATTGGCCGGGTTTGAAAGAACGACAGTTCAGGAACGGTCAATCAGGCCGACAGCACCTTGAGGCGGTGAGCCAGACGCGACACCTTGCGCGATGCCGTATTCTTATGGATCACGCCCTTGGTCGCGGCGCGCATCAATTCCGGCTCTGCGGTCTTGAAGGCTTCCAGCGCGGCTGCCTTGTCGCCGGCAGCCAGTGCCTCTTCGACCTGGCGGACATATGTACGCACGCGCGAGCGGCGGTTCTTGTTGATCGCTGCGCGGCGGGCGATCTTGCGCGTTGCCTTTTTGGCCGAGGAGGTATTGGCCATGATGCCTCTCTTCTGATCTGGTGGGCGCATGCGGGATGCCGCAGGGCGCAAAAAACAATCGGGCAGCCAACGGCCGCCTCGGTTGGAGCGGCTTATAGTTCAGCTTTTCCGGCGCGTCAACGCCGCTTTGGCTTCTTTTTGGTCCTCGCCGCCGCCACTCTAGCGATTGGTGAAATTCGGCTTCCGCTTCTCGGCAAAGGCTGCCATCCCTTCCTTCTGGTCGTCGAGCGCAAACAGCGAGTGGAACAGCCGGCGTTCGAAGCGCAGTCCCTCCGCCAGCGTCGTCTCGTAGGCGCGGTTGACTGCCTCCTTGGCCATCATCACCGATGGCAGTGAAAACTCTGATATCCTGGCCGCGGCCTTCATCGCCTCCTCGATCAACTCGCCGGCCGGCACGACGCGCGACGCCAGGCCGCTGCGCTCAGCTTCGGCGGCATCCATCATCCGACCGGTCAGGCACATGTCCATGGCCTTCGACTTGCCGACAAAGCGGGTCAGCCGTTGCGACCCGCCCATGCCGGGAATGACGCCGAGCGTGATTTCGGGCTGGCCGAATTTCGCCGTGTCGGCGGCAATGATGAAATCGCACATCATCGCCAGTTCGCAGCCGCCGCCCAGTGCATAGCCGGCGACCGCCGCGATCATCGGCTTGCGGGTGCGGGTAAACTCTTCCCAGCCGACGAAGAAATCCTGCACATAGGCCTCGGCGTAGGTGACGGCCTGCATTTCCTTGATGTCGGCGCCCGCCGCAAAAGCCTTCTCGGAACCGGTGATGACCATGGCGCCGATGCCGGGATCGGCGTCGAACCCCTTTGCCGCCGTCAGCAAATCCTCCAGCACCTGCGCGTTCAGCGCGTTGAGCGCCTTGGGCCGGTTCAGCGTGATCAGGCCGACCTTGCCGCGCGTCTCGACGATGATGGTTTCATAGCTCATGGGCTGGCCTCCTGGTTGCGGCACTGAAGGACCGTGCAGCTTACCGCTGGCAGGTCCGGCAATAAAAGGTCGAGCGGCCGCTTTGCACGATGCGCGCGATGTGGCCGCGACAGCCGGGCGTCGGACAGGGCTCGCCTTCGCGATCGTAGACTGCGAAGGAATGCTGGAAATAGCCCAACGATCCGTCTGTGTGCACATAGTCGCGCAGCGAAGACCCGCCGGCGGCGATCGCATCGGCGATCACCGAACGGATTGCCTCGGCCAGTCGTTCGCTTTGTTCCTTGGCCTTCTTGCCGGTCCCGGCGATGGTGCCTGCCTCGCGCAATGGCGAAAGGCCAGCGCGCCACAGCGCTTCCGACACATAGATATTGCCGAGCCCGGCAATCAGCTTCTGGTCGAGCAGCGCCGCCTTCAACGGCGATCTGCGGCCCTTCAGCAGAGAGGCGAGCAGGGCGCCTTCCAGCGCATTGCCGGTCGGCTCGACGCCCAGTCCCGCCAGCATCGGATGCGCCTCGGCCAGGCCTTCCGCAAACAGCATGAAGCCGAAGCGACGCGGGTCGTTGAAGACCACGCGAGACTGGACGCCGACAGGCGACACGACATGGAACACCACATGGTCGTGCTTGGCATTCTTCGAGCGCTCTTGATGGAACGTGCCGGGCGTCTCTTTGTCATCAGCGATCTCAATGCGGAACGAGCCCGACATGCCGAGATGGCAGATCAGCACCGGGCCATCGTCCAGGTGTATGGTGAGATATTTGGCGCGGCGGCCAAGCGCGATGACCGTCTTGCCGGTCAGCCGCTGCGCAAATTTCGCCGGAAACGGAAATCTGAGATCGGGCCGGCGCGCCTCGACGCGTACGATCCGCGCGCTTTCCAGAACCGGCTGCAGGCCGCGCCGGACGGTTTCGACCTCGGGCAGTTCAGGCATGGCCGCCTATCGCCGCATGGAAGGAAGCGCCGTGGCGGCCGCGCGCCAGCTTGAGGTGTTCGGCGACCGTCTCGCCGATATCGGCGAAGGTGGTCCTGAGCCCGATGTCGCCGCCCGTGAGACCCGGTGCGATGCCGATGACCGGGATGCGTTCGCGCGTGTGGTCGGTGCCACGCCATGTCGGATCGTTGCCATGGTCGGCGGTGAGGATGAGCAGATCGCCCGGCTTCAGCTTTGCCAGTGCCTCGGGCAGCCGGCGGTCGAAGGCTTCGAGCGCCGCAGCATAGCCGGCGACGTCGCGGCGATGGCCGAACTCGGTGTCGAAGTCGACGAAATTGGCGAACACCAGGTCGCCGTCGCCGGCATCGTCCATCGCGCCCAGCGCCTTGTCGAACATTGCCATGTTGCCGGGCGCCTTGCGTACTTCCGAGATACCGCGGTGGGCGAAGATGTCGCCGATCTTGCCGACCGCGATCACCCGGCTGCCGCGCCCGGTCAAGCGGTCGAGCAGCGTCGGCTCAGGCGGCGGCACGGCGTAGTCATGGCGGTTGTAGGTGCGCTCGAACGTGGCTGATGTTTCGCCCAGGAAAGGCCGTGCGATCACCCGTCCGATCTTCAGCGGGTCGACCAGCCGGCGTACCGTCTTGCAGAACTCGTAGAGCCGCTCCAGGCCGAAATGAACTTCGTGCGCTGCTATCTGCAGGACGGAATCGACCGAGGTGTAGCAGATCGGCTGGCCGGTGCGGATATGCTCCTCGCCGAAGCGCTCGATGATCTCGGTGCCGGGTGCATGGCAGTTGCCGAGAATGCCCGGGACCTTGCCCTCGCGGATCATCGCTTCGGTCAGTTCGGCAGGGAAGGCGGGCACCTTATCGGGGAAATAGCCCCAGTCGAACCGCACGGGCAGCCCGGCGATTTCCCAGTGACCCGACGGCGTATCCTTGCCGCTCGAAATCTCCTGCGCGGCGCCGTGGAAGGCGGAGGCTGAAACGGCGGCTTTGCTGTCGAATTGGAAGCCGGTTGCGGTTTCTGCTGCGCGGCCGAGACCGAGCGAAACCATGGTGGGCACCTTCAGCGGTCCCTCGCGCAGGCCCTCGCGATCGGCGCGGGCTTCCGCGCAGGCCAGCGCGATATGTCCGAATGTGTTCGAGCCGGCGTCGCCATAGCGTTCGGCATCGGCGGCGCCGCCAATGCCGAAAGAATCGAGAACGAAGAGGAAAGCGCGTGCCATCGATGCCGTCATTGCCAGTCTGGTTGACCAGACATAAGGTCCCGTCGCGGCATTGGCAAATCGTAAACCAGGCGGCAACGGCCTGGCGCGATAGTCGCGAAGTCGGGCAGGCGTGGTGTACGCATCCTTGAGACATGCGATGCGCTTCAAGGAACGGCGTGCGGGGCATGGATCGATGAGACGGGCTGACCTCGGTTGGAGTGCACTGGCGACCACCGTAGCGCTGCTGGCCTCGCAGTTCGCCGCGCACGCCGACTGGCGCGACCAGATCGGCACGTTTCGGATCGGCATCGTTGCCGAGCCGGGCGCCGGCAACACGGTTCCGGGTCTGGCCTTGCTGACTGACGCCTACGGCAAGGCGCTCGGCATGAAGGTGGAATTCGTCGTCGCGCATGACTATGCGGCGCTGATCGAGGCACAGGCCAATGGCCGGATTCAGTACGCGGTCTATTCGGCGACCGCCTACGCCACCGCCTCGGAGCGCTGCGGCTGCGTCGAACCTCTTGTGGCGCCGGTCGATGCCGACGGTGCCACGGGGATCCGCTCCGTGCTTTTGACGCGCGACGGCAGGCTTTCCGGTCTCGCGGCCCTGGAAACGCACCGCATCGCCATGGCGCCTTCCGACAATGTCGGCGGTTCGCTTCTACCGCTCGCCGGGCTGGCGGCCGACGGCATCAAGATCAGCCAGGATGCGCCATTCCTCGCTCATGCCGGCTCGGCTGCCGCCGCAGAAACGATGCTGGTCGATGGCCAGGCCGATGCCGTGTTCGGCTGGGAGCGGGCCACGGCGGAAAACTGGACGGCGATTGCTGGCGATCAGCCGGCTGATCCGGACGGCACGACGGCGCGACTGGAGGCTGCGGGCATTCCAGAAGCCGCGCTCCAGATCATCTGGACCTCCGGCGTGCTCAGATACGGCCCTCACGCCGTCCGCAGCGATCTTGACCCCGAAGCCAAACGCCGACTGACGGTCTTCCTCACCAATCTCAGATCGCAGTCGCCGGAAATCTACGATTTCGTGGAATCGAAACATTCGGGAGGGTTCACGCTCGCCGCTGCGAGTGACTATGCGATGGCCGCTTCCATCGTGCGCCTGGTGTCGGGCAGCACGGACAGCAGCGCGCAATGACCCGGGTTGAATGGGTAGAACTGCTTCAGCAATTGCTGCAGGGGATCGAGGTGGCCCGGCGCGGCCTGAGATAGTAGGTTTCGCTCATCGTTATTTTGCCTTCGTTGAAGGCCGAGATAAATCCGAGCGGCTTTTCGGCGCTTTCCGACCAGGAGATGATCGGTTCATATTTGAGAGTGGTTTTGACACGAATAAGGAAAGTCCCCGCAACGTTGAGCGTCGCCGGAACAGTTGTGGAGCTTGTCGGGTTGGAGTCGCGGCTCGTGACCCCATTCAGCACGCGCCAGGACCACGCCACCTTCGCCTTCGGTGTCGGGTTGCCCGGATCGGCTTCGATGTCGATTGCTGTGATGAAGATATCGGCGACTGAGCGGTTATAAGGCTGAAGGCTGGAGTTTCCGATCTTCATAATGTCGGTGAGATCTGCATTGACCACCGACGTTTGCTGCGTGACGAGGTCGGCAACCATGGAGCTGATGCGGCTGACCTTCTTGCTGGCCTCGATGGCTTGCGAGGCCTCCATGGTAACGAAATACATGATCAGCAGGACGGGCACGATGAGGGCAAACTCGACCGCCGCTATGCCCCGACGATCGGCACAAAACCGCGCCGCTCTCTTCCAGATAACCGATATCCCCGGATGTGCCCCCGCACGAAACATGCCCTTTTCCTTTGCTACACGTGCCTCAGTTGTCGAATGGCTCGTTTTGCCACGTTGCCGTTGCGTAATGCAGCGTCTTGCCGCCATCCATATTCGACATGTATTGAGCCATGAAATCGGTCATGACCGGCCAAGGGTAGAAAACCCGCAGCATGTTCTTTGATTCTGCCGGACCTATTGTGGGGGTCCCGAAAGCCGGGTCCTTGCCTGTATCCGGATCCTTGCCCGTCAGCGTGATGGTCGAGCCGGAAATCTTGAAACCCGCACTGGCTGCCCCGGCAAAGGTCTTGAACGGGCGCAGATCAACCAGCAAGCCGGGGCAACCCTTGGCGACAATGATCTCGAGTCTGGCGCAGACCCTACCCTTTAGCTTCTCTTCCGTCACATCGGCTTGCCTCAACTGGCCAGTACGCAATTGACGGGCGATATCATCGGTGATGTTGGCCATCACCTCCTGTCCGGCAAATGAAATGCAGCTCTCGAGGATGGCGAAGACGAGAGCCGCAAACGGTAACGCAAGCATGGCGAATTCTATCGCCGTGCCGCCGCGCCGATCACCAAGGAAACGACGGGCAAACGTCACGCGCCCTGCCTTGGCCTTGCAGATCTTGCGTCTTGAATCCTCGTCCAAAACGTCGCCCATATCCCGTTCCTGCCGATCCTGATGCGGTACCGTCAGCACCACTATCAAGAACCCATTTAGCTCCGGTTTGAATGACCGTTAAATTCGACCAGGCGACATTAACCGGCCGCTAACCGACGCGGCTCTCCCCCCAGACAATCAAGTCACCTGAGGCGCTTACTGCCCAGCGCTCATCTCGGCCTCGGACGACTTTTCCGAGTCGCTCTTGTACGAACTTTCGCAATATGGCGTGCAGGACATGGTCTGGACCGAGGCGCGCCTGTAGATACGCACCGACGACGCGTCCTGGCGCACTACGGTCACCTGCTCGTCGACGATCGGGCTGCCATCGTGGTCGAGGACAACCAGATTGGTCACGCCGAACCCCTTGCCCGTCAGCACGATCGTCGATGCATCCTGGACGGAGGCGTCGGCGATCGCCGGATTGCCGACGACGATGGTGTCGGCGGGGCGTGTCAGTTTGACGATCTTGGCCTGGTTCATCGTCACTTCAATGCCGGCTCCGGCCTTGGCCGGCAGCACGAAAGCCGGGACGGCGAGAAGCGCGACAAGCAGGAATGACGATTTCATGGCGGTCATCAAGGCGCTCCACAGCGGCAAAACTTGTTCACGGAACATGAAGGAGATTGGTGAACCAACGGTTAAACCCTTGACCGGCGCCGGGTATTCGCTCCAATCTTGCTGCCAGCTGATATAACAATGCGTCCTGCCGATAGCCGTGAAATTACAGCTTTTCACGGGCAGGCGAGCTACTGTCCAGCGTTTAGTTTACGGTTAACCACGCAAGCTGTTCGAAGCGGGAAAGGAATCGGTAAGGCTGTTTATTAAGCCGATTGAAAGAGCTTCTCCGTAGATTAGCAGCATCCGATCAACCACCACAGAAGTTGACGGAAGTGCTGTAACACGTGGAGTAGGAGCTCTCGAATGTCTAATCTCATCGCACGTTTCGCGAAGGACGAATCCGGCGCGACCGCTATCGAATACGGTCTGATCGCCGCTCTCATCGCGCTTGCCATCATTTTTGGCGCTGGTCAGCTCGGCAACGCCCTGAACAACAAGTTCATCGCCATCGCCGGTAAGGTGAGTGGTTCGTAATACCCTGGTTGCCTTAGAGATAGGGGCCGCCTGACTGGCGGCCCTTATTTCATCGCGTCGGGTGGTTTTGAGTAACCCAGTCTCATCGATCGTTAATCATATATGTCTAGGCTGAGGCTGGATACAGTTGGCAACAGGGTGTCGCGCCCATGCTCGAAGCGTTGATCTTCGTCATCTTTCCTTTTTGCATGCTCTTCGCCGCGATCTCCGACATGCTGTCGATGACGATCGCCAACCGCGTACCGGTGCTGCTGCTGGCGGTGTTTGCGCTGGTTGCGCCGCTGACGGCCATGGACTGGGCAACCTATGGCTGGCATTTCGCCGCCGGCGGCCTGGTGCTGGCCGTGACGTTCGGTCTGTTTGCACTCGGCGGCATGGGTGGCGGCGACGCCAAGCTGCTCGCCGGCACCGCCGTCTGGATGGGGTTCAACATTCACCTTGTCGAGTATCTCGTGATATCGACGTTCATCGGCGGACTGCTGACGCTCGCCATCCTTCTCTACCGGAAATCGCCGCTGGCGATTTACACCAGCCACAATCTATTCCTGCGCCATTTCGCCGACGACACGACTGGCGTTCCCTACGGCATTGCACTCGGCATTGGCGGGCTGCTGACCTATCCGGATTCACCCCTGATGGTTTGGGCACTGGCAAAGCTGGCGAACTGAAACAGCAAGCAACCTTTGCCGCTCCGACATCGGTCTGAAAAGAGGCCGCTGGTCGCCCTTTCTGTCGTCCGAGCACGGGTCCGTCCAATTTATATAAACCTTAAATTAATCACGATCGTAAGCATTGCATTAACCTTGTTTTGACGATTGCCGCTGCAAAGTCCGGCCTGGCTAGGTGGTTGCCTAAAGGCGAGGGTTCGGACAGATGCCAGCATCCCGACTGATTATTCTGGGCGTGGCGGTGGCTGCGGCGGGTGGTGCAGGTTATGTTGCCAAGAATATGGTGGCGGTCCCGCCCCAGCAGGTCGTCGCCGATGCCCCGCAGGCGCCGGCCATTGCCTTGCAGGATGTGCTCGTGCTTTCCGGCGACGTGCCGATGGGCAGCCCACTTGAGAACAATCTCAGCTGGGAGTCCTGGCCGTCCGATGGCATCAATGCGAATTTCATCACCCGTGCCGCCGAACCCGAAGCGCGGGAGAAACTGAAGGGCTCCGTCGCCCGCATGGCGATGTACACCGGTGAGCCGCTGCGGCGCTCCAAGCTGATCGGCGAGGGGCAAAGCTTCATGTCTTCGATCCTGCCCACCGGCATGCGTGCCGTCGCCACCGCGATCTCGGCTGACACGTCGGCAGGCGGGTTCATCCTGCCCAACGATTTTGTCGACGTCATCATGACCCGCAGATCCGACACCGGCAACGGCGGCAGCGGATTCACCACCGAGACCATCCTCAAGAACATCCGCGTCCTGGCGATCGATCAGACCATCCAGGAGGACGAGGAAGGCAAGAAGACCAGGGTCGGACAGACGGCGACGCTGGAGCTGACGCCGCAGCAGGCCGAGATCATAACCGTCGCCCAGCAGATGGCCGATCGCCTGACGCTGGCGCTGCGCTCGATCACCGACAACAAGGAAAAGGGTACCGATGAAGCCGACTACCTCGTTTCCGGCAGTGGGCGGCGCGGAACGGTGCGGTTGATCAAATCGGGCGAAGTTTCCGAAGTAGGGGCAAGGAAATGAGGTTAGTCGCTAAACTGCCGGTCACCATGGCTGCAGCCGTCGGCCTGCTTTTCCTCGGAGCCCATGCAAGTGGCCTCGGCGACGCCAAGGCCGCCGGAAAGAGCGTCGGGGTCACGGCCTCGACCGCCACGCAACGTGTCAAGCTCGGCCTCAACAAATCGGTCGTCATCGATCTGCCGAGCGACGCCTACGACATCCTTGTCGCCAATCCCGCGGTCGCCGATGCGGTGACCCGCACCGCAAGGCGCATCTATCTGTTCGGCAAGTCGGTGGGCGAAACCAACATCTTCGTCTTCGGTCCCAATGGCGAGCAGATTGCCAGCCTGGATCTGGCCGTCGAACGCGACGTCGCCGGATTGGAAGACTACCTCAAGCGCTTCCTTCCGAATGCCGAGATCAAGGTCGAATTGCTGAACGACAACGTCGTCCTGACCGGGACGGTGGATACGCCGCTCGATGCCAAGCGCGCCGTCGATCTGGCAACCATCTTCGTGTCCGGAGGTGAAGCGACGACGGGCCAGTATTCGCAGACCGCGGCCGGCGGCAATGCCAATGGCGGCGTCGACATCAACAACCCGGATGCCGAACGCCGGGTCTCGAAGATCGTCAACCTGCTACAGATCATCGGCGACGACCAGGTGACGCTGAAGGTGACCGTGGCCGAAGTCAGCCGCTCGGTGATGAAGCAGCTCGGCGTCAACATGGTTGGCAGCGGCAGCATGGACGGCATCGCTTACGGTGCGCTGAGTTCGCCCAACTACGGTTTGGGAAAGCCGCTTTCGCAGAATTCAGGCTTTAACTTGGGCGGCAGTGGCCTCAAAGCCTACATCAATGCCATGGAGCAAAGCGGCGTCATGAAGACGCTTGCAGAACCGACCCTCACCGCGGTTTCGGGCGAGAAGGCAACGTTCAGGGTCGGCGGCGAATTCAATCTCATCACGGCACGTACGAACAACGTTTCGACCGACAACCAGACCGGCCAGGTCACCTACACCAACGAAAAGCTGGAATACGGCATAGGCCTCGAGTTCCAGCCCGTTGTGCTGTCGGCGGGTCGGATCAGCCTCAAGGTCAGAACATCGGTTTCGGAGCCGACCTCGGAAGGTGCTACCACCCTGGAAGGCGGCGGCAGCTTGCCCGGCCTGACGCTTCTGTCGATCCGCAAGAGACTTGCCGACACCACCGTCGAATTGCCGTCGGGCGGTTCGATGATGATTGCCGGCCTCGTTCGCGACGACGTCCGCCAGGCTGTATCGGGCTTGCCCGGCCTGACCAAGATCCCGGTGCTCGGCACGCTATTCCGCAGCCGCGATTTCGTCCGCAATGAAACTGAACTGGTCATCATCATCACGCCTTATCTGGCTCGGCCGGTGGCGCGCAACGACCTGGCTAAGCCGGACGACAATTTCAATGCCGCCGGCGATGGTCCGGCCATGTTCCTTGGCCGCGTCAACCGCGTCTACGGCACCATGCAGACCGACAAGCCCAACGGCCGCTACCACGGCGTTGTCGGCTTCATCTACAAGTAAGCGGGGAAGCGGACATGTCTCAGTCAGCATCAAAGGTACTGGCGATTGCCGCAACGGCATGGTCTGGCCGTGGCCGGATCCGCCGATCGGCAATGCCGATCCTGGCGGTCGCGATCGCCGCCTCGCTTGCCGGTTGCGCTAAGCGCGACAGCATCACGGTTGGGGCGATTCCCGATGATTATCGCACCACGCATCCGATCGTAATTGCTGAGAAGAATCAGAAGCTCGACCTCCCGGTCGGCGCCGGCGATCGCGGCATGACCGGCTCGCAGCGCGACACGCTTCTGGGCTTCCTCGACGGTTACGACAAGAGCGCTGCCCCGGCGCTGACGATCGCAACCCCGATCGGCTCGGCTAATGAGGTCGCGGCGACTGCCGCGGCGCGCGATTTCGCAAGGCTGGCGGTTGCCAGCGGCATCAAGCTAAACCGGATCGTGGTGACCTCCTACCAGTCGGTTTCCCCGGAAGCGTCGGCGCCTATCCGCGTTTCCTATATTTCGGTGAGAGCCCAGACCGACAAATGCGGGCGCTGGCCCGAAGACATCCTCGAAACCTCCGAAAACAAGCACTACGCCGATTACGGCTGCTCGTCTCAAAACAACCTCGCCGCGCAACTCGCCAATCCGACCGATCTGCTCGGGCCAAGAAAGTCGTCCGACATCGACGCCGAGAACCGCGGCGCGGTGATCGACGTCTACCGCGGCAGAGGTATTTCGGACGAGTTCCTCGGCAATTCGGAAGTGACGTACTAGGAGCGCCGGTCCCGCGTAGAGACCGGAAGAGAAGTCACGGAAAAGAGCATGACAATGAGCAATCTTGCCTACGATACGCCCGTAGACGGCGGCGACAGCTCGCAATTGGATATTGCCGCGATGCAGGCGCTGCGGCCGGTTCCGCGTATTTCCATCCAGGCATTTTGCGAGACGGAAGGTGTCGCGCATCCGGTGGAGCGGGCCGGCGAGGATCGCCGCATGGCCAAGGCGCATCTGAAAGTGCATATGGGCGGCATCGCCACGGCGATCGAATTCTACCAATCCGCGCCGACGCCGAACCTCATCCTTCTGGAGTCGCGCAGCGAACCGAAGCAGTTGCTGGAGCAGCTTGCCCAGCTTTCAGAATATTGCGATCCCTCCTCTAAAGTCGTGGTGATCGGCCACTACAACGATGTCGGTCTTTACCGCGAACTCATCCGCTTCGGTATTTCCGAATACGTCATCGCGCCCGTGTCGATGGCCGATATTGTCTCGGTGGTTTCGTCGATCTTCGTCGATCCGGAAGCCGAGCCGATCGGCCGCTCGATCGCCTTCGTCGGCGCCAAGGGTGGCGTCGGCTCCTCGACCATCGCCCACAATGTGGCGTGGGCGATGTCATCGCTGTTCAAGTCGGAAGTGGTCGTCGCCGATCTCGACCTGGCTTTCGGGACGGCCAACATAAACTTCGACCAGGACCCTGCGCAAGGCATCGCCGAGGCCGTGTTTTCGCCCGAACGCGTCGACGAGGTTTATCTCGACCGTCTGCTTGCCCAGTGCGCCGAACATCTGTCGCTGCTCGCCGCGCCCTCCACCCTCGAACGTGTCTATGATTTCGATCCCGATGCCTTCACGCAACTCATCGATACCGCCCAGCGCAGCGTGCCGCTGCTGGTGCTCGACGTCCCCCATATCTGGACGGGCTGGACCAAGAACACACTGATCAAGGCCGACGAGATCGTCATCACTGCGACGCCGGAATTGGCCAATCTGCGCAACACCAAGAATCTGGTCGATATGCTGACGCGGCTTCGCCCGAACGATCCGCCGCCGAAACTGATCATCAATCAGGCCGGCGTGCCGAAAAGGCCCGAGATTTCCGCTTCCGACTTCGCCGAGCCGCTCAGCCTCACGCCGATGTCGGTCATCGCCTTCGACCCGTTGTTGTTTGGAAATGCCGCGAACAACGGCCGCATGCTGGGCGAGATGGATCCCAAGAGCCCGGTCGTCGGCATGATCAACGAAATCGCGCACGTGCTGACCGGTCGCAGCGAAATCAAGGCCAGGAAGAAGGCAGGCCTTGGCGGCCTCCTCGGTAAGCTCTCGCGTAACAAGAAATGACGCTTCTCAAGCGAAATTGGTAGTCGATCATGTTTGGAAAAAGAGGCTCCGACGACGGCGGCCGGTTCACCCCGGAGTTCCGTCAGCCAGCGTCAGCGGCGCCGGCTGCTGCAACGCCTGCGGACATGGCGGTACTTGCCCGACCCCCGGCAGCGCCGCCGCCGGGAGCGCTGGCAACGCCGCCAACTCGCCGTGCCGTTGAGGCGCCGTCGATGGCGCCGGAGCCGCCAAAAAAGATCCAGCGCGAAAAAAGCGAAACCTACTACGACACCAAGAGCCAGGTCTTCTCCGCGCTCATCGACACCATTGACCTGTCGCAACTTGCGAAACTCGATCCCGAGAGCGCGCGCGAGGAAATCCGCGATATCGTCAACGACATCATCGCCATCAAAAATTTCGCAATGTCGATCGCCGAGCAGGAAGAGTTGCTCGACGACATCTGCAACGATGTGCTAGGCTACGGGCCGCTGGAGCCGCTGCTCGCCCGCGACGATATCGCCGACATCATGGTCAACGGCTCCAAGAACGTCTACATCGAAGTCAACGGCAAGGTCGAACAGACCGGCATCCGCTTCCGCGACAATCAGCAGCTGCTCAACATCTGCCAGCGCATCGTCAGCCAGGTTGGCCGCCGCGTCGACGAATCGAGCCCGATCTGTGACGCTCGTCTTCCTGACGGGTCTCGCGTCAACGTGATCGCGCCGCCGCTCTCCATCGACGGCACCGCGCTCACCATCCGCAAGTTCAAGAAGGACAAGCTGACGCTCGATCAGCTGGTCAAGTTCGGCGCCATCTCGCCGCAGGGCGCCGAGATACTCAAGATTATCGGCCGCGTCCGCTGCAACATCGTCATCTCCGGCGGTACCGGCTCCGGCAAGACGACGCTGCTCAACTGCTTGACCAACTATATCGACCGCGAGGAACGCGTCATCACCTGCGAGGACTCGGCCGAACTGCAACTGCAGCAGCCGCACGTGGTACGTCTCGAAACCCGCCCGCCCAATCTCGAGGGCGAAGGCGAGGTGACCATGCGCGACCTGGTCAAGAACTGCTTGCGCATGCGGCCCGAACGCATCATCGTCGGCGAAGTGCGCGGACCGGAGGTTTTCGACCTGCTGCAGGCGATGAACACCGGCCATGACGGGTCGATGGGAACGATCCACTCCAACAGCCCGCGCGAATGCCTGAACCGTATCGAATCGATGATCGCCATGGGCGGCTATTCGCTGCCGCAGAAGACCGTGCGTGAAATCGTCGTCGGCTCCGTCGATGTCATCATCCAGGCAGCACGCCTTCGCGACGGCTCGCGCCGCATCACCCACATCACCGAGGTGATCGGCATGGAAGGTGACGTCATCATCACGCAGGACATCGTGCTCTACAACATCAAGGGCGAGGACTCGAACGGAAGGCTGCTTGGCGAGCATGTGTCGACCGGCATCGGCCGTCCGCATTTCTGGGATCGCGCCCGCTACTATGGCGAGGAACAGCGCCTCGCCAATGCTCTGGAATCGATGGAGAAACGCGCTGACTAACGCATATCGAGGCGTGGGGACTGAGGTCGATGTTCGGAATTGATACCACCGTACTGGCGTTCATCGTGCTCGCCGGCTTCAGCGCCGGTGCGGTCGCCTATGCCTTCCTGTTCACCAAGATGAGCAACGAGAAGCAGGCCGGCAAGCGGCTCGAGACGATCAAGGCCGCCGAGACCGATCGTTCGGTCGTCAAGGCTTCGCGCGACCGTGTCGCGGAGGCGGTCAAGCGGCGTAAATCTGTCCAGGACACGCTGAAACAGCTCGACGAAAAGCAGAAAACCAACGAACTCGCCGTCAAGAAGCCGCCGTTGAAGGCCCAGATTCGTCAGGCCGGCATGCAGGTCTCGATCGAGCGTTTCTATATCTACTCCGTCATTTGCGGCATCGCGCTGACGGTGCTCGCCTATCTCGCCGGCGCGCCGCTACTTGTCCTGCCGGGTACGCTTCTGGCCGGCGCGCTCGGCCTGCCGCGCTGGTTCGTCTCGTTTCGCCGCGCGCGCCGGGTCAAGGCGTTCCTCAACGAATTTCCCAACTCCCTCGACATCATCGTGCGCGCCGTCAAATCCGGCCTGCCGCTCAACGACGCCATTCGCCTGATCGCCAATGAATCGCCGGAGCCGGTCAAGACCGAGTTCCGCCGGATCGTCGATTCGCAGCAGGTTGGCATGTCCATCCCCGACGCCACCTTGCGCATGGCTGAGACCATGCCGTGCAGCGAGGCAAGTTTCTTCGGAATCGTTATCCAGATCCAGTCACAGGCCGGCGGTAATCTCTCCGAGGCGCTAGGCAACCTTTCGCGCGTGCTTCGCGATCGCAAGAAAATGAAGGCCAAGGTCCAGGCGCTGTCCATGGAAGCGAAGGCGTCGGCCGTCATCATCGGCGCGCTGCCTATTGTCGTCGCCCTTCTCGTCTATCTGTCGAGCCCGAACTACATCATGCCGCTGTTCACCACCAGCACCGGCAATCTGATCCTTGGCTGTTCCGGCGTGTGGATGTCGATCGGCATTCTGGTGATGCGCAAGATGATGAACTTTGAAGTTTAGGCCCACCTTGGAAAGCTCGAACGAAAAGACTGAAAACGGATGACCGACCAAGTCGTAAAATCGCTGACCGATCCTGCCTTCCTGATCGCATTGCTGGTCGGCGTTGCGGTGTTCGCGACCGTCTTCACGTTGCTGCCGGCGCTTGGCGGCAATCAGCTCAAGGCGCGCATGAAATCGGTGGCGCTGGAGCGTGACGAATTGCGCGCCAAGCAGCGCTCGCGGCTTGCCAACGAAGCCGATCGCCGCCGCAAGGGGCTGCGCGAAGAGCAGTCGATCGGCATGCGCAACATCGTCGACAGGCTCGACCTGCGGCGTGCGTTGGCCGATGAGGGCACGTTGCAGAAGCTCAAGGTGGCGGGCTTTCGTGGCCAAAACCCGCTGACGCGCTTCCTGTTTTTCCGCCTGATCCTGCCGTTTGTGGGTTTCGCGCTGGCAGCGATCTATCTGTTCGTGCTCGGCGGACTGCCTGACCGGCCGGCCTTCGCGAAACTGTTCGTCTGCATTCTCGTCGCCTACGCCGGCTTCTACGCGCCGATCCTTTACGTCAACAATCGTGCCGCCAAGCGCAAGCAGTCGATCCAGGCGGCGTGGCCGGATGCGCTCGACCTGATGCTGATCTGCGTAGAGTCGGGCATGTCGGTCGAGGCTGCCTTGCGCAAGGTCTCCGAGGAGATCGGTTCGCAATCGGTGGCGCTGGCGGAGGAATTCGTGCTGACCAATGCCGAACTCTCTTACCTGCAGGAACGCAAGCAGGCTTATGAAAACCTGTCGGCTCGTACCGGCCTGGAATCGGTGAAGTCAGTGTCCCAGGCACTGGTCCAGGCGGAACGCTACGGCACACCCGTGGCGCACGCATTGCGCGTGCTGGCCGCGGAAAGCCGCGACATGCGCATGAATGCAGCCGAGAAGAAGGCCGCCGCCCTGCCGCCGAAGCTTACCGTGCCGATGATCCTGTTCTTCCTGCCGGTTTTGTTCGCCATCATTCTGGGCCCAGCCGGCATTCAGGTCAGCCAGCGCGGCATCTTCGGCGACCAGCACAATTCCTCAAGCCAGTAGGCCTCGTTGCAGCCATACAAAGAGCCGCACTGCCAATGCAGTGCGGCTCTTGGTTTTCAGCGTTGATGCGTGGACGGATTTTGCGCTGTGCGGAGCCGGCGCCCATGCGGCGCTCAGTTGGTCGCCGCCTTTGCCTTGTCCTGATCCTTGAGCTGGCTCCAGGCGTTCTGCTGGGCAAGCATCTGGCGAAGATAGGCTACATTGGCTTGCGCCTGTTCCGGCGAAAGCTCCTGCGAGGCGATCTTCTCGGCCTCGTCGAAGCGGCCCTGCAGTCCCACGACCAGCGCAAGGTTCTGGCGCACCCGGCTGTCGGCATTCGGTTGCTGGGCTGCCGAGCGCATATAGGTCTCGGCGGTGCGCAGATCGCCTTCCAGCACATAGGACATGCCGAGATTGGAAAGGATCGAGGGTTCGTTCGGCTTGAGGTCCAGCGCCTTGCGGTAGTTCTGGCGCGCTTCATCCTTCTGGCCAAGCTGGTCGAGAATGGCGGCCTCGGCCGACATCAGCCGCCAGTCCGGATATTCCGGCGTCTGCGCCCGGCGCACGGCGTCGAGCGCCGGCTCGAACTGGCCGTTGGCGGCCAGCGCCTTGCCGTAGGCGGCAAGCACGTCGCGATCCTTGGGGTAGGCGATCGCCAGCTTGCGCATCACGGCAAGCGACTGGTCGGCATCGCCGTCCATCTGGAGCGCCGCCGCAAAATTTGTCGCCAGCCGCTTGTCGTTGGGGTTCTTTGCGTAGGATTCGCCGAGCCGCCCGGTCGCCCCGTGCAACTCGCTGGCCGACATGGTTTCCAGCGGTTTGCCGCTGGTGCGCCCGATCGAGCCGGTCGTGAGCTTGCTGGTTCCGCACCCCGCAGCACCGGCCGCCAGCGCCATCAGCAGCGCTGTGGTGACCAACCGTTTGCCCGTGACGTTCATCCTTCGGCTGGTGGGCATCGGCACGGGGCTCTCCATTCTGGGCGTGGCCATTCACGTGGCCATCTTCATCCCTGCAGAAATATTCTGTTAACCCTAACGGACAGTTAAAAAGCGAGCCGTCGGATCGGTGAACGGCCCGCCGAAAGCCACTGACCTGGCACGTCCCATGCCCGGCTCTGTGTATAGATGTTGAAATCATTCGACGTCCCTGTCACTTGACTGAGGACGATCTGCAAGCCTCCCGGAGACCATCGAATGCCCGTCGAACTCGTCGAGACACTAAACACTGCCTTGCCGATCCATCTGGTCGCGAGGGATGGACTGGAGGCCTTGGGGCTTTCGCCTTCCACGATCGCATGGGCGGCCGCCAACGGCTTTTCCGGCGAAGCCGGCAGGACGCTCGCCGTCCCGGGCGACAACGGTTCCCTTGCTGGCGCCTTGTTCGGCGTCGGTGACGGCGAGGGCGCGCTGGCCGTCGGCATGCTGGCGAGAGCCTTGCCGGAAGGCGACTGGCATTTTGCCGCCGCTCCAGCCGAGCCGGAACTCGCGGTCATAGCCTTGGTGCTCGGTGGTTACGTCTTCACTCGCTACGGCAAGAAATCAGGCAAGGCGCTGCGTTTCGCGCTGCCGCTCGGCGTAGATCCAGGACGTGTCCGGGGCATCGCCGACGGCGTCTTCCTGGCGCGCGACCTGGTCAACACGCCGACCAGCGACATGGGACCGGACGAGTTGGAGAAGGCGGTTCGGACCCTGGCGGCCACTCACAAGGCCGAGGTGTCGGTGATCAAGGGCGATGATCTCCTGAAGCAGAATTTCCCGATGATCCATGCGGTCGGCCGCGCCTCGGTCGGAGCGCCGCGACTGATCGACATGGTTTGGGGACCGGAAGGCGCGCCGAAGGTGACGCTGGTCGGCAAGGGTGTCTGTTTCGACACTGGCGGCCTCGACATCAAACCGTCGTCGGGCATGCTCTTGATGAAGAAGGATATGGGCGGCGCCGCCAATGTGCTGGGCCTGGCCTCGATGATCATGGCTGCCGGGCTGAAGATCCGGCTGCGCGTCCTGATCCCGGCGGTCGAGAATTCGATTGCCGGCAACGCCTTCCGGCCTGGAGATGTACTGACCAGCCGCAAGGGCCTCACCGTCGAGATCGGCAACACCGACGCCGAAGGGCGGCTGGTGCTGGCCGATGCGCTGGCGCTGGCCGATGACGAGGAGCCGGAACTGCTGATCGACATGGCGACGCTGACCGGGGCAGCGCGTGTCGCGCTCGGTCCCGATCTGCCGCCTTTCTACACTGGCGACGAAGCGCTGGCGTCCGAACTGGCTGCGGCCTCGGTGGCCGTCGAGGATCCGTTGTGGCGCATGCCGTTGTGGCGGCCCTATGACGCCAGGCTGGCGTCGAAGATCGCCGACATCAACAACGTCACCACCGACGGCTTCGCCGGTTCGGTCACCGCGGCGCTTTTCCTCAAGCGCTTTGTCGAACGGACAACGGGCTGGGCGCACTTCGACATCTTCGCCTGGAACCCGTCCGATCGCCCCTACGGACCCGCCGGCGGAGAGGCGCAAGGCATCCGTGCACTGGAGCGGGTCATTTCGAGGCGCTATGCCTGACGCCCTGAGACGGCCACCAAAACTGAAACGGAACCGAAACAATTTGCCGTCATGCTCGGGCGATGTCGATTTCGATGCGTCCGAGCCAGGCGATGCGGCTGTGGCAGCAGGTGATGCTGTCGCAGGTGCGCGCCGGCGCGCCAGATCTCACCATGCGCCAGACGGCGATCCTGTTCACCATCTATCTCGACCCGCCGCCGCACACGGTGCGCGGTCTAGCCGCCCGCCTCAATGTCACCAAGCCGGTTATCACCCGCGCGCTCGACACGATGGGTGCGCTGAAACTGGTGTCACGCCATCGCGACGAGCTCGACAAGCGCAATGTGCTGATCCGGCGCACGGTCGAAGGCGCGCTCTTTGTCGAGCGCTTCGGGGATGGTATCGTTGCCAGGGCTCATGAACTGCCCATCTGATCAATCCATGAATTAGAGCGAGTACCGATTTGACTGCCAGGGATGCCCGCCTCCACGCCTTCCGTTCCGACCTCGCCGATGCAAGGCTGAAAGGGGAGGTTTCGGCCGACCGCTTCGTCACCGGCCGTCCGGCTCGGATCACGGCCTCCGTGGCTGACGTGCGCAAGGCACCGCGCCCGGATGCCGGCGTCAACACGCAGGTACTGTTCGGCGACGATGTGCTTGTCTTCGAGGAAGCCGAGGGCTGGGCCTGGGTCCAGGCCGAACGCGACGGCTATGTCGGCTATGTCGGCGCCACCATGCTGGGCGCACGCGAGCATGCGCCAACCCACATCGTCACGGCGCCGCGCACCTTCCTCTATCCTGGCCCGGATCTGCGCTTCCCGATCAGCGGCCAATTGTCGATGGGCTCGACGGTGACGGTAACCGGTGCCGCCGAAACGCGCGGCACGCACTATGCGCTGTTGCCCTCCAGCGAGGCGCTGATCGCCGGCCATATTTGCCCGGTCAGTGACATCGCCGCCGACTATGTCTCGGTCGCCGAGATGTTTCTCGGCACGCCCTATCTCTGGGGCGGCACCTCCGGCTTCGGCATCGACTGTTCGGGCCTCGTGCAACTGGCCATGCGCATGGCCGGCCGCAATGTGCTGCGTGATTCCGACATGCAAGCGGCAGGCCTCGGCGAGCCGCTCGATCCGGGATTCGATTATGCCGGACTGAAACGCGGCGACCTGGTGTTCTGGAAGGGCCATGTCGCGATCATGACCGACGCCGAGACAATGATCCACGCCAACGGCCACACCATGCTGGTCTCGCGCGAAGGGCTGAAGGATGCGGTTGATCGGATTGGGTATCTGTATGGCGGGCCGACTGGGTTTCGGCGGCCCTAGCGCCTCTTCCTCGCCCGTTCACGGGGAAAGGTGCCCGAAGACGGATGAGGGGCGACGCCAGCGACTGAAAGGTCGCGCTGCGCCTCACCTGCCTGCCGGCATCCTCTCCCCGTAAACGCGGCGAGGGATAGCTCACCCGATCACCTTTTGTTCCGATTTTCCTTGGCGATCGCGCGCCATCGCGCTAACTCTTTCGCGTGACCGAGCAGCCGCGCCTTGCCAAACAGAATGCCGCCGTCCTTCTGCCCGAGCCATTCATCAGATGGTTTGGCGAAAAAGGCTGGTCGCCGCGCGCTCACCAGATCGAGCTGCTGGCGAAGGCTCAAGCCGGGCAATCGGTGCTCTTGATCGCACCGACCGGCGCCGGCAAGACGCTGGCCGGCTTCTTGCCATCGTTGACCGAACTGGCCAACCGCCCCAGACGCAAAGCCGGTATGGCACGGCGCGGCATCCATACGCTCTACATCTCGCCGCTGAAGGCGCTGGCCGTCGACATCGAGCGCAACCTCGGCAAGCCGGTGGAGGAGATCGGCCTGCCCGTCACCATCGAGACGCGCACCGGCGACACGCCTTCCCACAAGCGACAGCGCCAGAAGCTGGCGCCGCCCGATATCCTGCTCACCACGCCCGAGCAATTGGCGCTGCTGATTGCGGCGGGCGATGCCGGGCGCTTCTTCGAGGATCTGCGCTATGTCGTGCTCGACGAGCTGCATTCGCTGGTGACATCGAAACGCGGCCATCTGCTGGCGCTCGGGCTGGCGCGGCTGCGCAGCATCGTGCCCGGCCTGCAGACGATCGGTCTGTCGGCAACGGTGGCCGAGCCCGACGAATTGCGGCGCTGGCTGGTCAGCCAGAATCCACCGGGAGACATGGCTGAACTCATCGTCGTCACCGGCGGCGCGAAGCCCGAAATCTCGATCCTCGATTCGGAAGAGCGCGTGCCATGGGCCGGCCATTCGGCGCGCTATGCGACGCCGGAAATCTATCGCGAGATCAAGCGCCACAAGACCACCCTGCTGTTCGTCAACACTCGCAGCCAGGCCGAGCTGCTGTTTCAGGAATTGTGGCGGGTCAACGAGGATACCTTGCCGATCGCGCTGCATCACGGCTCGCTCGATGTCGCCCAGCGCCGACGCGTCGAGAAGGCGATGGGGGAAAACGCGCTCCGTGCCATCGTCGCCACCTCGACGCTCGACCTTGGCATCGATTGGGGCGATGTCGATCTGGTCGTCCATGTCGGCGCGCCCAAGGGCGCCAGCCGGCTGGCGCAGCGCATCGGCCGCGCCAATCACCGCATGGACGAGCCGTCGAAGGCGATCCTGATCCCGGCCAATCGTTTCGAGGTGCTGGAGTGCCGGGCAGCGCTGGACGCCAACTACCTCGGCGCCCAGGATACGCCGCCGCTGGTCGATGGCGGGCTGGACGTGCTGGCGCAGCATGTGCTGGGCTGCGCCTGCGGGGCGCCGTTTCGCGCCGACGATCTCTACGAGGAAGTGCTGACAGCAGCGCCCTATGCCAGCCTCGACCGGCCGACATTCGACCGCGTCATCGATTTCGTCGCCACCGGCGGTTACGCACTGAAGAACTACGAGCGCTACGCCCGCATCCGCCTCAACAAGGACGGCATGTGGCGGGTCTCCAATCCCCGCGTCGCGCAGCAATATCGGCTGAACGTCGGCACCATCATCGAGGTGCCGGCGCTCAATGTGCGTTACGTCAAGGCCGGCAGCAAAGGCTCGGCTTCGCACGGCGGCCGGGCTCTGGGCAAGATCGAGGAGGCCTTCCTCGAAACGCTGACGCATGGCGACACCTTCATGTTTGCCGGCAAAGTGCTGCGCTTCGAAGGCATCCGCGAGAACGAATGCTTCGTCTCGAATGCGCCGGGAAGCGACGCCAAGGTGCCTTATTATGGCGGCGGCAAATTTCCGCTTTCGACTTACCTCGCCGAGCAGGTGCGCGCCATGCTGGACGACCCGCAGCGCTGGAAGAAGCTGCCGGAGCAGGTATCGGACTGGCTGCGGTTCCAGGCCGACAAATCGGTATTGCCCAAACGCGACGACCTGCTGATCGAAACCTTTCCGCGCGGCAACCGTCACTATCTCGTGGCCTATCCATTCGAGGGCAGACTGGCCCACCAGACGCTCGGCATGCTGCTCACCCGCCGGCTGGACAGGGCCGGCGCCAGGCCGCTTGGCTTCGTCGCCACCGACTACGCATTGGCCATCTGGTCGCTGGGCGATATGGGCGCGATGTTCAAATCGCGGAAACCTTCGCTTGGCGCTTTGTTCGACCAGGACATGCTGGGCGACGACCTCGAGGCTTGGCTGGCCGACAGCTGGCTGCTCAAGCGCACCTTCCGCAACTGCGCGCTGATTTCAGGCCTGATCGAGAAGCGCCACCCGGGACAGGAGAAAAGCGGCCGTCAGGTCACCGTCTCGACCGATCTGATCTATGACGTGCTGCGCAGCCATGAGCCCGACCACATCCTGCTGCAGGCGACGCGCGCCGACGCGGCGACCGGTCTGCTCGATGTCAGCAGACTTGCCGACATGCTCTCGCGTATCCAGGGTCGAATCGTGCATAAGGCACTCGAACAGATATCGCCGCTGGCCGTGCCGATCATGCTCGAAATCGGCAAGATGCCGGTGAATGGCGAGGCCGACGAAACGCTGCTGATGGATGCCGCGACTTTGGTCGAGGAAGCCATGGGTCCTGGGATGGTTGAGGAATGAATTTTTCGCTGGCGCGGGCATCGCTGATCGCCGAGGCCGATTTTGTCGGCATCGCGGGCGAGCGCGCGGTCTGTGATTCGCGCGGCGTGCTCTATTTCCCCGATCTGAGGCTGCTCGCGGTCTCCGACCTGCATCTGGAAAAGGGCTCGTCCTTTGCCAGGCGCGGCGCACTGATCCCGCCCTACGATACCGGCGCCACTCTGCTCCGGCTGCAGGCGGTAATCGCGGACTACCAGCCGGCCATCGTCATCAGCCTGGGCGACTCCTTCCACGACGGCGGCGGCGCCGAGCGCATGCATCAAACCTTCCGCGATCGGCTGGAAGCATTGATGGCCGGCCGCGACTGGTTCTGGGTCGCCGGCAACCATGACCCGGAAGCGCCGGCGGATTTGCCCGGCGAGACGGTGCGCGAACTCGCTATCGGCTCGCTGCTGTTCCGCCACGAGCCGTCGAAGATAAGAACCGAGGGCGAAGTTGCCGGCCATCTTCACCCTTGCGCCCGCATCGTCCAGCAGGGCCGCTCGGTGCGGCGGCGCTGCTTTGCCGGCGATGGCGGCCGCATGATCATGCCGGCCTTCGGCGCTTATACCGGCTCGCTCAACGTGCTCGACCGCGCCTATGCCGGCCTGTTCCGCCGCGAGACGTTGATAGCCTATATGATGGGCGCCGCGCGCATCTTCGCCATTTCCGGTTCGATGCTGCGGCCGGGCTGAGTTTCTACGGTATAAGCACGGTTGCGCCTGTCGTCTGCCGTGCTTCGAGCCGGCGATGCGCCTCCGCCACTTCGGCAAGCGGCATGCTTGTGTGCACCGGGATTTTCACTGCGCCGCTGAGGACAACGCTGAACAGATCCTCGCTCATGGCGACAACGTCCTCACGCCTGGCGAGATGATGGAACAGCAACTGCCAGGTGGCGAACAGCGAACCCTTCTGCATCAAAAGCATGATGTCGAATGGCGGGATCGACCCCGACGCTGTGCCGTAGCTGACGAAGGTGCCGAACGGCCGCAGGCAGTCGAGCGAGGCCGGGAAGGTCGCGTTGCCGACGCCGTCATAGACGGCGTGGCAGCCTTCGCCGTTGGTGACCTCTTTCACCCGTGCGGCGAAATTCTCTTTGCTGTAGTCGATGACATGGTCGCAGCCATTGGCGCGCGCAAGTTCGGCCTTTTCGGGTGAACCGACCGTGGCGATGACGATGGCGCCGAGATGCTTTGCCCATTGCGTCAGGATGAGGCCAACGCCGCCCGCTGCGGCATGCACCAGAATTGTATGGCCCGCCTCGACGCGAAACGTGCGACGCAGCAGATATTGCGCCGTCAGCCCCTTCAGCATCATGGCCGCGCCCGTCTCGAAATCGATGGCGTCGGGCAGATGCACGACGAAATGCGCCGGCACGATGCGTTCTTCGGCATAGGCGCCGAGGGTCTCGACATAGGCGACTCGGTCGCCAGGCGCGAAGCCGCTGACGCCTTCACCGACGGCGACGATTTCGCCGGCGCCTTCATTGCCGGGAATGAATGGCAGAGCGGGCGGCGCGTATTCGCCGGTGCGAAAATAGATGTCGACGAAGTTGAGACCGACCGCCCGGTTGCGCACGCGCACCTCGCCCGGTCCGGGCTGGCCGATGTCGACATCTTCGTAGGCGAGCAGATCTGGCCCGCCATGGCGGTGAACACGGATCGCTTTCATGGTTCTCTCCCCTGCGCTGTTCTCTTGAGTGTGAGATAGCGCGTGGCGAGATATCATTGTAGACTGATACCTATGACATCAGAGTTCAAACAAAATGATATCTGAGCAGATCGGCCTCGACCTTCTCCGCACCTATGTCGCGGTCTGCCGGCAAGGTAGCCTGAGCAGGGTCGCCGCGCAGACCGGCAAGACCCAATCGGCGATGAGCATGCAGATGCGCCGGCTGGAGGGCCTGCTCCAACGGCACTTGTTCCAGCGCACCGGCCGCGGTGTCGTACCGACTGCGGCGGGAGAGCTCTTTCTGGGATACGCGACCCGCATCCTCGCTCTCGGCGACGAAGCGGTGGCGCGTCTGCAGCAGGCTAGCATTGGAGGCGGCGTGCGTATTGGTCTTGCCGAAGAGGTCACCACGGCCGCGCTTTCGGCCGCGCTTGGGCGGCTGCATCGCACCTATCCCGACATCAGCCTCGACGCGATGGTCGAGCACAGCGTCGCGCTGGGACGGCTGTGGAGCGAGGATGCGCTGGATGTCATGATTGCCCCGACATCCGTCGTCGCGGCCGATGCCGTGACGACATGGAACGTCGAACTGCAGTGGGTCTGCGCCCAGGACTATGTGCTGGACCATGACCGGCCACTCGATCTCGCCGCCTTCGGCGCAACCTGCCCTTGGCGCAGGCGGATGATCGAGGCGCTGATTGCCGCCGGTCGGGAGCACCGGATCGTCCTGTCGTGCCAGAGCGTCACCGGCCTTCAGGCCGTGATCGAGAACGGACTGGGCGTTGGACTGCTTCCGCCCGAATCCGTGCGTACCGCTTCGATGCGGGTGCTGAAGACGTCAGCCGGCCTGCCCGAGCCGCTCACGGTCCAATACGGCCTTTACGCGCACGACCGCAGGACAGCTGTAATCGATGCCGCGATCGAAATCCTGCTTAAGGATTTGCCGGCGGCGCCACGAGCACGGGCCGCCTGACGGCGGGACGCTCTACCGGCCGTAATAGAGGGTGACGGTGTGCTTGGCCTCGGCGAAGAACAGCCAGCGCTCGACCAGCATGCCGGCGAACTGGACGATTGCCGCAAGCACCGACAGCGCCGCTGCGAATGGCCAGGGCAAAGCGAATAAGACAGAAAGCAGCAGCAGGGCAGGCAAGGCGAAAGCCAGCAACTGCGTGATCAGCCGCAGCTTTGCGCCATGTTTGCGCGCGATCCGAAAACCCATTTCCTTGAGCAGGTAGTTCTCCTCGGTGTGCGGCCATTCCAGCGAGCGCACTGTGCCGCCAGTGAGCCCTGTCGCCGTGTTGGCGGTGGTCGCGATCTCCAGCGCGTCATTGTATCGCCACGTCGCCAGCTTCCAGCCCCAGCCGAGCAAGGTCAGCAGCAGGGCGGCTACCGCAACGGCGGTCGGGCTGATGGCGAAAGCCTGCAGCAGCGCGTTCAACAGCACGCTGCCGGTCATCGCCGAAAAGATGAGATAGCCCGGCAGCGTATACGGGCTATGCCACTGCGCGATCGGCTTCAGCGAGGCATAGATCATGCCGGTGGTGCAGACGGTGACGATTGCGCCGATAGTTGCGAGAAACCCGGCGATGGCCATCCAGCCTCCGGTGTGGCCGATGAACACCCAGCCGATGCCGAACAACCCGGCCGGAATGAAGGTTGCCACCGAAGCCACGCCTTCGCGCGACAGCCACGAACTGCGCCATTGCGAGAAGGCACGCCATGCACGTTCGGGGCGGCCGAGATGGCCGGTCGAGGACAATAGGCCGGCGGCGATCAGGCCGAGCGACAGCCCCATGCCGATAAGGCCGAGCCAGAAATGGGCCGGGATAAAACCCAGTCCGCCAAGCACGCCAAGCAGCGCCAGCAGGCCGTAGCCCGCTCCTGTGGCAGTTGTGAAGAAGACGACGGAAAAGGCTGGATGCATTGGTCAGTTCGAAAGCATGCGGTCGATCCAGCCGAGAAAACCGCCTTCGGCCGTGACTGGCTCGAGCCTTGGCGCCGGCACCCATGCGGCGCGCTGGGCGCGCGGCGGCAGATATTTGTTGGTCGGTTTGTAGCCCATCTCCGGCATCAGGTCGACGCCGCCACGCTCCGCCACCAGTTGCGAGACAGCCGACGAGGGATCGCCGAGATCGCCGAAATGCCGGGCGCTGGTCGGGCAGGCGGCAACGCAGGCCGGCACGCGGTCTTCCTCGGCCAGATTGTCGTTGTAGATGCGATCGACGCACAGCGTGCATTTCTTCATCACGCCGACGTCGGTATCGAATTCGCGCGCGCCATAGGGGCAGGCCCAACTGCACAGTTTGCAGCCGATGCATTTGCTTTCGTCGATCAGCACGATGCCGTCCGACGCCCGCTTGTAGGACGCGCCGGTCGGGCAGACAGTGACGCAGGCAGGCGTCTCGCAATGCAGGCAGGAGCGCGGAAAGTTGACCGTGCGCCCGCCCGCCTCGGTCGTGTGCTCATAGCTGTGCACGCGGTTGAACCAGACGCCGTCGACACGGCCGCCATAGGGGTCGATGTCGGTCAGTGGCGCCATGTGGCCGCCGGTGTTCCACTCCTTGCAGGCGGTGACGCAGGCTTGGCAGCCGACGCAGGTGTCGAGGTCGATGACTAGGCCAAGCTTCTTGTCTGTATGGGCGGGAAGGCAGGTCATTCCACGGCTTCCCTATGGACGCGGAACTCGGCGCCGAAGCGAAGGATGTCGGGCGAAGGCTCGACATTTGGCGGCTGGCTGAAACGCTCGAATTGCGGTTCGGTGAAGCCGGCTTCCTCATCAGAGCATTTGACAATGCGTACCCTGAGGTCGAACCACGCCGCCTGGCCGGTCACCAGATCGGAATTCGAATAGCGTTTGCCTTTCGCGTCAGCCGATGTCTGGTCGCCGATAATGTGGTTGAGCAGGAAGCCGCGGTTGCTCTCGGCAGCGTTGTCCTTCAGACCCCAGGCGCCGCGCCTTTTGCCGATGGCGTTCCAGGTCCAGACCGTATCCGCATTGACGCCGTCGACCAGCTTGATCTGCCCCTTAACCCTACCGTTGATGCTTTCGATCCACACCCAGTCGTCGTCGACAAGACTGAGATCTGCCGCGGTCTTGTGGTGCACGAACAGGCGGTTCTGGCTGGTGATTTGCCGCAGCCACGCATTCTGCGAGCCCCAGGAATGATACATGTGCATAGGCCGCTGCGTCAGCGCATGCAGCGGGTATTTATGCGGATCGACGGCGGCCTCTTCGAACGGGGTAAACCAGAACGGCAGCGGATCCATATAGGTCTCGATGCGCCGGCGTTCGCTCTCGGGCGGCTGGACGCGACCATGACCGCGCGCGGCGAGGCGAAAGCGCTGCATCGGTTCGCAATAGAGCTGGAACACGATCGGCTCGGCCTTGGGGATGAACCCCATCTGCTCTGCGAAGTCGAGATAGGAGCGGTTGGCCATCTTGTAATAGCGCTGGTCCTCAGCAAAATCCTGGTGCCAGAAGCCGCCATTGCCGATGTAGCGCTGCAACTGGTCGGGATTGACTTCGCCCTTGCCGACGGAAGTGCCGTCCTTGCCGCGCCAGCCGGCCAGCGGGCCGATGCCCGGCGTGCGTTCGTGATTGACGATGTAGTCGGCATAGTCGGCATATCTGGCCGAGCCATCGTCCTCGACGAAGCCGGGCAGGCCAAGCCGAGCGCCAAGTTCGATCAGCACCGATTGGAACGGCCTGACATCTCGGTCCGGTTCGACCACCGGATGGCGGATCGCGTCGCCCGGCCCGTCGGCATGGCTGATCGGCCGGTCGAGCAGGCTGATGCAGTCGTGACGTTCGAGATAGGTGGTGTCGGGCAGCACCAGGTCGGCGAACGGCACCGTCTCGGAATAATAGGCGTCGGAATAGATGATGAAGGGGATCTTGTAGTTACCCGCTTCGTCATGGTCGGTGAGCATGGCAATGGTCTCGACGGTGTTCATCGAGGAATTCCACGCCATGTTCGACATGTACATCATCAGCGTGTCGATTGGGTACGGGTCACCGGCCCACGCATTGCGGATGACCGTATGCATCAGCCCATGCGCGGCGAGCGGCGCATCCCAGGAATAAGCCTTGTCGATGCGCAAAGGCGTGCCGGCCTCGTCGACCAGGAGATCGTCCGGCCCGCAGACGAAGCCGAGCGGCATGCCGTCGAGCGGCGTCATCGGCCTGACCACCTTGCCGGCCGGCTTCGGTCCCGGCGGCGCCGAGCGCGGGTAGGGCGGCTTGAAACGGAAGCCGCCGGGCACGTCCACCGTGCCGAGCAGCACCTGCAGCAGGTGGATGGCGCGGCAGGAGTGAAAGCCGTTGGAGTGGGCCGAGATGCCGCGCATGGCATGCATCGACACCGGCCGTCCCTTGATCGTCTCGTGCCGCCGTCCGGCCCAGTCGGTCCACGCAACCGGCAGTTCGATCGTCTGTTCGAAGGCGACGTGGGCGAGTTCGGCGGCGATCCGGCGGATGGTGTCGGCCGGAATGCCGCATCGTGCCGCGACCGCATCGGGTGCGTAGCTGTCGTCCATGTAGCGGTCGGCGATAAGCCGGAACACCGGCACGCAGCGGCGGCCGGCGAACGTGAAGCTGCCGGTCAGCGCCGGCTTCACATCCGCATCGGCTGCGTTGACGGTTGTCTTCGCCACTCTGTCCCACGCGAGAAGATTGTTGTCGCTGTCGCGCAGGAATAGCCCGTCGTCCGCCGCGCCCGGCTCCTGGATGACCAGCACATGGGCGTTGGTGTAGCGGAGCAGATAGTCGAGATCGATGCGGCCTGCCTTGAGCAGTTCGTGGATGAGGGCGAAGACGAAGAGGCCGTCGGTGCCCGGCCGGATCCCGATCCAGTCGTCGGCAATCGCGTTGTAGCCCGTGCGGCACGGGTTGATCGACACCACCTTGGCGCCGCGCGCCTTGAGTTTACCCAAGCCGATCTTGATCGGGTTGGAATCATGGTCCTCGGCGACGCCGAACAGCATGAAGTATTTCGTATTGTCCCAGTCCGGCTCGCCGAACTCCCAGAACGAGCCGCCGATCGTGTAGAGCCCGCCGGCCGCCATGTTGACCGAGCAGAAGCCGCCATGGGCGGCGAAGTTCGGCGTGCCGAACTGGCTCGCCCACCAGCCGGTCAGCGACTGCGACTGGTCGCGCCCGGTGAAGAAGGCGAGCTTTTTCGGATCGGTCCGGCGGATATGCGATAGCCGCCCGGTCGCAATCGAAAACGCTTCCTCCCACTCGATCTCGCGGAATTCGCCCGAGCCGCGCAGGCCGCTGCGCAACAGCGGCTTCTTCAGCCGCGCCGGGCTGTAGTGCTGCATGATGCCGGAGCTGCCCTTGCCGCAGATTACGCCGCGGTTAACCGGATGGGCCTTGTTGCCGTTGATGTAGCGCACCTTGCCGTCCTTGATGTGGACGTCGATGCCGCACCGGCAGGCGCACATATAACAGGTGGTCTTGGCGATGCTGTCGGAGATAGCGGGCGAGGTGTCGACGCCGTCGCCTTCATCAGGCGCGCGTGTATCGCCAAGCGGCCGTTGCGACGGTGCGGAATTGGCTCCGCGCGGCGCAGCTGGGTTCATGATGCCGGCGTGCTTTTGCTACCTGCGAATTTGGCCCGCGTCTTCGGTCCGGGGCCACGCATATAGTGTTCTTCAGGATGATATCGATCGCCGGCCAGCCGCCGCCTGAGGCCACGGGTCCAATGCGCAAACAGGGATCTGAACCGCCCGATCATTTTGTTGGCCGCGATTTGTTGGCGAATTCTTTCTAACTTCGACTGAAAAAGTAGAATAAAGCTATCGATCCGTCTAATCAGTTGTTCTTGTAAATTCGATCGGAATTGGTTCTTAATGCACACATGACGCTGGACCAGTTGCGCATTTTCGTTGCCGTTGCCGAACGCGGCCATATGACCAAGGCGGCGGAGCTTTTGGGCATCTCCCAGTCGGCGGCGTCGGCGGCTATCCGCGCTTTGGAAGAGCAGCATGGCGTTCATCTGTTCAACCGTGTCGGCCGCAACATCGAGCTGGCTCAGACCGGCCACCGTTTCCTGCCCGAGGCCAAGGCGGTGCTGGAACGCGCCGCCGCCGCCCGAAATGTGCTGGAGCATGTCTCGCAGACGGTCGCCGGCAGCCTGTCGATCGCCGCCAGCCTGACCATCGCCAGCTACTGGCTGCCGCGCAGGCTGGCCTCTTTCCATGAAGCCTACCCGGCGGTGCGCTTAAGCGTCAGCATCGGCAACACCAGGCAGGTCGAGGCCAATGTGCTCGACGGCACCGCCGATCTCGGTCTGGTCGAGGGGCGCACCGAGTCAGACATCCTCCGCCGCACCAAGGTCGACGTCGACAGGTTGATGCTGGTCGTCGCCGCCTCGCATCCCGAAATCGCCGAGATCGCGCCGGGCCGCCCGGATATCAGAGGGCTGCGCTGGATCATCCGTGAGGGTGGTTCGGGCACGCGCGAGGTGCTGGAGGACCTGGCCCGCCGCGAGGGGATATCGCTTGGCGACCTGCAGATATTTCTGGTGCTGCCGAGCAACGAGGCGGTTCGCCAGGCGGTCGAGGCCGGCGCCGGCGCCACCATCATCTCGGACCTCGTCGTCGGACGCGCCGTCGCCGAGGGCAGTCTCCGGTCGGTGCCGCTCGAACTGCCGAAGCGCGACTTCGCCATGATCACCCATCGCGACCGCCAGGCAAGCCTCGCCCAGATGGCGCTCAAGGCGCATCTCGGCGCTGAGGCCGTCAGCAATCCGGCGTAAGCGATCAGGCGAACTTCCGCTGTGCATCCAGCGCCAGGCCAAGGCCGACCGAACCGAACATGTCGCCCTCGATAACGGCGGCTTGCGGCACCAGCGACAGGATTTCGCGCCGTGCCAGCGGGATGGCGGTCGAGCCGCCGGTGAGGAACACGGCGGTGATGTCGGACGCTTTCACGCCAGCATCGGCAATCGTCTGCCGCACCGTAGCGGACACCCGCTCGATGTCGGCGGCGATGGTCTCTTCCAGGCCGGTCCGCGAGATCTCGGCGGCGAAATGCGCGCCAGGCAGCGCCACCGTTACATCGGCCGAAGCCTGATCCGTCAGCGCGATCTTGGCTCGTTCGACGAGGCCGGCCAGCGCATGGCCGTAACGGTGCTCGACAATATGGATGAAGCGGTCGACAAGGTCGGCGCGGACGGCCTCGAAGCGGATTTGCCTCAGATGCGTCATCGCCTTGGCAGTATAGACGAGGTTGATGCGCTGCCACGTCGCGAGATCAATGAAATAGCTCGCCGGCAGGTTGCGCTTGCCGTCTTTTGTGGGCGAGAGATAGCCGAGCTTGGGCATGACATGGGCGATGCTGAGCAGCCGGTCGAAATCGGTGCCGCCAATATGAATGCCGCGGTTGGCGAGGATGTCGTCCTTGCGGTCGCGTGAGCGGGCGCGTTGCGGCGAAACGCGCACGATCGAGAAGTCGGACGTGCCGCCGCCCATGTCGACGATCAACGCCAGTTCCTCGCGCTTCACGTCCTGCTCATAGTCGAGTGCAGCCGCAATCGGTTCGAACTGGAAGGCGATGTGCTTGAAGCCTTGCGCGCGCGCCGCTTTTTCAAGCTCGCTTTGCGCCTTGGCATCGGCTTCCACATCGTCGTCGACAAATTGCACCGGCCGGCCGAGCACAACGTTCTCCACCGGAGCGCCGGCATCTTCCTCAAGCCGCTTCTTCAAATGGCCGACGAACATGCCGACAATGTCGATGAAACCGATCTGCCGGGCCTTGATCCGCGTCTTCTCATGCGCCAGCGAACTGCCGAGCACGCTCTTCAGCGACCGCATCAGCCGGCCTTCGATGGCATCGGTGTAGTCGGCAATGGCGCGGCGGCCGAAATAGGTGTGACCGTCCTCGAAGTTGAAGAAAACCGCGCTTGGCAATGTCGGCTGTCCGCCTTCCAGCGCCACCAGCCGTGCCTGGCCGTTGCGGATCACGCCCACCGTCGAATTGGACGTGCCGAAATCGATGCCGCCAAATGCCTGGTGCATTGCAGCCTCCTGTCATTGGGTCGTCGCTGTGGCAGGCGTCCGCAAGGCGCGCGCCGTCCAGAGGCCTGACCGTTCTGCCGAATGATTGTGCGTGTAACCCGAGGGTTGGGAGGCGGCGGTCTATCGCAAGACTGAGAAAAGGGGAACCCCCTTTCCCCGGAAATGGGTCGTGCGCGTCAATCCCTGCGGAAGATCAGCCTGCCCAGCCAGCCGGTGATCATGGCCAGCGACACGGAGAAGACGCCGTAGAGGAAGGAGTAATCATGCGCGACGCGGAAGATCGACTGTTCGAAACCCGATTTGCGGATTTCGAGCTGGGCCGAGCTTTCCTTGAGGAACAGGCCGCTCTTGAACAGGAACGCGCGGGCTTTATGCGTTCCAACCGGGACATTGGGCGCCAGCCGCACCGTGGCGCGAAACAGGTTCTGCGACAGGAACTGCACGCCGCCGACATTCTCGCTATAGAGGCCGGTCGCCGCCTTGCGCTCGCGCAGCGCCACGGTGAATTCCTCGATCGTCGCCGGACTGTCGGTTACGTCGGCCGGTTGCATGTAAAGGTTGGAGGCGCCGAGCGACAGCTGCTTGTAGCTGTTGGGTTCGGTGATGTCCTGCAGCGGCCGTGTCGTGGCGACGGAGTAGGAGACCGGCACGTTCTCGAAGGTCTCGGATTCCAGGTTGACCCAGACGCCGAGCACCCGGTCCTTGCGGCGCACCACAACCGGCCGCGGCGGCCCTTCGAGCACGACGATGACGTCATAGCGCCCCTGCCGCGCGACCAGCGGGTCGGGGTTTTCCAGCGAACCGAAAATGGTCAGGTCGGCGCCGGAAAAACCGGCGGTGATCGACACGGCGTCGGTGGAGAGACCGATCTGGATGCCTTCCGGCAAGGGGTTCGGCGATTGCGCTGCGGCCGGCAGAGCGACGGCGATAAGCAAAGCGGCGGCCGAAAAAATCCCCCACTGCGGCATCAGTTCAGGCCCGCGGCGGTCAGCGAATAGAGGTTTAGCGGCGTGACGAAGAGATCGATGGCAAGCCGGATGGCAACCGCCAGCACCAGCAGCGCCAGCAGTGCCCTGAGCTGTTCGCCGCGCAGCTTCTGTCCTGCCTTGGCGCCATATTGCGCGCCGGCAACGCCGCCCGCCATCAGCAGGAAGGCAAGCATGACGTCGACCGTCTGGTTGGTGGTGGCGTGGACAAGCGTGGTGTAGGCCGAGGTGAAAATGATCTGGAACAGCGAGGTGCCGATGACGACGTTGGTCGGCACTTTCAAGAGATAGATCAGCGCCGGCACCATGATGAAGCCGCCGCCGACACCCATGATCGACGACAGGAAGCCGATGCCGGCGCCGAGCCCCAGCACCGGAATGACGCTGACGAACAGCTTCGAGGCCCTGAAGCGCATCTTCAGCGGCAGCCGGTGGATCCAGTTGTGCTGGCCGGATTTCTTCAAGACCGGCGCCGCACCGCTGCGCGTGGCGCGCAGCGCATTGACGCTCTCGACCAGCATCAGCCCGCCGACGGTGCCGAGCAGCACGACGTAGAGCAGCGAAATGAACAAATCGAGTTGGCCGAGCCGGCGCAGGAAGGCAAAGACAAAGATACCACCGGTCGAGCCGACGATGCCGCCGGCCAGCAGCACCCCGCCGAGCTTGAAGTCGAGCGTGCCGCGCTTCATGTGCGACAGCGCGCCGGAGAAGGAGGAGGCGATAACCTGGTTGGCGCCAGTGGCAACGGCGATTGCCGGCGGGATGTTGTAGAAGATCAAGAGCGGCGTGATCAGAAAGCCGCCACCGACCCCGAACATGCCCGACAGGAAACCCACCGCCGCGCCCATTGCCAGCAGCACGAAGACGTTGACGGAAATTTCCGCGATCGGGAGATAGATGCCCACCCGTCAGTCTCGATCAGTTTGCCTGTCGGCGATTGCAGCCATTCCAGGGCATTGTCGCACCGAAAAGCCAATTCTTTCTTGCACCGCCGGGGCAGTGGGATCAAACCCCGCCGCCCTACCGAAACAAAAAACATCTCAAGCAGTTAACAGGCAAATGTATGGCAAGGGCGTCGCGTTAGCGACGCATCTGCCGTTATTTGTGCGCCAGCAGCGCCTTCACCAGCTTTTCGTCGATTTCGCCGGTCGCCTGCATCTTGTTGTCGGTCTGGAAAGCCATGATTGCGGTCTTGGTCTTGCCGCCCATCACGCCATCGGCGCCGCCGGCATCGTAGCCGTTCTTGTTGAGGATGAGCTGGATGTTCTTGACCGCCTTCTTCATGTCAACGCTGGCGGTGGTCTGCGGCGTGCCTTCCTGCCAGGATTCAGGAATGTCGGCCGAGTTGGACGCAGGGTCGAGCGGCTTCGGCTTCCACAGTTCCGTGGCGGCGCGCGCCCGCTCCAGCTGTTCGGGGCGCAGCGCAGTGGCGACTTCGTCGCGCTTTGCAGCCGCATCCTTGTCGCCGGTCTTGGCGACGAGCGCGAACCATTTGTAGGATTCCTCCAGGCTCTGCTTCATGCCGACGCCCTTTGCCGCCAGGATGCCGAGATTGAACTGGCTGTCCTTGACGCCGACATCGGCCGCCGCCTGAAACCAGTGCGCGGCCGATTCATTGTCGGTCACGCCGTCGGCGGCCATGGCAAACAGAACGGCCAGATTGTGCATGGCGCTGGCATTACCCTGCGCGGCGGCGAGCTGGTAGAAGGTCTTTGCCTTCTTGACGTCGCGCGTGACGCCGATGCCCTTCTCGTAGAAATTGCCGATGCGGTATTCCGCCGGTGCGAAGCCGAGCTCGGCCGACTTTTCGTACCATTTGGCCGCTGCCGCCATGTCTTCCTTGACGCCGCGCGATTCAGCATAGCGCGAACCGAGCTCGAACAGCGCCTTGGCGTCACCGCCGGCAGCCGCGTCGCGCAAGGCTTGCGGGCCGGCATCGGCCGGAACGTCTATCTTGGCCACGACAGGTGTTACCGCGGCATCAGCCGGCGGAACGGCGCCGGTAGTATCCGAGGCCGTCGTATCCGAGGCCGAGGGCGCCATGACGGCGGCCGCAGGCTGCGCGTCGGCAGCCGCCGGTTCCGCAGTGGCGGTGGTCGGCAGCATTGCATTTGGCGCGGGGGCCGGATCGGCCAAAGCCATCGGCGCTGGCGCGGGCTCCACCGCCGGCACTTCGGGCGCGGCGACCGAGGCCGCATTCATTGGCGCATCGTTGCCAGCTGCCGGTTCCGTGGGCTCCGCCTGCCTGACGATCCGGGCCGGCAAGTCCTGCACGGCCACCTGCTGTTCTGCCTTGGGTTGGCTGGCAGCGTTGACCGAGGCAGTCTCGACCGGCTGCGAGGCGACGATCGGCGCTGTATCGTTGCTTGCGACCTCGACCGGGTCGGCGAAGAAGGCCTTGCCCAACTGGAGGCCGGCAAGCGCCAGCATGATCGCGACCGCTCCCATCAGGATCGGCTTGCGCCGCGCCTTGAGCAGGTCGCCGATACGAAGCGCCTTGACCGGGCCCTTCATGGTGGACTGGCGTTTCAACGCGTCGGCCTCGGCGGCCGCTGCCTGCGCCGCGCGCCTGGCCGCGGCAATGAAGTCGGATTTCGACGCATCGCCGGGGTTTTGGCGCACCGGCGGGCCGCGCTCGTCGCGCACGCGCTTCATGATGGCGTTGAGGTCGGGCGCGCCGGAGCCCGGCTCCAACGGCCGGTTGGCGAGCTTCGGATCGAGCGGCTCGTCGAGATCGACGCTCGGCATGTCGACATTAGGCCCCGAGCCGGCAAGCGGCGGCATGTCAGCCGGCTTCTTGCCCCTGAAGGCGCGCGCCAATCCACCGAACAGCGACGTCTTGGCCGTGGCTTCGCCTTTCTCGGCAGTCCTGTCGGAACCGAGCGCTGCCTGGGCAGCGGCCGCGGCAGCCTCGGCTGGCGAGCGCCGCACGGGTTCGCTGCCCATGACCGGGTCGCTACGCGTACCCAGGTCGCTACGCGTACCCGGGTCGGCGCGCATATCCGGCTCGCTGCGCATGATGGCGGCGGCGCGGCCGTCGAGATCGGCCATGTCTCCGGTCAGCGGCAGCGGCTGGTCGATATCCATCGATGGCGCGTCCTGCACCGAAATCTTGGAGGCGCGTGCAGCGCGGGCCCGCCGCGCCGGCTCGGCCTGGGCATCCAGAAGCTCGCTCACCGCCTCGGCCGGTTCGCTGGTCTCCAGCGAGCCCAGACGATCGACGATCTTGAGCAACGTGTCGTGGATAGCCTCGAATGTCCGTGAATTGCGCTCGTCCGAACGGCGCGTCAGCGCTTCCAGCGTCTTCAGATCCTGAGCAAGGCCGGTAACGGCCGCGGTGTTGGCGTTGGAATCTGCTAGCGAGCGCACGGCGCTCTCGGCCGCTTCCCGTGCCGCGCCCATGATGGATTCGCGGGTTCCGGCCAGCGACTTCTCGATTTCGTTGAGGCGCGGGCTGATGTCCTCGAATTCCGGCAGCGGCGTGCCGGGCTTCGACAGATGCGCCGATAGGCCGGAGACCTGCGCCTCGAGGCTGCGGATCAGTGCCGGATCGATGCCGGCGACCTGCGCGGCCGACGATTCCAGCCTGCTTGAAATGTCTTCGAGCCGGCTTTCCAGGCCACGGATCGCCGCCTCGTTGGCAGGATCGGGAATGCGCGTCTCCATGCGTTGGGCGAGCGCGGTGAAGCGTGCGTCGATGGCGTCCATGATGCCGGCGCTGTCAGCCTGCGGCTGGCGCTGGTCCAGCCGGTCGGCAACCTCGTCCAGCCGCCGCTCGAGATCGCGAAACAGCATGTTGCCCTGTTCGATGGCGTCGCCCTGCCGGCGTTCCATCATGCCCGACAGCACGTCGAAGCGCTGTTCCAGACCCTGGAAGATATAGTCGGCGTCGGGCATCGCCGGGGCGCGGTCGATCTTGTCGGCGATCATCGCGATCTGCTTGCCGAGGCGCTCCATCGCCTGTTCCGGCAGATTGGCGCGGCCGGCAAGCTCGTCGACCCTGTTCGACAGCGTGCTGAGACGGTCGAGAACCTCGCCGCTCGGACGAACCTGCACGACTTCCTCGATCTGCTGCGCCAGCGAGGCGATCCGCTTCTCGATGCGCTCGAACGGTTCGGGGTCGAAGGAATTGGCCTGTGCGGCGACGGTGGAGGCGACGATGGCGCGCGAAATCTCATCGAGCCGTTCGTCGATCAGGCCAAGCGTGTCGCCGCCGCGGTTGCTCTGCTGGCTGACGAAATGATCGACGGCGCCGGCAAGCGTGCGCACCTTTTCTTCCATCGAGCGCAGCGACAGCGATTCCGGCAGATTGTGGACCGCATTGCTGATCTGTTCGAGCCGGTCGGTCAGGGCCGAAAATCCGGGGCCGTCGGCGCGGTTGCGCTGGTCGGCGTCGACACGGTCCTCGAACGCGCTCCAGCGGCGGTCGAAATCGTCCCAGCGGCGGTCGACCTTCAGCACGCTTTCCTCGCGCGCCAATGTGTCGAGCGCCGTCTTTACCTGCTCGAGCTCGAGCCGCAGCATGTTGACGCTTCGGTCGTCGCTCTTCTCGGCCAGCGTCTGGATGGCGCCGGACAGCCGCTCGAATTCGACGCCGAGTTCGGCGCTGCCCTTGCCGGGCAAGCCGCCTGCCTGACCACCCGATTGGTTGCTCGCCTGGAAGGCCCGTTCGATGTCCTTGCGCAACGCGGCGAATTCGCGCTGCAGGCCGGCCGTCATCTGATGGCGCAGTTCCTCGCGCAGGCCACGCAATTCGCCGGCGATCTTGCCGACCACGGCGACGCTGTCTTCCTGGCCGCGCACGCGGTCGATGTCGCGCGCGATCGCCTGATAGTTCTGGTCGAAGGCGGCCGTCACAGGGCTTTTCGGCCGCGGCGCGGGCTGCGGGTCCTCGTACCAGCGCGGCGGCGGGGCGTAGGGCTGGGCACTTGCGTAGCGCGGCTCCGGAGCGGGCCGGCGCGGATCGAAGCGCTCGGCGGCGTCCTCGCGCTTGCGCTCCAGCCGCTGCTCCAGCGTTTCCAGCGAGCGGTTCAATTCGTCAAGCGTGGTGTTCGGCCTGCGCGGCCTGCCGGCGTTGAGTGTATCGAGATAGGACCGCTTGCTGTTCATCGATGCGTCCGTTTTTCAGAATGGCCGGCTTGCTGCCAGTTTCCCAAGTCCTTGTCGGGAACGAAGGCGGCCGCGCGGCACTGCTGCGGCGGAAGACGAGCTTCCCGGGCCAGGCCCGCTCTCCGAAAAACCGTGAAAAATTCGCTACAGGATAAACACGGGTGACCGACATCCGCACATTTCACCCATCGTGGTAAACAAGGTGTTAACCAAGCTTAAGAAGTTACGGCATTGCTGAAATACAGGCGGTGCCCGTTCGGACCCGGCGCCGGGGGTGCGGCATAAGGTTTCGCAATCCCAGAACGCCCTTGCGTCATGCGACGGCTATCGTTATAGAATTGACGTAAACGTAAGAGGGGCGCCGTTCGTGCCTTTTGCGATGAATTAGTTGAAACCACGACTGGAAGCATGCCCCCGCTTCCACTCAGGCGTTGCAAGGTCCGAGACCGCGATGCCACGACAGGGGAAAGCCAGTGACTATGAAACTTGTTTCGCCCGGCGAAGCCGCGGCCAACACCAACAATATGTCTGCCGAAGCCAGTGAGGAGCTCGTGCGCATCGGCGAGATGGCCAAGAAATACGGCGTGACGCTGCGCACGCTGCGTTTCTATGAAGACAAGGGCCTGCTCAATCCGAAACGCGATGGGGCAACGCGCCTCTACACGCGCCGCGACAAGGCGCGGCTGAAGCTGATCCTGCTCGGCCGCAAGGTCGGGTTCTCGCTGCGCGACGTCAAGCAGATGATGGATCTCTACGATCCCACGGGATCCAACACCAAGCAATTGCGGCTGGCTCTCGACAAGTCGGAGAAGCAGCTAGCCCGCCTGCAGAAGCAGCGCGCGCTGATCGACGACGCCATCAACGAGCTGAGCGGCTCGATGTCGGCCGTGCGCCAGATGCTGTCCGAGCGTTCGGCCCCGGCCAGCGCCGCCAGCTGATTTTGCTCCGCAGCTCCCGGCGAAAGCTTTGAACTTAAGAGCCGCGCGGCCGCCCGCGCGGCTCTTTTTGTTTGACCCCCCTCGCTTTGCACAAAGCCATGCACCGCTCGTGCCGATAGGCTGGCATAGGTAAATTTTGTCCCGGCGACAAAATTGACGTTTACGCAAACGTCAATTTTTGCTATCCCGCTTTCAACATTGGCCCGCATGCCGCCCCAACCTCATGTTTCGGGGCTCGATCTCGCGGCCAAGACCCGCATGGTGGAGGAAACACATGCCGATCTACAGGGCGCCGGTCCAGGACACGCTGTTCGTGCTCAACGAGGTGCTGGGTTATCAGCGCTACTCCAACCTTCCCGGATTTGCCGACGCGACGCCCGACGTTGTCGAGGCGATCCTCGCCGAAGGCGCCAAGCTCGCCGAAAACGTTATGCATCCTCTGAACCGCGTCGGTGACATGGAAGGCTGCGTGCGCCATGAGGACGGCTCGGTGACGACGCCGAAGGGCTTCAAGGAAGCCTACGACCAGTATCGCGAAGGCGGCTGGATGGGACTGGCGGCGCCCGTCGAGTTCGGCGGCCAGGGGCTGCCCTATGCCGTGCACACCGCGGTTGCCGAATACATGGTTTCGGCCAACATGGCGCTGATGATGTATCCCGGCCTGACGCAAGGCGCTATCGCTGCGATCATCACACACGGCACCGACGAGCAGAAGGCGACATGGCTGCCGAAGCTGGTCGAGGGGTCCTGGACCGGTACCATGAACCTGACCGAGCCGCATTGCGGTACCGATCTCGGTCTGCTGCGCACCAAGGCGGTGCCGAACGGCAACGGCACCTACAAGATCTCAGGCCAGAAGATCTTCATCTCGGCCGGCGAGCACGACATGTCGGAAAACATCGTCCATCTCGTGTTGGCCCGCATCGAAGGTGCGCCGGCAGGCGTGAAGGGGATCTCGCTGTTCATCGTGCCAAAGCTGAAGCTCGATGCCTCGGGCAATCCGGGCGAGAAGAACACGCTCTCCTGCGGGTCGATCGAGGAGAAGATGGGCATCCACGGCAATTCGACTTGCGTCATGAATTATGACGAGGCCGAAGGCACGCTGCTCGGTGAGGCCAATGGCGGCCTGAAGGCGATGTTCACGATGATGAACGAAGCCCGCCTCGGCGTCGGCCTGCAGGGCCTGTCGCTGTCCGAGATCGCCTACCAGAACGCGGTCTCCTACGCCAAGGACCGGCTGCAGGGCCGCTCGCTGTCGGGCGCCAAGGCGCCGGACAGACAAGCCGATCCGATCATCGTCCATCCCGACATCCGCCGCTCGCTGATGACCATGAAGGCCTTCAACGAGGCCGGCCGCGCGCTGGCGCTGTGGACGGCGATCAAGTCCGACATCGCCCACCGCTCCGCCGACGACAAGGATCGCCAGGCGGCCGACGACTATACAGGCCTGCTGACGCCGGTGATCAAGGGCGTGCTCACCGACAAGGGCTTCGACCATGCCGTCATGGCGCAGCAGGTGTTCGGCGGCCACGGCTATATCGAAGAACACGGCATGAGCCAATTCGTGCGCGATGCCCGCATCGCCATGATCTATGAAGGCGCCAACGGCATCCAGGCGCTCGACCTTGTCGGCCGCAAGCTTGGCCTGAATGGCGGCCGCGCAGTGCAGGCTTTCTTCAAGGACGTCGGCGAGTTCTGCGAGGAGAACCGTGCCGACGAGAAGCTGGCGCCGTTCACCAAGGCGTTGAAGAAGGGCCTCAACGATCTGCAGGCGGCGACGATGTGGCTGGTGCAGAACGGCATGGCCAAGCCCGACAATGCCGGCGCCGCATCCACCGACTACATGCATCTCTTTGGCCTTGTGGCGCTCGGCTACATGTGGGCGCAGATGGCCAAGGCCGCGCTCGGCAAGACCGGCGCCAATGGCTCCCAATCTGTCCACGAAAATGGGGCTTTCTACGACAACAAGGTGGTGACGGCGCGCTTCTTCATGGAGCGGATCATGCCCGAGACATCGGCACATCTCGCCCGCATTTCCAGTGGTGCGGACACGCTAATGGCGCTGCCTGCGGAAGCGTTCTAGAAATGGCTGGCGTCCCCCTCCCCCTTGAGGGGAGGGTGGCCCGAAGGGCCGGGAGGGGTCCTTGCGTGCAGTGCGCCGGCTGGTTGGCGCTTTGGTAGGAGATGATCGCAATGCCCCAAACCCGCGTCAATTCCGAAGATAAGGTCGAGCACGTCATCGGCGACCCCACCCGACCGCTTCGCGGCCACCCTCCCCTCGAGGGGGAGGGGGACGTTGGCGCGGGAGAAACGGCATGACAAATCCAGCCGAAGTGCTCTCCTTGCCGAAGCCCGCCTGGGCGGCGGACGAAGTCGGCATGCTCTACGACATGGCGCATCGCTTCATGTCGGAAGAGATCGCGCCGCGCTACGACGAGTTCGAGAAGAACGAGATGGTCGACCGCGAGAGCTGGCGCAAGGCAGGTTCCGCCGGCCTGCTCTGCGCCTCGATGCCGGAGGAATATGGCGGCTCCGGCGGCACCTTCGCGCATGAGAGCGCCATCATCGAGGCGATCGGCCATGTCGGCGTCGACGGTTTCGGCATCGGCCTGCACAATGCGATCGTTGCCCCTTACATCCTTCATTACGGCTCCGAGGAGCAGAAGAAGAAATGGCTGCCGAAGCTGGCAACCGGCGAACTGATCGGCGCCATCGCCATGACCGAGCCGGGCGCCGGCTCCGACCTGCAAGGCGTCAAGACGCGCGCCGAGAAGGACGGCAACCAGTACAAGATCAACGGCTCGAAAACCTTCATCACCAATGGCCAACTGGCCAATTTCATCATCGTCGTCACCAAGACCGATCCGGCCAAAGGCGCCAAGGGCACCTCGCTGATCGTCGTCGAGGCCGACGAGGCCGAAGGCTTCGAACGCGGCCGCAACCTCGACAAGATCGGCCTGAAGGCCAACGACACGTCGGAGCTGTTCTTCAATGATCTGCGCGTGCCGACCTCGAACCTGCTTGGCCACGAAGAGGGACAGGGCTTCATCCAGCTGATGCAGCAATTGCCGCAGGAGCGCCTGCAGATCGGCACCGGCGCGATCGCCATGATCGAGCGCGCGCTTGCTCTGACCATCGACTACGTCAAGGACCGCAAGGCCTTCGGCAAAGCGATCATCGAGTTCCAGAACACCCAGTTCAAGCTCGCCGAACTGAAGACCGAGGCCACCATCGGCCGCGTCTTCTACAATGATTGCGTCACCCGCCACATCAATGGCGGGCTGGATCCGGTGACGGCGTCGATGGCGAAATACTGGCTCTCGGACCTGCAGGGAAAAGTCGTCGACGAATGCCTTCAATTGCATGGCGGCTATGGCTACATGAATGAATATCCGATCGCCCGCATGTTCCGCGACGCCCGCGTCCAGCGCATCTACGGCGGCACCAACGAGATCATGAAATTGCTGATCGGCCGCTCTCTCTGAGAGCGACGTCGGCAAAGCAAGGAGCAAGCAAATGGCTGAAGCTTATGTCTATGACGCCGTGCGCACACCGCGCGGCAAGGGCAAGAAGGATGGCTCGCTGCACGAGGTGCCGGCGGTGCGGCTTGCGGCCAGGACGCTTGAAGCGTTGCGCGACCGCAACGGCCTCGACACTGCAAACGTCGACGACATCATCTTCGGCTGCGTCGATCCGGTCGGCGAAGCCGGCTCCGTCATTCCGCGTGCCGCCGCCTTCGAGGCCGGCTACGATAACAAGGCGCCGGGCATGCAGATCTCGCGCTTCTGCGCCTCAGGCCTCGACGCCATCAATTTCGGCGCCGCCAAGATCGCTCAAGGCGCCGACGAGATCGTCATTGCAGGCGGCGTGGAATCGATGTCGCGCGTCGGCATGGGCGCCTCGGGCGGCGCGTGGTTCATGGACCCGTCCGTCGGCCTGCCCGGCTGGTTCGTGCCGCAAGGCATTTCGGCCGACCTGATCGCCACCAAATACGGTTTTTCGCGCGACGACGTCGATGCCTATGCGGTCGAGAGCCAGAAGCGTGCGGGCAAGGCCTGGGCCGATGGCCGTTTCAAGAACTCCGTCATACCGATCAAGGACCAGAACGGCCTCACCATCCTCGATCATGACGAGCATATGCGGCCGTCGACCGACATGCAGTCGCTGGCCTCGCTCAACCCGTCCTTCGTCATGCCTGGCGAAATGGGCGGCTTCGACGCGGTCGCCGTGCAGAAGCATCCGGAAGTCGAAGAGGTCAACCACGTCCACCATGCCGGCAACTCGTCCGGCATCGTCGATGGTGCGGCCGCCGTACTGCTCGGCTCGAAGAAGGCCGGCAAGACGATGGGCCTGAAGCCACGCGCCCGCATCCGCGCCTTTGCCAACATCGGCTCCGAGCCGGTGCTGATGCTTACCGGTCCGGTCGACGTCACCGAGAAGCTTCTGAAGCGCGCCAAGATGAAGCTGTCGGATATCGACCTGTTCGAGCTCAACGAGGCCTTCGCCTCAGTGGTGCTGCGCTACATGCAGGCATTCGAAATCCCGCACGACAAGATCAACGTCAATGGCGGCGCCATCGCCATGGGCCATCCGCTCGGCGCCACCGGCGCGATGATCCTGGGCACGGTGCTGGACGAGCTCGAGCGCCGCGATTTGAACACCGCTCTGGTGACGCTCTGCATCGGCGCCGGCATGGGCACCGCAACGATTATCGAACGCGTCTGATTTTCGGCCGGAAGGAGAGAGACATGACTTATACAAACTTCACGGTCGACACCGACGCAGACGGCATCGCGCTGGTCACCTGGAACATGCCGGACCGCTCGATGAACGTCTTCACCGAAGAGGTGATGAACGAGCTCGAGAAGATCATCGACCATGTGGTGGCCGACGCCGCCATCAAGGGCGCGGTGATCACCTCGGGAAAGGACAGCTTCTCCGGCGGCGCCGACCTGACCATGCTGCAGAAGATGCTGGCCGTATTTGCCAAGGAGAAGACCAAGGACCCGGAGAAGGCGGCACAGCTTTTGTTCGACAATGCCGGCCGCATGGGTGGCTTGTGGCGCAAGCTCGAAACGTCGGGCAAGCCTTGGGTCTCGGCGATCAACGGCACCTGCATGGGTGGCGCGTTCGAGCTGTCGCTGGCCTGTCATGGCCGCGTTGCCGCTGACTCCGAAAAGGTCAAGATGGCCTTGCCGGAAGTCAAGGTCGGCATCTTCCCCGGCGCCGGTGGCACCCAACGCGTGCCGCGCCTGACCGACCAGCAGCAGGCGTTGCAGATGCTGACCACCGGCCAGACGCTGTCGCCGCAGAAAGCCAAGGCGATGGGGCTGATCCACGAGATCGCCGAACCCGGCAAGCTGATCGAGACCGCCAAGGCGATGATCAGGAACGGCCTGAAAGCCGTCCAGCCCTGGGACGAGAAGGGCTTCAAGCTGCCTGGCGGCCAAATCTATACGCCGGCCGGCTTCAATCTGTGGCCGCCGGCCATCGCCATCCTGCGCCGCGAGACCTACGGCAATTATCCGGCCGCCGCGGCGATCCTGAAATGCGTCTATGAAGGCCTGCTGGTGCCGTTCGACACCGGTCTGCGGATCGAACAGCGCTATTTCACCGAAATCATGCAGTCCAAGGAAGCAGCAGCGATGATCCGCTCGCTGTTCGTCTCGCTGCAGGAGCTCAACAAGGGCGCCCGCCGTCCGGCCGGCGTGCCGGAGACCAAGTTCAAGAAGATCGGTATTCTCGGCGCCGGCTTCATGGGTGCCGGCATCGCCTTTGTCACCGCCAAGGCCGGCATCCCGGTCGTCCTGCTCGACCGCGACATGGCGTCGGCCGAAAAGGGCAAGGCGCATTCCGACAGCCTGATCTCCGATCAGGTCAAGAAGGGCCGCGCCAAGCCCGAGGAGAAGGACAGACTTCTGTCGCTGATCACGCCAACGGCCGACTATGCCGATCTCGCCGGCTGCGATCTGGTGGTCGAGGCGGTGTTCGAGGATTCGGCCGTCAAGAAGACTGCCACCGAGCAGGCCGAAGCCGTGCTGAAATCGTCAGCGGTCTTCGCCTCCAACACCTCGACCATCCCGATCACTGCACTGGCCAAGAATTCGGCGCGGCCGAAGAATTTCGTCGGCATCCACTTCTTCTCGCCGGTCGACAAGATGATGCTGGTCGAGATCATCCTGGGCAAGAAGACCGGCGACAAGGCGCTGGCCACCGCGATCGATTTCGTGCGCGCCATCAAGAAGACGCCGATCGTCGTCAACGACACGCGCGGCTTCTACGTCAACCGCTGCGTGCTGCGCTACATGTCGGAAGCCTACAAGATGCTGATCGAAGGCGTTCCGGCGCCGATGATCGAGAACGCCGCCAAGGCCGCCGGCATGCCGGTCGGCCCGCTGGCGCTGACCGACGAGACGGCGATCGACCTTGCCCAGAAGATCATGAAGCAGACCATCAGGGACCTCGGAGACAAGTCTGTCGACCCCAGGCAGATGGCGCTGATCAACACGCTGGTCGACACCCATGGCCGCTTCGGCCGCAAGAACGGCAAGGGTTTTTACGACTATCCGGCCAAGCCTGCCAAGAAGAAGCTGTGGCCGGGCCTGAAGGATCTCTATCCGCAGCTGGAGGCCGAGGAGGTCGACTATGAGGAACTGCAGCAGCGCCTGCTGGTAACCATTGCGCTGGAAGCGGCCCGGGTGATGGAAGAGGGCATCGTCACCGACCCGCGCGAGGCCGATGTCGGCTCGATCCTCGCCTTCGGTTTCGCGCCATTCACCGGCGGCGCGCTGTCCTATATCGACGGCATCGGCGCCGGGGAGTTCGTCAGAATAGCCAAGGGCCTGCAGAAGAAATACGGCGCCGAGTTCAAGGCGCCCAAGCTGCTACTCGACCTGGCGGAGAAGGGCGAGACCTTCTACCAGCGCTTCGATCCCTATGCGAAAGGCGAAGTGCAGAAGGCCGCTTGAGCTAGCGCCCCATGTACGTCTGAGGGCGCCTTGCGCGCATGGCCACGGCAAGGCGCGCCGTGACCCTTACGCGGTCGGCAGCGAAAGTCGGCTGGCTTTTCGCTGCCTGCCGACATCGACTTCAACCTCCATCTCAACAACGCCCGCTACATGATGCTCGCCGACCTCGCGCATGACCCCGAAAATCGGAATCGATTTTCGGAAAGGATCATGCGCCAAATCAAAATGCTACAGCGTCCTTGGCGCGTCCAACAGTACGCTTGCCCGCTCCGTTCAACCGCGACCGCCGACCGAGGCCGAGCGGGTTTGCATGACCTCCCACCAGGGATTGCGCAGCCTGCCCAAGGCAGTTTGAGGCATCCATGACGACTTCGCCGCACGCAGCTTTTTGAGAGATCGGGCCGCGCGCCGGTGGACAATCGGATAACCGCGCGTTAGAAGGAAAAGGTATTTTTTCCTGTTTTGAGGAGAGCGAATTGCTCTCGCATGACCGAGTTTGGGCAGCCATCGACGCTCTCGCCGAGCGCTATTCGTTGTCGGCCTCCGGCCTGGCCCGGCGAGCCGGTCTGGACTCCACCGCTTTCAACAAGTCAAAGCGGCTGTCCTCGGATGGGCGGCCGCGCTGGCCCTCGACCGAATCGCTGGCCAAGATCATCGAGGCGACCGGCGCTTCGCTCGACGAATTCACCGGACTGGTCGAAGGCCGTGCCAAGACAGCTTCGGGCTCGTTGGCCCCGCAGCGTTCGGCGGTGCCGCTGCTCGGCTTTGCCCAGGCCGGCGCCGGCGGCTTCTTTGATGATTCCGGCTATCCCTCAGGCCAGGGCTGGGACCTTGTCGAGCTTCCGGCACGGGCGACCGAAACCTCCTATGCGTTGAAGGTGCAGGGCGATTCCATGCTGCCGCTCTACCGCAATGGCGATGTGCTGATCGTCGAGCCGGGGGCCGCTACCCGCAAGGGCGACCGCGTCGTCGTCAAGACCAATGCCGGCGAAGTCATGGCCAAGGTTCTGGACCGCCAGACGACGAAATCGATCGTGCTGATCTCGCTCAACCCCGACCACCCGGACCGCGACATCGCGATGCGCGATGTCGAATGGGTGGCGCGGATCGTCTGGGCAAGCCAGTAGGTCTCGCGGTGCGTCTGCTTCAAATCCTCATGGCCCTCCTGGCGATCCCGGTGATGGTCGCCATTGTCGTCGCCGGCGGTCGAGCGCTGCATCGCGACGGCCCCGCCATCACTGTCGACCAGATCGACCCGGAGACCGAGGCCGTGCCCGAGGAGCCGGCGACGTCGGAGATCCCCGAGGTCCAGCCCGTCAAGCCTCCGATGCACTCGCCTCAGGTGCATTCGAGGGCGATCGATCCCGAGGCCATCGCACCGCCGCCGCTGCCGGTAGAAGAACTTGAACGGGTTGAGCCACGCGAGCCGCTGAGCGACCTGGCGCTGGCCGGACCGCCCAAGCCGCGTGGGCGCAGAGCGGTCGACGACTGGGGAGGAACAAAACTGTTCCAGCCGGTCGCGGCCGCCGCCGGCCTGATCGAAGCCAATGGTTATTCCGTGACGGTCTCCGGCATCGACATGGTCAGGCAAGACGAGACCTGCACCGAGGGCGGCAAGTCCTGGGCTTGCGGTATCAGGGCGCGCACCGCGTTCCGGTCTTTCCTGCGCGGCCGGGCCGTTGCCTGCAAGGTGCCGCCGGAGGCCGACCGTGCGCTGATCGCCGCCGAATGCCGCATCGGCAAGCTGGATGTCGGCCAGTGGCTGGTCGAAAACGGCTGGGCGCGCGCCACGGCAGGCGGCCCCTATGTCGAAGCGGGCGACAAGGCGCGCGCCGCCAAGAAGGGCGTCTTCGGCGCCGCGCCCGATCTTGGCGGCCTGCCACCGGCGCCAACGCCGGTTGCGGCACCGACGGCGTCGCAACCGATCCTCGATGCCCCGGCGATGGACACGCCGCCGGCCGGGACGGAAATTACGCCGCCAGCTGACCAGCCAGCGCCCGCTCAATGAGCGCGCGGGTTTCGGCGATGCCGTAGAGGGCTGCGAACGAACCGAAGCGCGGTCCGCGTTCCTGGCCGATCAGCACCTGGTAGATCATCTGGAAGAAAGCGCCCGAGACACCAGGGCCGCCGTCCGGGCTCTTCTTCGAATGGTCCTGATAGCGTTCGATCTTGCGCGCCACGTTGAGCGAAGCGTTCTGGATCATTTCGCCGTCGGCGCCGGCCGGCAGGCCAGCAAGCGCGTTGCCAAGCGCTTCCAGCGCCACGCGTTCGACATCGTCGGCCGGCCGGAAGGTCTTCGTCGGCTTCACGAAATCGTCGAAGTAGCGGATGGCGAAACCGACCAGCTGGTCGAGTTCGGGATGCGTCGCCGGCGTCACGCCAGATGCATGGCGCGAGATGAAGCCCCACAGCACATCCTTGTTTTGCGCGTTGGAGGCGCTGACCAGGTTGAGCAGCAGCGAGAACGGCACCGGCATGTCGATGGAAGGCGGCTTGCCGTCATGCATGTGCCAGACCGGATTGCCCAGCCGCTCCTTCCAGTCCTGGCGCGGATAGGCGTTGAGGAAGGTGTAGTACTCGTCGACGGCGCGTGGGATGACGTCGAAATAGAGCTTTTTCGCCTGCCTTGGCCGCTGGTACATATAGAGGCCGAGGCTCTCGGTCGGCGCGTAGCGCAGCCATTCGTCGATGGTCAGCCCGTTGCCCTTCGACTTCGAGATCTTCTGGCCGTTCTCGTCGAGGAACAATTCGTAGACGAAATGCTCCGGCGCGCGTCCGCCGAGAATGTTGCAGATGCGGTCGTAGATCACCGCATTGGTCTGGTGGTCCTTGCCGAACATTTCGAAATCGACGCCGAGCGCTGCCCAGCGCATGCCGAAATCCGGCTTCCACTGCAGCTTGACCTTGCCGCCGGTCACCGAAAGCGTGGTCTCGGTGCCTTCATCGTCGAAGGTGATGGTGCCGGCCTTGGCGTCGACATGCTTCATCGGCACGTAGAGCACGCGCCCGCTCTTCGGCGAGATAGGCAGGAACGGGCTGTAGGTCGCCTGGCGCTCGGGTCCCAGTGTCGGCAGCATCACCGCCATGATCTGGTCGTAGCGCTCGGCTGCGCGCACAAGCATCGCATCGAAGCGGCCGGCCTTGTAGTACTGCGTCGCGCTGGCGAATTCGTAGTCGAAGCCGAACGTGTCGAGGAAGCGGCACAACATCGCGTTGTTGTGGTCGCCAAAGCTCGGATAGTCCCCGCCGAACGGATTGGGCACCGCCGACAGCGGCATATGCAGATAGGGCTCGAGGGCTGCGCGATCCGGCACATTGTCGGGGATTTTGCGCATGCCGTCCATATCGTCGGAGAAGCAGAGCAGCTTGGTCTTGACCTTGTTCCCGGTCAGCACGTGAAAGGCATGGCGCACCATCGAGGTGCGCGCGACCTCGCCGAACGTCCCGATATGCGGCAGGCCCGACGGGCCGTAGCCGGTCTCGAACAGGATGATCTCGGGAAAGTCGGCGCCTTTGTAGCGCTCGATAATCTTTTTGGCTTCCTCGAACGGCCAGGCCTTGCTTTCGGCGGCTGCCGCAAGCATTTCGGGGTTGAGATCGGCGATGTTTGATCCCGTCATGTCAAAGTTCCAGTCATGGCCGGCTTTCGCGGCTGGTAAGATTTTTCAACCGGGTCTCTAGGCGCGACAGGGCGGAGCGTCAACGATATCAGGCGTTTTCGTTGCGACGGCGCCGTAGCGTCCCTACCTTCGACCATCACTATCAAGGAGTTTTGAATGCCGTTGCCGTCCACCCATGAAGCCCTGATCTACCTGATGGTCATCACCTCGGCTTCCGATCGCGACATGACCGATATCGAACTGGCGCGCATCGGCGACGTCGTCCGCAGCTGGCCGGTGTTCGAGGATTTCAAGCAGGACAGGCTGATCGCCATTGCGCAGGACTGCCAGAAGATGCTGCATGAAAAGGATGGATTGGAAGGCGTGCTCGAGCGTGTCGCCGAGACTTTGCCCGAACGGCTGCACGACACCGCTTATGCCGTCGCCTTCGAAGTTGCCGCCGTCGATCTCGAAATGCGCATGGAGGAATTGCGGGTGCTGCAGTTGATCCGGCGTGAGCTCGATCTCGACACGCTGACCGCCGCGGCCATCGCGCGCGGGGCGAAGGCCCGCCTGCGCACGCTGACCTGATCCAGCCCGTAGAGGAAGCTGACCGGGGCCGGATCAGAAAAAGCTGGACCGAGAACCGGATCAGAAGAAACTGACCGGGAAATAGCGCAGGTAGAATTCGGCGAAGGTGCCTTTCACCGATATCTCCTGCAGCGCGTAGTCCATGGCTGCGGCCAGCGCTGGGTCGCTGGCCCGGGTGGCAATGGTCATGCCGGACCCCAGATATTCCGGCGCCAGGTAGGGTCCACCGGCGAAGCGGCAGCAACCGGCGGCGTCCGTGCCGCCCAGCCAGAAGGAAAAGCGCATGCCGTCGCCGAAGGCGGCATCGATCTTGGCGCTCTTCAAGTCGCTGTAGAGGTCTTCCGGCCGGTCGAAGCGGATGATCTGCACGGTGCCGAAATAATCGCGCAGCATCTTTTCATGCGCCGAGCCGGCCAGCACGCCGACCCGCTTCGAGCGCAATTTGTCGAGGATCGGCTCGGCGAAGGCCTTGGTCTTCGGCATGATGAAGCGCGCCGGAAACTGTAGATAGGAGCGCGAAAAGCTGTACTTCGCCCGCGTCTCCGGCCTGGCGGCGATGCCGGCGATGATCGCCTCGCCTTCGCCCTTCTGCAACGCGTCGTCGAGTTCGGCCCAGGGCAGCGCCTGGATCTGGCATTTGTCGGCGATGTCGAGTTCGGCGCAAATCGCCCGCGCCAGGTCGATGTGGAAGCCGGACAGTCGGCCCGTGCCGTCGAGAAAATTGAAGGGCGGGAAATCGGTTGTGGTGAGGAACCTGAGCCTCGGCAGCGCCGAAAGGTCCGGCTTCGGCAGCCGCTCCTTGGCATCCCAAAGCACCGGCACCTGCGGTTCCGCTGCCCGCACAGCGCCGGCAAACGGCTGCACTCCGATCAGCATCGACAGCAAGGCGATGGTTATCCAGCGTGATGTCACAAAAAACTCCGCCCGTCTTGGCCGTTGGCTTGTGATACGAAAACGGCGCAGGCACAATTGTTTTTGATTTCAAAGGGCAAATTTCGGGTTATGCTTTGGCGAGGTTGCAAATAGCCGCACAGAGTCGGCCTGGGGTTGGCGGTCGCTGCCGTTAGAAAAGCTAAGGATGTGGCTTTGCAATCCGGGGTTGATGGCTAAGTGCGGGGCAGGCACGTAGCATCGGTCTCAAGAGCGGTAGGCAACATGGGGTAGATGTTGCGATGGGTTATTTTGACCGGACACTTGAATATATTGACCGGGTGCAGCGTGCCGACACGTCGGCTGCGGTGTGCGAGCAGCTACTTAGTGTCACCTCGAATTTCGGATTGACGGCCCTGATAGCCGCAACGGTGCCGCAGCCCGGTACACCAAGCAGCCAGACGAAGGACCATGTGCTGCTCTGCGATTGGCCTAGCGAATGGCTGGAGCGTTACTTATCGCGCAACTACGTCGACCACGATCCGGTCGTCAGCCATTTGAAGCAGTTTCGGGCGCCATTCCAATGGCGCGATGCCGTTCAAAGCATGCCCGCCGACAAGAGCAGCGCCGAGGTAATGCGCGACGCCCGCCAGTTCAAGCTGCGTGACGGCCTCGCCTTCCCGCTGATCACGCTCGAAGGCCAGATCGCGCTGGTCTCGCTGGGCGGTGAGGCGGTCGAACTGTCCGAAGCCGAATTCGCAATGGTCTCGCTGGCCTCCACCTATGCCATCGGCCGCGCCATGCAGCTTCAAACGACGGCCGGCAAATCTATCGATCACATTGAATTGACGCCGCGCGAGCGCGAATGCCTGCAATGGGCGGCGGTCGGAAAATCCGAGTGGGAGATTTCGCAGATCCTCGGCATCTCGGAGCATACCTCTGAGAAACACCTTCTCAACGCCAAGAGCAAACTAGGCGCCGCCAACCGTGTGCAGGCAGTCGCCGAAGCAGTCAGGCACGGCTATATCAGCTAGGCCGGTTCTGGCGGCCCGAAATTTATGGCCGCATTGTTGGCGTCATATCTTCAGAAAAGACCGGCCCCTGTCGTCCTCTTGAGACGGCTAATGCTTTCTTAACGCCAAAAGCAGACTCGGCGTCGCCAACAGGGCGCACGCCATCGCGGAGGCGTTTAGACGCAGCTATATTAGCCATGTCGGCTGTGGCAGCCTGGAAATCCTTGCCAACACCTTCGCGCAATTTTTTCGGGAAAGCCCGGCCGTATCTTCCTCTTAAGCCCAGGAGACGGCTAATGCTATTTTCCCTTACCACTCAACAACTGATGGAACGTCCCGACCTATGGGAGGCCGTCCATCGCCTGCGTTACAAGGTCTTCGTCGATGAGATGCGGTGGACCGATCTCGATCGCCCGGACGGCCTCGAAATCGATCAATTCGACCATGATGAGGCCGAACACCACCTTGTCATACGCAATGGCGAGCTTGCAGGCTATCATCGGATGCTGCCGACCACACGGCCGCATCTCCTTAGCGATGTGATGCCGGAACTCTGCGAGGGAAAGCGCCCTTCGGGACCGAATGTCTGGGAGCTAACCCGTTACGCGGTGGCGCCAGGCTTTCGCGATGGCAAGCGCGGCGTGTCTACGGTCGGCACCGAACTGATCGCCGGCTTCGTCGAATGGGGCCTTGCTCGCAATGTCGATCAGGTCATTATCGAGGTCGAGCCGGTGTGGGTGCTGCGGACGCTGCAGTTGCACTTCCTGGCGACGCCGCTCGGTTACCAGCGCACCTATGGCAACCAGCAGGTCGTCGCCACACTGCTGACCTTCAACGAGCATACGCTGGATGTCGTGCGCTCGCGCCGCAACCATCACGCCCCGGTGTTGGCCAGGGGCACCCCCCACATGCTCGGCATGCGGCAGGCGTCGTGAGACTGTCTTCACCCGACGCGCTTTAATGCATGTCGCTCAAAGTGGCCCCGGTTTTGAGAGAACGACATGCATGAAACAAAGACCTAAAGCGCGTCGCGTGAATCCGTTCAAATGCGATGCGCTTTAGACAATGGCCACAGAGCCCACCTCCGTGTGGGGGTGGGCTCTGTAATTTCAGCCTCTGCCTATCGAGGCCAGTCTCTACTTCTCGAGAAACGACGGCCCTTCGCCGACGATCTTCTTATCTTCCTTGCCGATGGCGTCGAGATCGCGCCCATCATAGGGCAGTGACAACAGGATGCGCCGCATGACGGCCAGCCGCGAGCGTCGCTTGTCATTGGCCCGCACGATGATCCAGGGCGCGAACTGTTTGTGCGTGCGCTCGACCATCTGGTCGCGCGCCTTGGTGTAGTCGTCCCATTTGGTGATGCCGGCAATATCGATCGGCGAGAACTTCCAGTTCTTCAGCGGCGACCAGCGGCGGTCGTGAAACCGTTCGAGCTGGGTCTCGCGGCCGATGTTGAGCCAGAATTTGAAGAAATAGATGCCCTCATTGGAGATCATCCGCTCGAAATGCGGCGTCTCGTCGAGGAATTTTGCATGCTGTTCCGGTGTGCAGAAGCCCATCACCGGCTCGACGCCGCCGCGGTTGTACCAGGACCGGTCGAAGGTGACGAATTCGCCCGATGTCGGGAAATGGGCGACGTAGCGCTGGTAGTACCATTGCCCGACTTCGGTTGGGGTCGGCTTGGTCAGCGCCACGTTGCGCGCGGTTCGAGGATTGAGATACTGGCGCAGCACCGAGATGGTGCCGCCCTTGCCGGCGGCATCGCGCCCCTCGAACAGCGACATCACTCTGCTGCCGGTCGCCTGCAGCCAGGCCTGCGCCTTGACCAGTTCGATCTGCAGCCGCTCCAGCGTCTCGTCATACTCCTCGCTCTTCATTTTCTTGTCGTAGGGGTAGTCGCCTGCGGTCAGTTTGTGGTCCTCGATCCAGCTGGGAAGCTCGGGGTTTTCGATGTCGAACTCCCGCTCCTTGCCGTCCACCTTGATCTTCAGCGGCCCCTTTGCCGGCTCTGCGGCGGGACTTTCCTTGGCTTTTTTCATCGAGACGAACCTTTCCAGCTTGCGGACTCATGCTATGGGGGGCCTCAAACCCGGTCCAGCGGAAGTTTCGGCGGGACCGGCGCAGAAGCACGGAAAGCACGAATGGCTGACACCGGCGCAGAGCGGACAACCACGGGGCAGGCCGTCGCCGGCCGGCTGTGGAACAGCCGATGGCTGCTTGCCGCCGGTGCGATCGCCATCATGGCCGTTTATGGGTTTGCCGGTATCTCCGCCTATGTCGTCCTGGCTGCGTTGACGGTGCTGCTGGCCGCCGCGCTTCTGCCAACCGGTGGCGCCAGCCGGTCTGCTGAGACCATTACCACGGTCGAGGCGAGCGGGCTGCAGCGGCTTTCCGGCGAATATCTTGCGGCTGCCGTTGCCGATCCGCTGATCATCTTCGACCGCACCGCCACCATCGTCCACGCCAATGCCGCCGCCTATGCCGCCTTTGGCGGCATCGCGCCCGGCCTGTCGCTGTCGCTAAAATTCCGCGCGCCGGAAATGCAGGCATTGCTGGACGGCGTACTGTCGGGAGCCGTCGCCTCCGATGCCGTCGACTACACCGAGAAGCTGCCGGTGGAACGCGCCTACCGGGTCAGCGCGTCCTCGGTCGGCCACGCCACCGATCTCTATGTGCTGGTATTCAAGGACCAGAGTGAGACGCGCCGCATCGACCGCATGCGCGCTGACTTCATAGCCAATGCCAGCCACGAGTTGCGCACCCCGCTGGCTTCAATCTCGGGCTTCATCGAGACGTTGCGCGGCCCGGCCCGCAACGATCAGGCGGCGCGCGAGCAGTTCCTGCAGATCATGCAGAACCAGACCGGCCGCATGGCGCGCCTCATCGACGATCTCCTGTCGCTGTCGCGGCTTGAAATGAAGCCTTACCTGAGGCCGGGAACCGAGGTCGATCTGCGCCAGACCATCAACAGCGTCATCGATTCACTAGGCCCGCTCGCCAGCGAGAACGGCGTCGTCATCGAACGCGACTACGCCGAGGGGCCGCTCGACGTGCCCGGAGACCGCGACGAGCTGTTCCAGGTGTTCGAGAATCTCTTGGAAAACGCCTGCAAATACGGCCAGCCTGGCGGACGCGTCACGGTGTCGATCGCGCGGGGCGAGGCCGGCCCGGAACCGGGCATCGATGTCACCATCAGGGACTATGGCCCGGGCATCCCGGAAGAGCACATACCGCGCATTACCGAGCGCTTCTATCGCGTCGACGTGGAGAGCAGCCGCACGCAGAAAGGCACCGGTCTTGGCCTGTCCATCGTCAAGCATATTCTGACGCGCCACAACGCCGGGCTTTCGATCAAGTCGGAAGTTGGCAAGGGCGCGGCGTTCACGGTCCATTTGCCGGCAGGCTGAGGCGGTACTATCTGCTAACTGCCTGTTTCTTCTTTCTGTCATCCGGCTAGCGTATCAGCACAGGGTCGAGGAAAACGACTCAAAAGGCCAAAGATTTAAGGAAGGCATTTCGCCCATGCAGTCCGTACACATTGTCAGCGCCTATGACGAAGAGCTGAAATACCTGGCGAAGCGCATCGCTGCGATGGGCGGCCATGCCGAGCGCATGGTCGAGCAGGCGATCCAGGCGCTGGTCAATGCCGATCCCGGCCTCGCCCAGAAGGTCATTCGTGACGACATCGTGCTTGACGATGGCCAGCGCGAAATCGACGACAAAGCCATCGTCATCATCGCCAAGCGCCAGCCCATGGCGACGGATCTGCGCGAGATCGTCGGCGCCATCCGCATTTCGGCCGACCTCGAACGGGTCGGTGACCTCGCCAAGAACGTCGCCAAGCGTGTGGTCAGCGTCATTGACGGCCGCCAGCCGACCAGCCTGTTTCGCGGCCTCGAGGCGCTGGCCGAACTCGCTTTGACCCAGCTCAAGGAAGTGCTCGACGTCTATGCCTCGCGCTCGGTCGAGAAAATAGGCTTCGTTCGCGACCGCGACGACCAGATCGACGCCATGTACACCTCGCTGTTTCGCGAGCTTTTGACCTACATGATGGAAGATCCGCGCAACATCACGCCGTGCACGCATCTGCTGTTTTGCGCCAAGAACATCGAGCGCATCGGCGACCACGCCACCAACATTGCCGAGACGATCTACTACATCGTCACCGGCGAGCAGTTGCCGGCCGAGCGTCCAAAGGGCGACAAGACCGACAAGGTTGCCCTGCCGGCGCTGCCGGTGAAGTGATCGCGCGCCCCTCGAACGCTTAATCATATTGCGCTAAACTGCCCGGATGTTAGCGTCTCGGTTCCTGGCCAAGGCCAGGCGCTCAGGAGGCTGCGATGGAATATGTCCGAGAGTTCAAGCCGGCGCCGGCATCGTCCGGCATCATCGCGTCGAGCGTCTACACCGCCGGCAAGCGCATCGCCGACATACCGATCGAGGAAGCCGGCGAATGGGCCAAGAAGTCGGGCCATGTCGTCTGGATCGGGCTGCTCGAACCCGACCGCGAGCTTCTGCTGCGCGTCAAGGCGCAATTTCATCTGCACGAACTGGCGATCGAAGACGCCGAACATCCGCACCAGCGGCCGAAGATCGAGCAATATGGCGATGCGTTGTTCATCGTTGCCCGCACTGCACAGCTGATCGACGGACGCGTCACCTTCGGCGAGACGCATCTGTTCGTCGGCTCAGGCTATATCGTCAGCGTCAGGCATGGTCCCTCGACCTCATACGCCGCCGTGCGCCAGCACTGGGAAAGCTGTCCGCACTCACTGGCCAAGGGCGAGGATTTCGTCCTCTACGCCATCCTCGACTTCATCGTCGACAACTACATGCCGGTGCTAGAGCAGATCGAGGACGAGGTCGAGGCGATCGAGGACAGGGTGCTGCTGAAGCCGATGACCGGTCCTGACATCGAGCGGCTCTATATGCTGCGCCGCGATCTGTTGCGCCTGCGCAATGCGGCGCTGCCGCTGGTCGAGGTCTGCCGCCGGCTGACCAGCGCCGAACTGCCGCAGATCCATACCGCAATGCATCCGCTGTTTCGCGATGTCACCGACCATATCCGCACCGTGCAGGAAAAGATCGACAGCCTGCGCGAGGTTCTGGCGTTCGCTTTCGAAGCCAGCCTGCTGGTCGGCCAGAGCCAGGAAACCGCGAACACCAAGAAGCTGGCCTCATGGGCGGCGATCCTGGCGGTGCCGACGGCGCTCGCCGGCATTTACGGCATGAATTTCGACGACATGCCGGAACTGAAGATGCAATACGGCTATCCCGTCGTATTGGTCTCGATTGCGCTGATCTGCTCGTTTTTGTATTGGCGATTTCGAAAGAGTGGGTGGCTGTGATGGTAGGCAGTAGGCAGTAGGCAGTAGGCAGTAGGCAGTAGGCAGTAGGCAGTAGGCAGTAGGCAGTAGGCAGTAGGCAGTAGGCAGAATAAGGTAGCGCCTCACGAGCGCTCTCCCATTCCCTACTGCCCAGTCCCCAATCCCTATTCCTAACTACCGGCTCCTGCGCCGCTCTGAAGCCGGCTGGAACGCAACCCTTGCGTGGTACTTGCAGTAAGGTCCGGTTTCAGCCGCCTCGTTGCCGCAGAAGTTGAAGTCTTCCGACAGCGGGTCGCCATTCGGCCATTTGCAGGTGCGCTCGGTGAGATCGGTGAGCTGCAGATGCCGCGAGATCGGCACGACGACGTTTTCGACCGGGCGGATGTAGTGGCGCGGCACTGGCTCGGCGTCGAACTGCGCCTGCAGCGCGTTCGCCCCGATCGACGTCGTGACATGGCGCTGCGCGGTTGCGGCGCGCGGCACCGATTTCTGGATCGAAGATCCCTGCGTTGTCTTCTTCTGACGCGCCGGCGTCGCGGTCGAGCGTCCGCGGCCCGACAGCTTCAGCCGGTGCACCTTGCCGATGACCGCGTTGCGGCTGACCCCGCCGAGTTGTGCGGCGATCTGGCTTGCGCTCAAGCCCTCCGACCACAGTTTCCTGAGAAGTTCGACCCGCTCGTCAGTCCAGTTCATGAGACCGCGCTCCTGCTAAGTGTGCGGCAGCCGGAATCCATTCCCGACCCGGCAATCTTTGCCGGGGCAGACACCACATATATTAGGTGATTAGGTCCGCCGCACGAAATCTAGTTATTTCCCGACTACAATTACCTCATGTGTTGACTCGGTGACAAGAGTCCCAGGTGCAACACGAATCGGTTTTTTAGGTTTTCCCCAACTTGCCCGGTCGCTTATGAGCCGGCGTCTCGTCGGGAGCTTGCCGCGCGCCTCTGCGCGACGTTTTCGTTGACTTCATGGCCGAAAAACACGATAAGCCGCAAAGGCCGCCGCTTTGGCGGCTTTTTTGATTTTTCCGGTACCGGAGACGCATATAATGAGCGGTTCGGCGCTTTACGAGACCTTTGCCCGCGCCCCTTTGGCCTTCGACCATGGCGAAGGCACCTGGCTGGTTACCGACAAGGGCGAGCGATATCTCGATTTCGCTGGCGGCATCGCGGTCAATTCGTTGGGCCACAGCCATCCGCATCTGGTCTCGGCGCTGACCGAACAGGCGGCCAAGCTCTGGCACGTCTCCAATCTCTACGAGATCCCGGGGCAGGCCCGGCTCGGCGAGCGGCTGGCTGACGCCACCTTCGGCGACAAGGTGTTCTTCACCAATTCCGGCGCCGAGGCGCTCGAATGCGCGATCAAGACGGCGCGGCGCTACCAGTTCGTCAAGGGCCATCCCGAGCGCTTCCGGGTCATTACCTTCGAAGGCGCCTTCCACGGCCGCACGCTGGCGACCATCGCCGCCGGCGGCCAGTACAAATATCTCGAAGGCTTCGGCCCCAAGGTCGAAGGCTTCGACCAGGTCGGCTTCGACGACATCGACGCCGCCGAGAAGGCGATCACACCAGAGACCGCCGCGATCCTGATCGAACCGGTACAGGGCGAGGGCGGCATCCGCCCGGTGCCGACGCAATCCTTGAAGCGGCTGCGGCAGCTCTGCGACCAGCATGGCCTGCTGCTGATCTTCGATGAGGTCCAGTGCGGTATCGGTCGCACCGGAAAGCTGTTCGCGCATGAATGGACCGGCGTGACGCCAGACATCATGGCGATTGCCAAGGGCATTGGCGGCGGCTTCCCGATGGGCGCGTGCCTCGCCACCGACGACGCTGTCGTCGGCATGACGGCAGGCGTGCATGGCACCACTTTCGGCGGCAATCCGCTGGCCATGGCGGTCGGCAACGCTGTGCTCGACGTCGTGCTGGAAGACGGCTTCCTCGAAGACGTCCAGCGCAAGGCATTGCTGATGAAGCAGGGCCTGGCGGCGGTCGCCGACGAATTTCCCGATGTCATCGAAGGCATCAGGGGCAGCGGCCTGATGCTTGGCCTCAAATGCGCCATGCCCAACACCAAGGTCAACATGGCGCTGCGCGACCAGCATCTGCTGGCGGTGCCGGCAGGCGACAACGTCATTCGTCTGCTGCCGCCGCTGACCGTCACCGACGTCGAGATCGGCGAAGCGCTCGATCGCATCCGCGCCGGCGCCAAGGGCCTGACCGACGCCATCGCCGCGGCCGCCGCGAAGTAATCCCGAGAACCATTCCCGATGAGCCTTCGCCATTTCACCGATCTTTCCGCCGTTTCCGAAGGCGATCTGCGCCTGATGCTGGACGATGCGGTGGTGCGCAAGGCGCGCCTCAAGGCCGGCGAACGGACCAAACCGCTCGAAGGCAAGGTGCTGGCCATGATCTTCGACAAGCCGTCGACGCGCACGCGCGTGTCCTTCGACGTCGGCATGCGACAGCTCGGCGGCGAGACCATCATGCTGACCGGCACCGAAATGCAGCTCGGCCGCTCCGAGACCATTGCCGACACCGCCAAGGTGCTGTCGCGCTATGTGGACGCCATCATGATCCGCACCACGTCGCATGAGCGGCTGCTCGAGCTGACCGAGAATGCCACGATTCCGGTCATCAACGGGCTGACCGACGACACCCATCCCTGTCAGCTGATGGCCGACATCATGACCTTCGAGGAGCATCGCGGTCCGGTTGCCGGCAAGACCATCGCCTGGACCGGCGACGGCAACAACGTGCTGCATTCGCTGCTCGAGGCCTCGGCGCGGTTCCGCTTCAACCTGAACGTCGCAGTGCCGGAAGGCAGCGAGCCGGCGCAGAAGCACATCGACTGGTCGAAGACCAATGGCGGCAAGCTGCACTTCACCCGCTCGCCCGAAGAGGCCGTCGACCAGGCCGACTGCATCGTCACCGACTGCTGGGTGTCGATGGGCCAGGAACACCGCGCCCGCGGCCATAATGTCTTCTCGCCCTATCAGGTCAATGCGGCGCTGATGGCGAGGGCCAAGCCCGACGCCCTGTTCATGCACTGCCTGCCGGCGCATCGCGGCGAGGAAGTCACCGACGAGGTCATCGACGGTCCGCATTCGGTGGTCTTCGACGAAGCCGAGAACCGGCTCCACGCCCAGAAGGCGGTTTTGGCCTGGTGTCTGGGCGCTTGATCTCCAGGCGCTTGATCTCCAAGCGCTTGATCCGGGGCGGCGCGATGCCTATTTGCGCCCCATCACGCAAATCAAGCGCGTTTGGACGCATGCACCCCTCCGGGCCGCATGGCCGCGCCCTGGAGCTTTGTCATGTTGGAAACGCATCAAGTGACTGAACATCACCCCAAACTCGGCGAGTTCGGCTATGCCGGCGACGATCATGTCGTACCCTTCGAGGTCGGCCCGCTCGACGTGCGCGGCCGCACCGTGCAACTCGGGCCGATGCTCGACGCCATCCTCAACCGTCACGACTATCCCGAGCCGGTCGCCCGCCTGCTCGCGGAAGCCTGTGTGCTGACGGTGCTGCTCGGCACCTCGCTCAAATTCGAAGGCAAGTTCATCCTGCAGACCCGCACCGACGGCCCGGTCGACATGCTGGTCGCGGATTTCTGCACGCCTTCGGCATTGCGCGCCTATGCGCGTTTCGACGCCGACCGGCTGGAGGCCCTGGTGGCCGCAGGCCAGACCTCGCAGCAGACGCTGCTGGGCAGCGGCGTTTTGGCGCTGACCATCGACCAGGGCGCGCACACGCAGCGCTATCAGGGCATCGTCCAGCTCGACGGCGAGACGCTGGAAGACGCCGCGCGCACCTATTTCCGCCAGTCGGAGCAGATCCCGACCGACCTCAGGCTATCGGTGGCCAAGCTGCTGACGCCCGGCCCCGGCGGTGCGCGCGAGCAGTGGCGCGCCGGCGGTATCCTGGCGCAGTTCCTGCCGCAGTCGCCCGAGCGCATGCGCGTGCCCGACATTCCGGGCGGCGACGGCGATCCGCGTGACGTGACGCAGGAGCCGGCCGACAATTCGTGGCGCGAGCTGGTGGCGCTGCTCGGCACCATCGAGCCGACCGAGCTGATCGACCCGACCATCGGCGCCGAGCGGCTGCTCTACAGGCTGTTCCACGAACATGGCGTGCGCGTCTTCGGCGGCGTGCCGGTCGCCGACCAATGTTCCTGCTCAAGGGACAAGATACGCGGCATCCTCGAGGGGTTTTCCGCGCAGGAGATCAAGGACAGCACCGAAGATGGCGGCATCCACGTCGCCTGCGAGTTCTGCTCGAAGCAGTACGACTTCGACCCGGCGGAATTCGCAGCTCAGTGAAGTCTTTTCCTTCTCCCCGTTCACGGGGAGAAGGTGCCCGAAGGGCGGATGAGGGGCAGCGCGAACTTTGGTGAATAACCGCGCATAGCCTACGTCATGTGCGTGGAAGATAACCTCATGAATCTGGCGCTGCCCTCATCGCCCTGCCGGGCATTTCTCCCCGTATAGTGGCGGGGAGAAAACCCTAATTCACCGTCCGCCGCGTCCCCGGCAGATCCAGCGAAAACGCCGGAATATCGACGTCGAACGTCTCGCCCTTTTTGTTGCGCATGGTGTAGTGGCCGACCATGAAGCCGGACGGCGTCGATAGCGGGCAGCCTGACGTGTATTGATAGCTGTCGCCGGGATTGAGCTCAGGCTGGTCGCCGACCACGCCGGCGCCGCGCACTTCCTCGACCCGGCCGCTGCCGTCGGTGATGTGCCAGTAACGCGACATAAGCTGCACGAAATCGTCCGACTGATTGTCGATCGTCACCTGGTAGCCCCAGACATAACGGTTCTCCGCCGGGTCCGAGCGGTCCTCCAGGTAGAACGGTCTGACCTGCACTTCGATGTTGCGCGTGACGGCGCGATACATGGGCTGCTCCGGTTGCGCGGCAAGGAACATTTGTCGCGCTATGCGGTTTGATACGCGCAGAGCGGCATGTCCTGCCAGCCTCAAAGCGCAGGTGCCGACAAACAATGTCATTTAAGTGACACATGACAATGTTGGTGTGCGCAAACCTTGCCGGCGACTCAAGGCCCATCTGACGAAGCAGCCGCGAGCGGCCTTTCCGGAGTGACCAGATCTCGATGGAACCAGCTCTCACAGCCGCTTTCGCTTCCTCCGCTTTGCTTCTTTCCAATCTCGCCAGCATCCTGCTTGCTTCGTCGAAGCTGAAAGCGCGTCGCCTTATCCCTCCGCCGTCCGGCGAGCAGCCACCGGTCTCGATCGTCGTGCCGTCGCGCGGCGTGGAGCCGTTCACACAAGAGACGCTGCAGCGAGCCTTCTCGCTCGACTGGCCGCGCTACGAACTGATCTTCTGCGTCGCTCACGCCGACGATCCCGTCGTCAAACTGATAAACAGGGCGATCGTCCTGTTTCCCAACGTGCCGGCCCGGCTGCTGATCGGCGACGACCGCGTCAGCAGCAACCCGAAGCTCAACAACTGCGTCAAGGGCTGGGAAGCGGCGCGCTATCATTGGGTTATTCTGGCGGATTCCAACGTGCTGATGCCAAGGGATTACGTCCAGCACCTGATGGCAGCCTGGCGGACCAATACCGGGCTTATCTGCTCGACGCCGATCGGCTCTCGGCCGGATGGCTTTTGGGCCGAGGTCGAATGCGCGTTCCTCAACACGCTGCAGGCGCGCTGGCAATATGCCGGCGAGGCGCTTGGCCTCGGCTTTGCCCAGGGCAAGAGCATGCTGTGGAACAAGCCGATGCTCGATACCAATGGCGGTATCCGCGCGCTGGCCGCCGAGATCGCCGAGGATGCTGCTGCGACCAAGCTGGTCAACGGACTGGGCCTGCGCGTCAATCTCGTTGCCTCGCCTTTCGAGCAACCACTGGGGCAGCGCCGACTTGCCGACATCTGGTCGCGTCAGGCGCGCTGGGCGCGGTTGCGCCGCGTCACCTTCCCGCTGTTTTTCGCACCCGAGATCCTGACCGGCGTCGCCGTGCCGTTGGCGTTGGCGCTGGTGGCGGCAGCAAGTGCCGGCGTCAGCCTGCCGGCCACGGTGTTGGCCGTGCTGGCGGCGGCCTACATTCCCGAATGCGCGCTGGCCGCGGCCAAGGGCTGGCACCTGTCGCTGCGCATGGTCCCGGCGATGATGGTCCGCGACATGATGCTTCCCGCCATCTGGGCGCGCGGCTGGCTGAGCGGCGCCGTCGACTGGCGCGGCAACACCATGATCATCGGCACCAAGGCAGCCGAGCTGGAAGAGGCTTCGTCGGGAGCGTGACGCCTCGCGGCCTACCCGGCTGCCTTCAGCGCCTGCGCAACGTCCTCCAGCAGATCGTCCGTGTCCTCAAGGCCGACCGACAGCCTGAGCGTTCCCGGCCCGATGCCGAGCTCGGCGCGAGCTTCGTCGCTGAGGTTCTTGTGCGTGGTGGTCGCCGGATGGGTGATCAGGCTCTTGGCGTCGCCGAGATTGTTGGAGATCAGCACGATGTCGAGCGCGTTCTGCAAGGCGAAGGCCGCCTGCTTGCCGCCCTTGACGTCGAGGCAGATCAGCGTCGATCCGCCTGTCATCTGCTTCTTGACGATGTCGGCCTGCGGGTGGTCGGCGCGGCCGGGATAGATGACGCGGGCGATTTCCGGCCGTCCTGCCAGGAAATCCGCGATCTTGGCCGCGCTTTCCGTCTGCTGGCGCACCCGAACCGGCAGCGTCTCCAGGCCCTTGAGCAGCGTCCAGGCGTTGAACGGCGACAGGCTCGGGCCGGTGTGGCGGAAATAGTCGTGCAAATTCTCGTCGATCCATTTCTTGTCCGACAGGATGATGCCGCCGAGACAGCGTCCCTGGCCGTCAATGTGCTTGGTCGCGGAGTAGACGACGATATGGGCGCCGAGCTGCAAGGGCTTCTGCTGCAAGGGCGTGGCAAAGACATTGTCGACGATCAGCCTGGCGCCGATCGAGGTGGCGAGCGCCGCCACCGCTGCGATGTCGACCACTTCCAGCGTCGGATTGGTCGGGCTTTCCAGGAAGAACAGTTTCGTGTTCGGCCGCACCGCCTTTTCCCAGTTGGCGATGTCGGTGCCGTCGACCAGCGTTGCCTCGATGCCGTATTTCGGCGCCAGCGTCTCCACCACCCAGCGGCAGGAGCCGAACAGCGCGCGCGCCGCAACGATATGGTCGCCGGCCTTGGCGCTGCACAGGAGCGCTGCCGTCACCGCCGCCATGCCGGACGCCGTTGCGCGCGCATCTTCGGCACCCTCCAGCGCGCACATGCGCTTTTCGAACATGTCGACGGTAGGGTTGGCATAGCGCGAATAGATGAAGCCCGGCTCCTCGCCCTTGAAACGGGCTTCCGCGGCCTGCGCCGTTTCATAGACATAGCCTTGGGTGAGATACATCGCTTCCGACGTCTCGCCGAACTGGGAACGCAGTGTTCCCCCGTGCACGAGTGCGGTCTGAGGCTTCCAGTTACGCTTCTTGGTGCTCATCGCTTTTGTTCCAGACACAAAAAAACCGGCCGCGAAAGTCGCAACCGGTCCATATGGCCTTGCGGCCCGACGGTCCTTTAGCGACTTGTTTAACGTGGCTGCAAGCCGACCGGCCAAATCACCACGGGATAACGACCCTTTAGACCTCACCTGCGCTTGCGTCAATTGCCGGCTTCATTAAGAGGTTTGTACCAGACAGGTTCCGCAATAATATCCAGCGGTTTTGCGGCAAGAACCTGCCACAAAGAGACCGACCTTGGAGCGGAGCCAGCCTTTTGCGGCAGACAGGCATTCTTCCCGATCAGGACATTTCCGCGCTGTTTCAGTCCGGCGCGCTGAAGTCGCCGCGCGCGCTCGATGTCGACCAGGTGCAGCCGGCGAGCCTCGATCTGAGGCTCGGCGACAAGGCTTTTCGCGTGCGCGCCTCCTTCCTGCCGGGTCCCGATCATCTGGTGGCCGACAAGCTTCACCGGCTGAAATTGCATGAGTTCAGTCTCGCCGAGGGCGCGGTGCTGGAAACCGGCTGCGTCTACATCGTGCCGCTGCTCGAAAGCCTGGCGCTGCCCGCAAACGTGTCGGCCTCGGCCAACCCGAAGAGCTCGACAGGCCGGCTCGACATCTTCACCCGGGTGATGACCGATCGCGGCCATGAGTTCGACAAGATCGCCGCCGGCTATCACGGACCGCTTTATCTTGAAGTCAGTCCGCGCACCTTCCCGATCGTCGTACGCGCTGGATCGAGACTGTCGCAGATCCGCTTTCGCACCGGCAACGCGCTGTTGTCGGAGGCAGAGCTGAACGAATTGCACCGCGCCGAGATGCTGGTGGCGACCGAGCCGCCCAACATTTCCGGCGGCGGCATTGCGCTGTCGATCGATCTTGACGGCGACCAGAACGGCCTGGTCGGCTATCGCGGCAAGCATCACACCGGCTTGATCGATGTCGACAAGCGCGCCGCCCAGGATGCCGCCGATTTCTGGGAGCCGCTCTATAAGAGCGGCGCCGGCGAACTGGTGCTCGACCCGGACGAGTTCTACATCCTGGTCAGCCGCGAAGCCGTGCACGTGCCGCCGCTCTACGCCGCCGAGATGACGCCCTTCGATCCGCTGGTTGGCGAATTCCGTGTTCACTATGCCGGCTTCTTCGATCCGGGCTTCGGCCATTCGGCCTCAGGCGGCACCGGCAGCCGGGCGGTGCTCGAAGTGCGCAGCCACGAAGTGCCGTTCATCCTCGACCACGGCCAGATCGTCGGCCGGCTGGTCTACGAACACATGCTGCAGCGGCCGCAGGCGCTTTACGGCACCGATCTCGGCTCGAACTACCAGGCGCAAGGCCTCAAGCTCTCCAAGCATTTCCGCCCCGCCGGCTGAACCTTCGATCACCGTCAGGCAAAATACTTGCCTGCGCTGCCTCACCATGCTTGGCTGCCTTTCGGTGGCCGGCAAGAGAACGGCGCGCAAGGGGAACCAAAATGCAGATTTCAAGATGGATCATATCGGCAGCGGGCGCTGCCATGCTGGTGATATCGGCCGGCTCGCTGGCTGAGGCGCAGGAGAAATTGAAGATCGGCACCGAGGGCGCTTATCCGCCCTTCAACACCATCACCGCGGACGGCAAGATCGAGGGCTTCGACATCGACATTGCCAATGCGCTGTGTGCGCAGATGAAGGTCGAGTGCGAGATCGTCACCCAGGACTGGGACGGCATCATCCCGGCGCTGCAGGCGAAAAAGTTCGACGCCATCATCGCCTCGATGAGCATCACCGAGGAGCGCAAGAAACAGGTCGCCTTCACCAACAAATACTACACGACGCCGCTGGCGCTGGTGGCGCCCAAGGACAGCGACCTCACTTCCACCGAACCGGCAGCCCTTGCCGGCAAGACGGTGGGCGCGCAGGCCTCGACCACCCAGGCCGACTATGCGCAGGACGCCTATGGCAAGGCCGGCGCCGAGGCGAAACTCTACCCCACCCAGGAAGAGGCGATCACCGACTTGCAGAACGGCCGTCTCGACGCCGTCATCTCCGACAAGTTCGTGCTGATGGACTGGCTGAAGAAGGCGAGCGACGGCTGCTGCAAGCTTGTCGGTGACGTCAAGGGCACCGAGACGCAAGCCGGCATCGCTGTCCGCCTGGAGGACACGGCACTTCGCGACAAGCTCAACGCGGCGATAGACGCCATCGTCGCCGACGGCACTTACAAGAAGATCCAGGCCAAGTATTTCGATTTCGATATTTATTGAGGTTGGAACTGCCAATCTCCCCCCTTGAGGGGGAGATGGCCGGCAGGCCAGAGGGGGTCGCTGCGCATAGAATGCCAGCGCCTCTCAGCCGCGGAAGACTTTAGCGCTCCACGCGCAACGACCCCCTCTGTCGCCTTCGGCGACATCTCCCCCTCAAGGGGGGAGATTACGCTCTCAAAGCGCCTTCACCGCCACCGTCACCGGCTGCTCAATCTCCAGCGGGTTGCGCAGCGGCAGGCCGAAATCCCCGGCCTCGATCTCGAACACGTCGCCAGCCTGAGTCTTGATGCCGTCGGCAAAGGACAGCGTCGCCGTGCCGAACATGTGCACATGCACGTCGCCCGGCTGGCGGAAGGCCGAATATTTGAAGTGGTGATGTTCGAGATTGGCGATTGTGTGCGACATGTTCGCTTCGCCCGACAGGAACGGCTTTTCCCACAGCAAATTGCTGTCGCGATAGATTCGCGATGAGCCCCTGACGTCGGCCGGCAGGTCGCCGATCAGGATTTCCGGCCCGAACGAGGCGTTGCGCAGTTTGGAATGTGCCAGAAACAGATAGTTCACCCGCTCGGTAACATGATCGGAAAACTCGTTCGACAGCGTGAAGCCGACGCGGAACGGCGCGCCGTCGTCGCCGATGACATAGATGCCGGCGATTTCCGGCTCCTCGCCGGCGTCCTGCGCAAAGGCCGGCGACATCAGTGCGGCGCCCGGCGCCACCGCCATGGTGCCGTTGCCCTTGTAGAACCATTCCGGCTGCACGCCGGTCTGGCCCTTGGCCGGCTTGCCGCCTTCGAGCCCCATGCGGAACATCTTCATGGAATCGGTAAGCTGCTCCTCGCCGCCATCGCTGAGCTTCTTGTGCATGGAATCGCGCGTCGCCGCCGAGCCGAGATGGGTCAGGCCGGTGCCGGTCAGATGCAGATGCGCAGGATCGGGATGGTTGATCGGCGACACCAGCCGGCCCTTCTTGTAGACGGCGTCGAGGTCTATCGCTTCACCGAACCCCTTGCGCTCGATCAGCGCGGCGAGGCCCGTGCCGGTTCGCGCGGCCTCCATGGCCAGCGAATAGACGCTGCGGGCGCCGTTGATGATCCTGGTCTTGCCGCCGCCATTGCGGGCGACGACGCGGATGGTCTCGGCGTCGTCGAGGATCTGGGAGATCAGCATGATTAAATCCTCTCTCATGTGCTTGGCCTTGGATGCCTCTTGGCAAACCTTGACCTGCGCGGCTCGGACCTAGCCGCGCCACGGGTTGAACTCTTCGTCCGGATTGCGCTCGCGACCTCGATCCCTCGGGGGACTTCTTATGCCGACAATTTGCCGGCTGCGCCGCGATCGTATGCCTCCTGCTTGCCTCGCCTGAAGCTTGTCAGGCCTTGTTCTTGTTGTAGACGTCGAAGATGACGGCGCCGAGCAGCACCAGGCCTTTGACCACCTGCTGCCAGTCGACATTGACGCCCATGATCGACATGCCGTTGTTCATCACGCCCATGATGAAGCCGCCGACGACCGCCCCGATGACCTGGCCGACGCCGCCCATTGCCGAGGCGCCGCCGATGAACACGGCGGCGATGACGTCGAGCTCCGAGCCGAGACCCGCCGCCGGGACCGCCTGGCCCAGACGAGCCGCGATGATCAGGCCGCCAAGCGCCGACAGCACGCCCATATTGATGAACACCATCAGCGTCAGCCGCTCGGTGTTGATGCCCGACAGCTGCGCCGCCTTGGGATTGCCGCCCATGGCGTAGATGCGCCTCCCGATGGTCATGCGCTTGGTGACGAAGACGAACAGCGTGATCAGCACGCCCATGACCAGCAGCACCACCGGCAGGCCGCGGTAGCTGGCAAACTCATAGACCAGGAACAGCGCCAGCGCGCTGGCGACCAGCGTCTTGACGACGAACAGGGTGAAGGGCTCGGCCTCATAACCATGGCGTTCTCGTTTGCGCCGGGTGCGGACCCCGAAATAGGCATAGGCGAGCACGGCGATCAGCCCCAGCACGACCGTCGTCATGTGCAGGGTCACGCCGCTGCCCATGATGGTCTTGCCGGCTGCGTTCACGACCGGCGGGACGAGCGTCAGTGGGCCGATCACATCCGGGATGAAGCCGGAGCTGAGCATCTTGAAGTCGTCGGGAAGCGGACCAACCGACGAGCCGCCGCCAAGCAACGCCTGGCAAATGCCGCGGAAGATCAGCATTCCGGCCAGCGTGACAATGAAGCTCGGTATCCGGTGATAGGCGATCCAATACCCTTGCGCGGCGCCGATCAGGCCACCCGCGACCAGGCAGACGATCGAAACCACCAGCGGATTGCTCAGCGGTCCGAGCTGCCAGATAACCATCATGTTTGCCGCCAGCGCGCCGATGAAACCGGCGACCGATCCGACGCTGAGGTCGATATAGCCCGATACGATCACCAGCAGCATGCCCAGCGCCATCACGATGATGAAGGAGTTCTGCTGCACCAGATTGCTGAGGTTGACCGGCTTGAACAACGTCCCCGACGTGGTGAACTGAAAGAACAGCATGATGACGATCAGGGCTATGATCAGCCCGTATTCGCGCAAATTCGTCGCCAGCGCCGAGACGGCGATGCGCGGGCGCTGTTCGTCGGCGACGTTGCCCTGCGGGGCGGGGGCGCTTTCGGTGCTCATGCTGCTTTTCCTTCTCCCCGGACGATAGCGCGCATTATCTTTTCCTGGCTTGCTTCCGCCGCCGGCATTTCGCCCACCATGCGCCCTTCGTTCATGACGTAGATGCGGTCGGTAATCCCTAGCAATTCCGGCATTTCCGACGAGATAACCACGATCGCCTTACCCTCCGAGGCAAGGCGCGCGATGATCGTGTAGATTTCATACTTGGCGCCGACATCGATGCCGCGTGTCGGCTCGTCGAGGATCAGCACGTCAGGGTCGGCAAACAACCATTTCGACAGCACCACCTTCTGCTGGTTGCCGCCGGAAAGATTGCCGGTCATCTGATAGACGCTGGACGCTCGGATATTGGTCTTCTTGCGATAATCGTTGGCGACCGCAAGTTCGCGCATGTCGTCGATCACGCTGTGGCGCGACACGCCGTCGAGATTGGCCAGCGTAATGTTATGCTTGATATGGTCGATGAGGTTGAGGCCGTAGGTCTTGCGGTCCTCGGTGACATAGGCGATGCCGTGTTGGACCGCCTTGCTTACCGACGAGACATCGACCGGCTTGCCCTTGAGCAGCACTTCGCCGGTGATGCGGCGGCCATAGGAGCGGCCGAACAGGCTCATGGCGAATTCGGTGCGGCCGGCGCCCATCAGCCCGGCGATGCCGACCACCTCGCCCTTGCGCACATTGATGTCGATGCCCTTGATCACCTGCCGCTCGGCATGGAGCGGGTGATAGACCGACCAGTTCTTCACCTCGAACACGACTTCGCCGATCTTGGGCTCGCGCGGCGGATAGCGGTCGTCTAGCGAACGGCCGACCATCGAGGTGATGATGCGGTCTTCGGAGATATCCTTCTTGGCCAGCGTCTCGATGGTGCGCCCGTCACGGATGACGGTTACCTTGTCGGCGACCCGGTTGATCTCGTTGAGCTTGTGCGAGATCAGGATCGAGGTCATGCCTTGCCGCTTGAATTCGAGCAGAAGATCGAGCAGCGCCTGGCTGTCTTTCTCGCTGAGCGACGCGGTCGGCTCATCGAGGATCAAAAGCTTGACGTCCTTGCTCAGCGCCTTGGCGATCTCGACCAGCTGCTGCTTGCCGACGCCGATATTGGTGATCAGTGTCTTGGGGTCCTCCTTGAGGCCCACCTTCTTCAACAGGGCAGCGGTGCGCGCCTCGTTGGCATCCCAGTCGATGACGCCGTATCGGGCGTTTTCGTTGCCGAGGAAGATATTTTCGGTGATCGACAGCATCGGCACCAGAGCAAGTTCCTGGTGGATGATGACGATGCCCTTGTGTTCGCTGTCATGAATGCCTTTGAACTGGCATTCCTGACCCTGAAAAATGATCTGGCCGTCATAGGTGCCGGCGGGATAGACGCCCGACAGGACCTTCATCAGCGTCGACTTGCCGGCGCCGTTCTCGCCAACCACGGCGTGGATCTCGCCTTCCTCGACGCTGAGGTTGACGTTCGACAGCGCCTTCACGCCGGGGAAGGTCTTGGTGATGTCGCGCATCTCCAAAATCGTCGAGGCCATGGGAACTACCGCTCCTTGAGAGGTTGGCAAACACTGCCGGCGAGGTCGGTAACAATACCGGGCTCGCTGGTGAACGAAAAGGGGCCCTGCGTTGCGCAGGACCCCTGATTTTGTAACCGGGATTACTTCAGTTCGTCGGCCTTGATGTAGCCGGAGTCGACGACCAGTGCCTGGTAGTTCGACTTGTCGACCTCATGCGGCGTCAAAAGGATCGAGGGAACGACCTTGACGTCGTTATTGTAGGTCTTTTCGTCGAGGCCGTCCGGCTTGCCGCCCGAGAGCACCTTGTCGACGAGTTCGACGGTGGCCTTGGCCAGTTCGCGGGTGTCCTTGAACACGGTCGAGTATTGCTCGCCCGTGATGATCAGCTTGACCGAAGCAGTCTCGGCGTCCTGGCCGGTCACGATCGGCCACGGCTGGGCGTCGGTGCCGTAACCCACGGCGCGCAGCGAAGCGGTGATGCCGCGCGACAGGCCGTCATAGGGCGAAAGAACGCCATCGACGCGGCTGCCGTCCGAGTAGTTGGCCGACAGCAGGTTGTCCATGCGCGCCTGGGCGGTGGCGGCGAGCCAGCGCAGCGTGCCGACCTTGTCCATGCCGGTCTGGCCGGACTTGATCTTAATCGAGCCGTCATCGATCAGCGGCTGCAGCACCGAGATTGCGCCGTTGTAGAAGAAGAAGGCGTTGTTGTCGTCCGGCGAGCCGCCGAACAGTTCGACGTTCCACGGCTTGGTGTTCGGGAAGCGCTCCTTGAGGCCCTTGACCAGCGAGTTCGCCTGGATCACGCCGACGCCGAAATTGTCGAAGGTGGTGTAGTAATCGACATTGGCGGTCTTCTTGATCAGGCGGTCATAGGCGACGACGACGACGCCGGCGTCAGCGGCCTTCTGCAGCGCGTCCGACAGGGTCGTGCCGTCGATCGAAGCGATGATCAGCGCCTTCGGGCCCTTGGTGATTTCGTTTTCCAGCTGGCTGAGCTGGTTGGGGATGTCGTCCTGCGCGTACTGCAGGTCGACCGTGTAGCCGAGAGCTTCGAGCTGGGACTTGACGGCATCGCCGTCATTGATCCAGCGCTGCGAGGTCTTGGTCGGCATCAGCACGCCGACAAGACCCTTGTCGGCTGCGTGCGCCGAGTAGGTCATGGCAGCGATGCCAAGGGCCGCGACGGCGGCCAGTGTCTTGATGATTTTCACGTAAAACTCTCCCTGGTTGATGGACGCGACACCTCGGGGCTTCGCGGGCCGCGCAGTCGGGCGGATGCGCCAAAGCGCCGCCGCCGTCATAATCGATCTCCGGTATCCTCCCAATCGGCCCTCAGTCTTGATTTAAATCGATACGATTTTGCTCGTCATCGACCGTCAAGTCTTGAGGACGCGCGAAAGTGTGACCCTTTGCCATAACTGTCAAATGCGATCTTCGGTGGTTGCTATGCCAAAACCGGTATATGACTAGACCGGGCTGGAACAGTGGCGGAAGCGGGAAAAGGCATGGCGGCTTTACGAGGTCCTCAGGGAATTTCAAGCGGTTACGATGAATTGCCGGGCGATGGCGAGACACTTCTGCGCAGTGGCTTGAGCCTGCGTCACATGCGCATGATCGCAGCGCTGGACGATCACGGTCGGGTGAGCGCGGCCGCCCAGGTGATGAACATCTCGCAGCCGGCGGCCTCGCGCATGATTTCCGAGATGGAAGCGGTGCTTGAGGTCAAGCTGTGCGAAAGGCTGCCGCGCGGCATCACGCTCACCCCTTACGGCAAGGCGCTGGCGCGGCGCGCGCGCTCGATCCTGCTCGAAATGCGCGAGGCCGACCGCGAAATATCGGAGCTCAAGGCCGGCAAGGGCGGCTCGGTGTTCCTTGGCGCGGTGACGGCGCCGGCGATCGAACTGGCGGTCCCGGCGATCCGCGAGATACGCCGCCTTTATCCGCGCATCGAGATTACCATGCAGGTCGAGACGTCGAATGTGCTGGCGCGCGAACTGATCGCCACGCGCCATGATTTCATCATCGCCCGTGTCCCCGAAGACCTCAATCCGCGCCTGTTCGAATCGCGCGTCATCGGCGTCGAGAAGGCCTGCCTGATCGTGCGCCGAGGCCACCCGCTGAGCAACGGCCATCCTCTAAACAATGGGAAGGCGGTGAGGCTGGAGGACACCGCCGCCTTTGACTGGGTGTTCCAGTCGGGCGGGTCGCCGCTGCGCCAGGCGATGGAGAGCAATTTCCTGAACCGCAACATCGCCCTGCCGGACCGCATCCTCAACACCTCGTCGCTGCTGCTCACACTGGTCATGGTGGCGCAGTCCGACGCCATCGCCCCGGTGTCGATCCAGGTGGCAAAATTCATCCAGAACCCCGACGGTCTCGCCGGCGCCATCGATGTCGTCCAGACCGAGTTCGACATCGAGGTCCGCCCCTACAGCCTGATCACGGTGAAGAACCGCGTCCTGTCGCCGGCAGCCAAGATGCTGCACGATTTTATCTTGCGGGAGGTGGGATAGGAACTGGAGCGGGTAGAGGGAATCGAACCCTCGCGTTCAGCTTGGGAAGCTGACAAGCTACCATTACATCATACCCGCGTCGGCCTCTCGATATCATGATGGGCATGCTTCGGGCAATCGCCCTTGGACAGCTCTTCGGAAACGGCTGTTGGAAACCCGACCGATTGCGCCGGTCCGCCTGCCTTGATGCGGGCGCAGCAAGTGCGTATTCGTGGGTTTGTACCCCGAATCCGGGCACACCAATCTGGAGGCAGGCCCTTGTCCACAGTGACGCGCTTTCTCGGTGACTCGCCCGTCAGGGTGATCATCAAGCTGCTGGTCGTGTCGTTCCTCGTCGGCCTGGTCATGAATGCGTTCGGCTGGACGCCGATGGACGTCTTCTACCGCATCCAGGGTTTCTTCATCGATCTGTGGAATCTTGGCTTCAACGCGGTCTATCGCTTCTTGGGCTATATCCTGCTCGGCGCCGCGATCGTCGTGCCGGTGTTCATCCTGCTCAGGGTCGCGAACTACCGCAAGTGAAGCGGAGCATGATCCCGAAAAGTGGCAACCGGTTTTCGGAAAAGATCATGCTCAAACCAAGGCCACTCAGGCAAAGTCCGACGCCACCTCGAACAGGATGGCGTGGCGCGCCGCGAGCGCTGCGACATCGGTCGAATAGCCGCCGCCGATGACACCGCAGACCGGGATGCCCAGCGCGCGGAAATGACCGATCACCATGGCGTCGCGGGCACGCACGCCGTCATCGCTGAGCGATAGCCGGCCGAGCCGGTCCTCGGCATGCACGTCGACACCGGCATTGTAGAAGACGATGTCCCAGTGCGCCTTGGCCGAGAGCTCCGGCAGGAGGACACCCAGCCGTTCGAGATAGACGCCATCGCCGGTGCCGTCCGGCAGGGCAACGTCGAGATCGGAGGCAATCTTGCGCACCGGATAATTGCGCTCGCCATGCATGGAAAAGGTGAACGCGCGTGGCTCGTCTTTCAGGATGTCCGCGGTGCCGTCGCCCTGATGCACATCGAGATCGACGATCAGGATGTTTTTCACCGCGTCTTCGGCTAGCAGCACCAGCGAAGCGACGGCAACATCGTTGAAGGTGCAGAAGCCCGCGCCTTGCGCGCGCCGCGCATGGTGGCTGCCGCCGGCGCTGTTGCAGGCAATGCCATTGATAAGCGCCAGTCGCGCCGCCAGCACCGTGCCGCCGGCGGCGAGTTGCGCCCTGAGCGAAACGCGCGGTCCCACGGGAAAGCCGATCTCGCGCTCGATCTTTTCAGGCACTGAACACGTGATGACCTGGTCGACATAATCAGCCGCATGGGCGAGCTTCAGCCAGGAGGCCGGCGCCGGCTCGGGCATCCACAGCGCCCCGGCATGGATCAGACCCCTGATATGCAAGGCCTGCATCAGCAGCGGATATTTGCTCATCGGAAAGCGATGATTGACGGCGAAGCCGGCATCGTAGTCGGGATGATGGACGATCTGCAGGGGCATGGCTAGAGCAATTCCAGGAAAAGTGTGCAGCGGTTTTCCCGGGAGAAGCGCGTAGCGCTTCCCTTTGGGAATTGCTTAAAACCAGTACTGGGATCCGGCGGGCTCGCGCCAGAAGAACATTTCGGTTGGCCGTCACGGCAAGAGTGATTGCGCGGTGGCGGGAAAATGGGGCACATCGGCTGTTCGATCAAGCCGCAACCAGCAAGGCAGCAATCCCCTGGACACGGGTGCAACCCCAGCCGACGCGAGACCCTTCGCCGTCACCAACCGTTCGGTGCTCGCCATCGCCGTGCCGATGACGCTCGCCTATCTGACGACGCCGCTGCTCGGCATCGTCGACACGGCGGTGGTCGGGCAGTTCGGCGATGCCGCCCTGCTCGGCGGCCTGGCGGCCGGGGCCCTGGTCTTCGACGTCGTCTTCAGCACCTTCAATTTCCTGCGCTCCGGCACCACCGGCCTCGTCGCCCAGGCGTTTGGGCGCGGCGACGAAACCGAGGAGCAGGCGGTGTTCTGGCGCGCCGTGCTGATCGCGGTCGCCGCCGGCATCGTGCTTGTCGTCCTTGCGCCGCTGATCGCCATCGCCGGCCAGAAATTCATCGGCGGCGAAGCGCGCGTCGGCGAGGCGATGGGCGTCTATATCCACATCAGAATGCTCGCCGCCCCCTTCACGCTGATCAACTACGCCATCCTCGGCTATGTCCTTGGACGCGGCGAGGGCGGGCTTGGGCTGATGCTGCAGGCGGTGCTCAACGGCATCAACATCGTGCTTTGCATCCTGCTCGGCCTGAAGCTTGGCTGGGGCGTCGCCGGCGTGGCCTGGGCGACCGTCACCGGCGAATGTCTGGCCATGCTGCTGGGTCTCGCCATCGTTGTCTGGCGCTTCCGGGCCGCACCCCGCCTGCCGCGGCATCGCCTGCTCGACATGCCCGCTTTCCTGCGCATGCTGTCGCTCAACCGCGATATCATGATCCGCTCGTTCTCGCTGCTCGCCGCTTTCGCGCTGTTCACCCGCCAGGGCGCGCAGTTCGGCACGCTGACGCTGGCCGCCAATGCCGTGCTGATGAACTTCTTCCTCGTCGCCGGCTATTTTCTCGACGGTTTCGCCACCGCGGCCGAACAGTTGGCGGGACGCGCGATCGGCGCACGTGCCGAGACGGCGTTCCGCCGGGCGGTACGTCTGACCTTATTCTGGGGGTTCGGCCTCGCCGGAACCGCCACGCTGATCTTCTGGCTCGGCGGCGCCGGCCTGATTTCGTTGATCACCACGTCGCCGGATGTTCGTGCTGTTGCCGACATCTATCTGCCGTGGGCGGCACTGACACCGCTGAGCGGCGTGCTGGCCTTCCAGATGGACGGCGTCTTCATCGGCGCTACCTGGTCGCGCGACATGCGCAACATGATGCTGGTGTCGTTCCTGGCCTTCAGCGCCGCATTGTTCAGCTTGGCGCCGTCTCTCGGCAATCACGGCCTGTGGGCGGCGCTGCACGTTTTCCTGCTGGTGCGCGGCTTCAGCCTGCTGGCGATTTTGCGGGTGAGGGTGCGGGAGGCGTTTTAGCCCTCAGAAACGGCCATTAGCCCAATTTCGCGTCAGCTCGCCTGCTGCCTCGCAAACGTCCATGGCCGCCCCGATGTCGGAAGGCGCAAGCGCCGCGACGACTGCATGGCAGTTTTTGGCGGGCTGCCCAGCAGAAGGCATATCGGAATAGACAAAGAAGCAAACGGCGGCTGACTGCAATGCGGTGGTCGACGAGACGTTCGCGGGCAAGGCATTCACAGCAGCGGCCTGGCAAAATTGCCGCACATAGGGCTCCAGTTGACCATCGCCAAAGGGAGCAGCCATGGACGCAAGAATGAAAACCGCAGTCGATGGCATTGCAGCCTCGCTTTTCAATCGAACAAGCTGACAGGTCCTGTGTGCTCTAAATATGGCGTGAGACGGACAGCGGCCACTTTCGCTGCGCATCAACGGCGTAGCTTGGCCGTCAAATCAAAGCGGCTTTGCCGCCCATTCGCTGAGCCGGCTGTCGCGCAGGCCGCGCAAGGACGTCAGCTGTTCCCTGTCGGCGAACTTCGCCATGCCGGCAAGGATGCGGCCGGGCAGCGCCGGTCCGGCATAGACCATGCCGGTATAGAGCTGCACGAGGTCGGCGCCCGCGCGGATTTTCTCCAGCGCGGTCTCGGCGGAATCGACGCCGCCGACGCCGATGACGGCGCGCTCCGGCCCGAGCAGCCGACGCATCTTGGCCAGCACGATGGTCGAACGCTCGAACAGCGGTTTTCCCGAGAGACCGCCGGTCTCGCCGGCGCCGCTTGGGCTACGCAATTCGGATCGCGAGAGCGTCGTGTTGGAGACGATGACGCCGTCGATCTGCTTTTCGGTCACTTCGGCGGCGATTTCTTCAAGCTCGGCCTCGACCAGATCGGGTGCGACCTTGAGAAAGATTGGTGGCTGGGCCGATGCCGAGCCACGGGCCGATATGACGCGAGCCAGAAGTTCGCCGAGCTGTTCGCGCGCCTGCATGTTGCGCAGGCCGGGCGTGTTGGGCGACGAGATGTTGACGGTGAGATAACTGGCGTATTTCGCAAAGCGGGAGACGCCGAGCTCATAGTCATGGACACGATCGGCGCTGTCCTTGTTGGCGCCGATGTTGACGCCGACGATGCCGACGCGTCCCTTGCGCGCGGCAAGGCGCATCTCGGCCGCTTCGTGGCCCCCATTGTTAAAACCCAGCCGGTTGATCACCGCGTCATCCTCCGTCAGCCGGAAAATGCGCGGCTTCGGATTGCCCGCTTGCGGCAGCGGGGTCACGGTACCGACTTCGGCAAAGCCGAAACCGAGCCCAAGCAGCGCGTCCGGTACCTCGGCGTTCTTGTCGTAGCCAGCGGCCATGCCGAGCGGGTTCGGAAAATCGAGGCCGCAGAGGCTGACCTTCAGCCTTTCGTCGCGCACCGGCCGCGCGCCGACCGGCAGGCCGCAGCGCAGCGCAGCGATCGACATGCCATGCGCCGTTTCCGGATCGAAGGTGAACAGCAGTTTCTGGCCGATGCGGTCGAACACGCTCATTCGGCCTCCAGCGCCGGAAACTGGTGCGGGCCGTCGGCGCCGAGCGGCAATGGCCGCACCCACAGCACGGCCGTCATATCGAGCACGCCATAGAGATGCGGAAACAGCGCGCCGCCGCGCGAGACCTCGTATTTCAGCGCGTCACCGAGCAGCGCCCCTTCGATGGCGATCAGCAGCAAATCCGTCTGGCCGGCGAAATGCTTCGCTGCCGTCTCCCTGGCCTGATCAGCGGTGGAGAAATGGATGAAGCCGTCGGCGATGTCGATCGGAGCCCCGGTGAAACGGCCGTTTTTCTCGGCCTCGCGCCAAAGCGCTTCGGGCGCGATCTTGTAGATAATCTGAGACATGGTTGCGCTATAATCCGAACCGATCATGCGGGGAAGGGCAACTCGTCCGCATTTACGGCGCAAAGCTGTGATAGGTTGCGCATACTGGCTCGTGGAGGATGGAACATGCGTCTGCAGCACATACTGATCCCCGCCGCACTGGTCTCGCTGGTTGCGGCATCGGCCTGGTCCGAAGAGACCGACCGCTACCGGCTGGAAAAATCCGCCAACGGTTATGTCCGCATGGACACCCGGACCGGCGCCATGTCGATCTGCGAGGAGCGCTCCGGCCAGCTCGTCTGCAAGATGGCCGCCGACGAACGCGCCGCCTTCCAGGACGAAGTCGACCGTTTGCAGGCTTCGATGAAGGCAATGGACGAACGCGTCGCCAGGCTCGAGAACTCGCTGTCCGCCCGCCTCGAATCGAAGCTGCCGAGCGAGGAGGATTTCGACAAGACGATGAGCTATATGGAGCGCATGCTGCGCGGCTTCATGGGCATCGTCAAGGAGTTGGACAAGGACAATGGCGACGGCGCCAAGCTCAACTCGCAAAAGACCTGAGCTGCCCGGCGCAAAGTGCCGTCCGGCCATTGCCGCTTGAAAACAAAGCGCTTCGCCGCATAATCGTCCGATCCCGGAAAGCCGTCAATCGATAACGAAGTTTGGGCAACAACGGGATTTGGGAGGAAGATTTGCCGTCGGGTTACACCTTCGTCATTGCCGACGACCATCCGCTGTTCCGCGGCGCTTTGAAAGAGGCGCTTGCCGGCGTCGGCGACGTCGCCGCCATTCACGAGGCCGGTGATTTCGAAAGTGCCAAGGCCCTGGTCGTGGCCAATGAGGATGTCGACCTGGTGCTGCTCGACCTGTCGATGCCGGGCGCCAGCGGCCTGTCCGGTCTGATCGCGCTGCGCGGCATCCACCCGGCGGTGCCGCTGGTGGTGGTGTCGGCCCACGACGACCCGGTGACCATCCGGCGCGCGCTCGATCTCGGCGCATCCGGCTTCATCTCCAAATCGGCCAGCATGGAGGAGATCCGCGGCGCCGTGCAGACGGTGCTGGCCGGCGATATCGCCGCGCCCGTCGGCATCGACCTCGGCGTCGAGCGCGACCCCGAAATATCCGACCTGATCAAGCGGCTGCAGGCGCTGACGCCGCAGCAGACGCGTGTCCTCGGCATGCTGGCCGAAGGCCTGCTCAACAAGCAGATCGCCTACGAACTCAGCGTCTCCGAAGCGACGGTCAAGGCGCATGTCTCGGCCATCCTGCAGAAACTCGGCGTCGACAGCCGCACCCAGGCGGTGATCCAGCTGTCCAAGATCGGCAGCGATCCGTTGCAGCCAGCAGGCTAAAGCTATTCCAGGAAAAGTGCGTAGCGCTTTCCCTTGGGAATTGCGCAAAAACAAAGAGATAGGACTCTACTCGGCCGCCGACGCCAGCGGCCTGACCCTGGCCATCATCGAGCGTAGCACGGCCGGCTTCAGCGGCTTGTTGATCACCGGCACGTCAATGGCGGCGGCAGCGGCACGGACCTCGGTGGAGCGGTCGGCGGTGACCAGCACGGCCGGCAGGTCCGAACCATGGATGTCACGCAGGCGCGCGATGATGTCGAGGCCGCTTCTGCCATCGAGATGATAGTCGGCAAGCACGATGTCGGGACGATCGGCCCTGCCAAAATCCTCCGAACCCGAAAACGTGCCGACGCTGCAGCCCCAGCCTTCGAGCAAAAGCCGCATGCCATCGAGAATGCGAGGGTCGTTGTCGATGCACATGACGCGCAGGCCGGCCAGCGAATTCGCGGTGCGGGCAGGCGCCTTCGGCTCGACCTCGCGCCGCGGCGCCTCAACCGCCGCAACCGGCAGGATAACGGAAAAGCGCGTACCCTTGCCCGGGTTGGAAAAGATCTGGATCTCGAGCCGCAGTACCCGCGCGATGCGGTCGACGATGGACAGGCCAAGGCCGAGACCTTCGGCTTCGCGCACGCCTTCGTCCAGCCGGGTGAACTCGTTGAAGACCGTGTTCAGCTTGTCGCCGGCAATGCCGATGCCAGTGTCGATCACCTGGATTTCGGCGAGTTCGCCGCGCCGTCGCACGCCGACCAGGATGCGGCCATGGGGGGTGTATTTGATGGCGTTGGAGACCAGATTCTGGATCAGCCGGCGCAGTAGGTTGCGGTCCGTCATCACGCTGAGCGACGAGGCTATGATCGTCAGATCGAGTTTCTTTTCGGCGGCGAGCGGCTGAAAATCATTGCCGATCTGGCGCAGCAGCCCGTCCAGGCGGAAGGCGCTGTCGTCCGGTTTCATCGCGCCGGCGTCGAGGCGGGAAATGTCGAGCACGGCGCCCAGGATCGTCTCGACCGATTCCAGCGAGGATTCGATGTTGATAGCGGCCTTGCCGGCCGGGCCCTTGCCGGCCTTTTCGATCAGCGACGAGCAGTAGAGCCGGGCGGCGTTCAGCGGCTGCAGAATGTCGTGGCCAGCGGCGGCGAGGAAGCGCGTCTTTCCCAGATTGGCCTCCTCGGCCAGCATCTGCGCCTGCGCCAGCTCCTCATTGACCCGGGTCAACTCCTCGTTGACCCTAGTCAGTTCGATGGTACGCGTCTTGACCCGCTGCTCCAGCGATTCATTGGCCCGCTTCAGCGCCAAATCCTGTTCGACGCGTCCTGATATGTCGGCATAGGTGGCAACGATGCCACCGTCCGGCATCGGGTTGGAACGCAGTTCGAGGATTCGGCCACTGGTCGTCAACTCCATCTGCCATGGGCTGACGAAGCTGGTCAGACGGTTGAGCATCGCCACGCGCTGGTCGGCCGGGATATCGCCGCGCTCGGCGAGGTGGCGCAGGATGCGGTCGAGCGAGACGCCGACCTGGCCCATCTCGTCGGGCAGGTCGAACAGCGCGCGATATTGTCTGTTCCAGCAGATCAGGCGGAAATCGCGGTCGAAGACGGTAATGCCCTGTTCCATCTGGTCGAGCGCGATCTGCAACAGGTCGCGATTGTGCTGCAGCGCTTCGGTGGCGTCATCGAGCAGGCGGAAGGCATCTTTTGAGTCGCGGTCGTTGCGGCGAAACAGCAGCGACAGGATCAGCCGCGCCGACGACGAGCCGACCGCGCTCGCCAGCAGCTGCTCGGAGAAACGGATGACGTCCATGCTAGCCTGCTCATTGCCGTGCAACGAGACGCCAGTGCTCTTTTCGAAGGACTGGAAGGAGCGCTCGGTGCGCTCGACGCCGAGATAGCGCGAGATGGTGTCTTTCAGCACATTGACGGTGATGGCGGTGCGGAAGCGGCGCAGGCTGGGCATCGGGCCGGACTCGCGCGGCACGAAGATCGACGCCTGGATCCGCTCCAGCGGCACTGACGCGCGCGACAGCGAGCCGAGCACGAAGAACAGCGTGTTGACCGACAGGCTCCACAGCACGCCGTGGTTCAACGGTTCGGCGACGGTGCCGAACAGAGCCTGCGGCCGCAGCGCCTCGAAACCGAACAACCCCTGCACGACGATGTCCGCGTCGGCTGCCGAGAGCGACGGCAAAAGCAGCGTATAGCCCCAGACGAGGATGCCGGCGACCATGCCAAGGGCCGCGCCGCGGCCATTGGCGCCGCGCCAGATCAGCCCCCCGATCAGCGCCGGCGCGAATTGGGCGATTGCCGCGAACGACATCAGGCCGATCGACGACAGCCGCGCCGAGTTGGTGCTTTCGCGGTAGTAGAGGAAGGCAATGAACAACAGGATGAAGATGGCGCCGCGCCGCACGTTGAGGATCAGCGTCGACCAATCCTCATTCTCCGAGGTCGTGGTCTTGAGCAGGCGGCGCACGAACAGCGGGATGACGAGGTCGTTGGAGATCATGATTGACAGCGCCACGCTTTCGACGATCACCATGGCGGTCGCCGCCGACAGCCCACCGATGAAGGCGGCCATGGCGAGGAAGTCATGGCCGCCGAACAAGGGCAGCGCCAGCACATAGAGGTCACTGGTGGTTTTGGTGCCGACCAGCGCCAGGCCGGCAAAGGCGATCGGCAGCACGAACAGGTTTATCGCCACGAGATAGAGCGGGAACACCCAGGTCGCGGTGCGCAGTTCGGCCTCGCCGCGGTTCTCGACGATGGTGACGTAGAACTGGCGCGGCAGCATGATGATGGCAAAGCCGCTCAGGCAAGTCAGCACCAGCCAGGTGGCGAGCGAGGTGTTGTAGCCCATGGCTTGCCGCACCTGGCTGTTTTCGGCCAGCTTGTCGATCATGTCGCCCGGGCCACCGAAGATCAGGAAGGTGACCATCAGGCCGATCGCCAGGAAGGCGGCGAGCTTGACCACGGTTTCGACCGCCACCGCCAGCACCAGCCCGTCCTGGTGCTCGGTGGCGTCGGCATGGCGGGTGCCGAACAGCACCGCAAACAGCGCCAAGAGCATGGCCACCACCAGCGAGATGTCGCTGACGAAGGGATCGAAGGAGGGCGGCGATCCCGTATAATGCTCGACCATCAGGCCGACCGAACCGGAGATCGCCTTCAATTGCAGTGCGATATAGGGCACCGCGCCGATGGTGGCGATCAGCGTGGCGATCGCCGAGACGGCAAAGCTCTTGCCGTAGCGCGCGCCGAGGAAGTCGGCGATCGAGGTGATCTTCTCGCTCTTGGCCAGCCGCACGATGCGGTTGAGCAACGGAAAGCCGAACACGAACACCAGCACGGGCCCGGTGTAGATGCCCAAAAATTCGAGGCCGCGCTCGGACGACAGGCCGACCGAGCCGAAGAAGGTCCAGGAGGTGCAGTAGATGGCGAGGCTGAGCGCATAGATGAAGGGCCGGGCGCGGCCGGGTCCCAACGCCGTTGAACGCCGGTCGCCGAGGCTGGCGATGACGAACAGCAGCGTTACATAGGCGACCGCAATGATGACGATGAACCAGCCCTGCACGGCCCGAAAATCCTCCTCGGCCAGCTTTCACCCCGGCCTGCCCAGAGGCAATCACAGCTCTAAGGTCAAGTCCATCGCGGCTTTCGGCGCATGGCCGCGACGCCGCCCTGTCGAACCGTGAACCAAGGTAAGGAGAAAGCGGTGTTTTCCAGCTTTTGCTTCTGTTGCAACCGCAGGTTTTTGTTATGGTGCGCACGGGCCGACGCCGGAGGGACGGCGGCAGCGCGGTCCGTCATGACAAGGAGGGTCGAATGCTGAAAGAATTCCAGGAATTCATTTCCAAAGGAAATGTGATGGACCTTGCGGTCGGCGTCATCATCGGCGCGGCCTTCAGCAAGATCGTCGATTCTCTTGTCAATGACATCATCATGCCTTTCATCGGCGCACTTGGTGGCGTCGACTTTTCCAACTACTTCATAGGCCTCTCATCAACAGTGCATTCGACCAATCTTGCCGACGCGCGTAAGGAAGGCGCGGTGTTCGCCTACGGCAATTTTATCACCGTGGCGCTGAATTTCGTCATCCTGGCTTTCATCATCTTCCTTATGGTCAAGGCCGTGAACAACATGCGCAAGCGGCTCGAGCGCGAGAAGCCGGCCGCACCTGCGGCTCCGCCGCCGGCTGACGTCGCACTGCTCACCGAAATTCGCGATCTCCTCGCCAGGAAATAGACAAGGCCAGATTTCTGGACCAAAACCCCGGTCGTTCGCGGCCGGGGTTTTCTGTTGCCGCATCTGCTAAGAGCATCCGCCAATGCATGTCGCCCATAAGTGCGCAGCGGTTCTGGATAATGACATGCATCAAAGCAGACATCAAAACGGACCTGTCATGACCCTGATCGATAGCTTGCGCGCCGAAGCGGTGGCCGCCCCCGAAAGCGGCATTGTCGCCGTCGTCAATTACGGCCGTACGCGCGAGGGCATGATCCCGCTCTGGGCCGGTGAAGGCGATTTGCCGACGCCTGCCTTCATTTCGGAAGCCGCCGCCAAGGGGCTCGCCAATGGCGAGACCTTCTATACCTGGCAGAAAGGCATTCCGGAGCTGAGGCAAGCGCTTTCTCGCTACTATGCCAGGCATTTCGGCAAGAGCTTCGCCGAAGAGGAATTCATCGCCACCGGTTCCGGCATGCATGCCATTCAGTTGGCATTAGCCGCGGTCGCCGGCAGCGGCGACGAGGTGGTCTATCTCTCCCCGGCGTGGCCGAATTTCGCCGCCGCCGCCGGTATTTCCGGCGCTACCCCGGTTGCGGTCACGCTCGACCAGTCGGGCAATGGCTGGTCCTGCGATGTCGACAAAATTGCGGCTGCGGTGACGCCGCGCACCAAGGCGCTGTTCGTCAACACGCCATCGAACCCCACCGGCTGGACGGCCGATAAGGAAACGCTGCAGGCGATCCTGAATCTCGCCCGCCAAAATGGCCTGTGGATCATCGCCGACGAGATCTATTCGCTGTTCCACTACGGCCACGGCCGTGCGCCGTCCTTCCTCGACATTTCGACCGCGGAAGACCGCATCCTGTTCGTCAACTCCTTTTCCAAGAACTGGGCGATGACCGGCTGGCGCGTCGGCTGGATCAAGACCCATCCCGAGCTGCAGCAGGTGTTCGAGAACCTGATCCAGTATTCGACCTCAGGCGTCGCCCAGTTCATGCAGCGCGGCGCCGTCGCGGCGCTGGACCACGGTGATGCCTTCATCGTCGAGCAGGTGGAGCGCGCCAGGAAAGCGCGCGACCTGGTCTGCGATATTCTCGGCGCAACCGGCAAAGCGCGCTTCACCGTGCCGCAAGGCGCGTTCTATTTGTTTTTCACGGTCGACGGCATCACCGATCCGCGCCGGGCTGCTTTCGACATCGTCGACAAGGCCAATGTCGGCCTGGCGCCGGGCACCGCCTTCGGCCCTGGCGGAGAGGCGTTTTTGCGCCTGTGCTTCCACCGCCGCCTCGACCAACTCGAGGAAGCGGCACACCGGCTGGCGGGATGGATGAGGACGGTTTGAGGTGAATGGGCGGCGGCTTCAGCCGCCCGACTTCGGCACAAGCAGCGGCACAATCCGGTCGCTCTTGGCGACACTGGGCCGTCCGGCGGAGCCGTAGGGAATGCCCAGCGCATCCCATGTCTCGACCAGCGCGTCCTGCAGTCCCGCAATCAGGGTATCGGTATGGAACGGCGTCGGCGTGATGCGCAGCCGCTCGGTGCCGCGCGGCACGGTCGGATAGTTGATCGGCTGGATGTAGATGCCGTGCACGCCGAGCAGACGGTCGCTGGCCATCTTGCAGAGTTCGGGGTCACCGACCAGCACCGGCACGATGTGTGTCGGCGAGTCCATAACCGGCAGGCCGGCGGCAGACAGAACCTCCTTGGTCCGCAACGCCTGGCGCTGTTGCGCATAGCGCTCGGCTTGCGACCGCTTGAGGTGGCGGATGGACGTGGTGGCGGCGGCGGCGATGGCCGGCGGCAGCGCCGTGGTGAAGATGAAGCCCGGCGCATAAGAGCGCACCGCGTCGATGACGGCGCTGTTGCCGGCGATATAGCCGCCCAGCGTGCCGAACGCCTTGGCCAGCGTGCCTTCGATGATGTCGATACGGTCGGCCAGCCCCTCGCGCTCGGTGATGCCGCCGCCGCGCGGTCCGTACATGCCGACGGCATGGACCTCGTCAATATAGGTCATGGCGTTGTAGCGTTCGGCCAGTTCGACGATCTGCTTGATCGGCGCGATGTCGCCATCCATCGAATAGACGCTCTCGAACACGATCAGCTTGGCGCGTTCGCGGCCCGCCACCTGCAGCAGGCTTTCGAGATGCGCGACGTCGTTGTGGCGGAAAATCTTCTTTTCGGCGCCCGAGCGCCGTACGCCTTCGATCATCGAGGCATGGTTGAGCTCGTCCGAAATGATCAGGCAATTGGGCAAAAGCCGCGCAATGGTCGAGATCGAGGCCTCGTTGGAGACGAAGCCGGAGGTGAAGACCAGCGCCGCTTCCTTGTCGTGCAGGTCGGCCAGTTCCAGCTCGAGCTCGACGAGCGGGTTCGAGGTGCCGGAAATGTTGCGGGTGCCGCCGGCGCCCGAACCCATCTTGCCGGCCGCGTTCTGGAACGCGGCAATGACATCGGGGTTCTGGCCCATGCCGAGATAGTCGTTGGAGCACCAGACGGTGATTTCCTCGGCGCGACCGTTGGAACGCCAGATGGCGCGCGGAAACTTGCCGACAATGCGCTCGAGATCGGCGAAAACCCGGTAGCGCCGCTCGGCGTGGAGCTGGTCGATCGCTTCCTCGAAGAACCGCTGATAGTTCATGTCGCCTTCCCAGTTTTGCGCGGGATCATAATCGTTGGCCCATTCGTCGTCCACCGGGCCGTTTTGGTCAAAATGCCACGCCCCAAGCCTGTTCCTAACGATGCCAGATCGTGGCCTATTCCCTTGATGTGGATCAATTTTGTTTCCGTACGATGCCACAGGCCGGTGAGACTGTTACGGATTTAACATTCAGGCGTTTCTAATGGCCTTGCCGCAGGCTTTCCAGTAAGGCGGTGATTGAGACAGTTTCCGATAAATCATGAGTAAAAGAGGACGCGGATGACGGTTTTGGTAACGGGCGGCGCCGGCTATATCGGCAGCCACATGGTCTGGGAACTGCTGGATGCCGGCGAGAGCGTCGTCGTTCTCGACCGCCTTTCCACGGGCTTCGAATGGGCGGTAGCGCCGGAAGCCAAGCTTGTCGTCGGCGATGTCGCCGATAGGGAATTGGTCGGCCAGATCATCCGGGATAACAAGGTCGACGCGATCATCCACTTCGCCGGTTCCATCGTGGTGCCGGAATCGGTTGCCAATCCGCTCGCCTATTACGAGAACAACACCTCCAAGACCCGCACGCTGATCGAAACCGCCGTGCGCGAGGGCGTGCGGCATTTCATTTTCTCCTCGACCGCCGCCGTCTATGGCGGCGCCGGCCTAGAGCCGGTGCGCGAGGATGCCCGCCTGGCGCCGGAATCGCCCTACGGCCTGTCCAAGCTGATGAGCGAATGGATGCTGCGCGATGCAGCGCTTGCGCATCCCTTGCGCTACACGGCGCTTCGCTACTTCAACGTCGCCGGCGCCGATCCCAGGGGCCGGACGGGGCAGTCGACGCCTGGCGCCACGCATCTGATCAAGGTCGCCTGCGAGACCGCGCTCGGCAAACGCCCATTCATGCAGGTGTTCGGCACCGATTATCCGACGCCGGACGGCACCTGCATGCGCGATTATATCCATGTCAGCGACCTGGCCGCGGCCCACAGGCTGGCGCTGCAGCGCCTGCGCGCCGGCGGCGGCAGCCTCGTCGCCAATTGCGGCTACAGCCACGGCTATTCGGTGCTCGAGGTCATCGACAGCGTGCGGCGCGCCTTCGGCCGGGATTTCGAGGTCAAGATGGGCGACCGGCGCCCCGGCGACGCCGCCGCCGTGGTTGCCAATTCGGACCTTGCACGCGCCGAACTCGGCTGGACCCCGCAACGCGACGACCTCGACCAGATCGTCGCCGATGCGCTCGCCTGGGAGCGCATCCTCACCGGCAAGAACTCCGCGCGAGGCTGAGCCGGGCACTTCCGAGGGCTCGCAAGGCGCGCGGCGAAGCGCTATTGAAGGCATTGGCGATGCGGCGTGGAGGCGCTGCGCCGCGAAGAGGGGGTGGCATGAAGATAACGGTGCTTGGAGCCGGTGTTGTCGGTACCGCGGCCGCGTATTATCTGGCCGCCGACGGCCATGAGGTCACCGTTATCGAGCGCCATCCGGCGCCGGCGCGCGGCACCAGCCAGTCCAATGCCGGTCTGGTGTCGCCGGGCGACGCCACCGCCTGGGCCTCCCCGGCGGCGCTGAAGACCTTCCTGCGCGCGCTCTGGAACCATGATCTCGGCATCAAGGTCAGGCTGCGCTTCGATCCCTATTTCCTCGCCTGGAGCCTGCGCTTCCTGCGCCAGTGCACGGTGGCGCGCCTGCGCGCCAACAGCCAGGTCAAACTGCGCCTGGCGCTCTATTCGCGCGACTGCATCAACGCGCTCTCCGACGCCACCGGCATCCACTATGACGAGCGCAAGAAGGGCATTCTTTATTTCTTCCGCTCGCAGCACAGTCTCGACACCGGCACCGACAACTACCAGTTTCTGGCGAAGCATGGCCTGCCGATCGAGATCGTCGGCCGCGACCGGCTGGTCGAACTTGAGCCCGGGCTCGCCGGAGTGAAGGAAAAGATCGCCGGCGGCGTTTATTCGCCAATCGACCAGACCGGCGATTCCAGGATATTCGTCGATGGGCTGGCCGCCTATGCCGCCGAAAAGCTCGGCGTCAGATTCCTGTTCGACACCACGGTCGAGGGGCTCGACATAGAGGGCGACTGGGTACGTGCGGTCATGACATCGGCCGGCCCGGTGACGGGCGACGCCGTCGTCATCGCCATGGGCCCCGAGAGCGGCCTGATCGGTCGCCGCTACGGTATCGACCTGCCCGTCTATCCGGTTAAAGGCTATAGCGCGACCATCCCGCTGGAGGACGAGAGCAAGGGACCGACCATGGGCGGCGCCGACGAGGACCGGCTGGTTGGCTACTCCAGGCTCGGAAACCGCCTGCGCATGTCCTCGACAGCCGAGTTCACCGGCTTCGACCGCAGCTTCAAGCCCAGCGACTTCAAGTCCATGCTGAGCACCGGCAAAGACCTTTTCCCTGGCGCTTTCGACGAGAAGAAGGCGCTGTTGTGGGCAGGTCTGCGACCAATGATGCCGAACTCGGTGCCGGTCATCGGTCAGGCCAAATATCGCAACCTCTATCTCGACACTGGGCATGGCCATGTCGGCTGGACGATGGCCTGCGGCTCGGGCAAGTTCCTGGCCGACCTCGTCGCCGGCCGCAAGCCGGAGATCGACCCCCAAGGGCTGGTCTACGGGAGCTGAGCGATGTCGGGACCGCAAGTCGCTATCGACCTTGGCCGCATCGAGCGCAACGCCCGCACCATCGTCGAACGCTGCGCATTGTCTAATATCAAGGTATTCGGTGTCACCAAGGGCACATGCGGCATGCCGCAGGTGGCGCGGGCCATGCTGCGCGGCGGTGTTGCCGGCATCGCGGAATCGCGCTTCGAAAACATCCGCCGGCTGCGCGACAGCGGCATCAATGCGCCGGTCATGCTGCTGCGCAGCCCGCCCATGGCGCGCGTAGAGGAGGTCGTGCGCACCGTCGACATCAGCCTGCAGTCGGAACTGACCACCATCCGCGAGATATCGCGCATTGCCGAGCGCATGGGCCGCGTCCACGATATCATGCTGATGATCGATCTCGGCGATCTCCGCGAAGGCATCTGGCCAAGCGACCTGATCCCCACCGTCGAGCAGATCCTACAATTCAAGGGCGTGCGCATCGCCGGCATCGGCACCAATCTCGGCTGCTTCGGCGCCATAATGCCGACGCCGGAGAACCTTGGCCAACTCGTCGCCCATGCCTACAAGACTGAGCGCCTGTCCGGCAAAAGCCTCGACTTCATTTCCGGCGGCGCCTCGTCATCGCTGACGCTGCTGCTCGAAGGCAAGCTGCCGCCCGGCATCAACAATCTGCGCGTGGGCGAGGCGATCCTGCAAGGCGGTGTCGAAACCTTTCGCGACGTGCCGTGGCCCGAACTCGAACCCGATGCCTGCCGGCTGACCAGCGACATCATCGAGGTCAAACTCAAGCCTTCGCGGCCGATCGGCACATCCGGCTACGACGCCTTCGGCAACCAGCCGGTCTTCGCCGACGAGGGCGACCGGCTGCGCGCCATCGCCAATATAGGCCGCGAGGACGTGCTGGTCGAAGGGCTGACGCCGATCGCCAAGGGGGTGAGGGTGCTCGGCGCTTCCAGCGACCATCTGCTGCTCGATGTGCAGGATGCCGATCCGCGACCTACCGTCGGCGACCGTGTCGCCTTCCGCATGAATTATGGCGCCATGCTTCTGGCGATGACCTCGGAATATGTCGAGAAGGCGCCGATGCACGACGTCGCGGATTTCTCCGGCCGCAAGATGGTGTCGATCTCGGCCGAACCGGAAGCCGGCGGGATTATCGCCCGCGAGGGAACCGGCGCGCGGCTGGAGGCAATGAATTTCGACGTGGTCGAACTCGCCGACGTCGAGCGGCCGCCCTCGGGCCTCGTCCGTCTCGCCGCCGGCGCAGATCGCCGTATCGCCCACAAGGCGCTGACCGCAACGGCGCGCGCCACGCATTCCTTCGGCCTGATCTGGATCGATTCCCTCGCCGCCCTGATGCCCGAGGACGAGGAGGCCGAAGACATGCCTGAAGTCTCGGTGCTGGCCCGCGCGCTCGGTCTCGATCACAAGCCCGGCGCGCTGCAGCCGCAGCTGTCGCCGGAAAATGTCGTCATCGTCGGCCTGCGCCATGCCGATCCTGCCGAGGCGAGGGTGCTCAAGGATTCGCGCGTCTCGGCCTTCACCATGACCGATATCGACGCCATGGGCATGCGCGACCTCATGCATGAGGCGATCCGCATCGCGACGTCGGGCACGCAGGGCTTTCACGTCAGCTATTCGCCGACGGCGACCGAATTTGCCGGTTGGGCTGCGGGCTCGGGCGGGCTGACGGTGCGCGAGACGCATCAGGCAATGGAGGCGATCTCGCTGTCCGGCGGCCTGCTGTCGATGGATGTTTCCGGACTGACCGCCGGTCTGGAGCCGCGGATCGGCGCCGACGCCGTCAACTTCGTCATGTCGGCCTTTGGGAAGCGGATCTTGTGATCAGCCTTGCGCGTCGACTGCCGCGCGCCACGCGGTGACATAGGCCGCCCAGACTGGGTCGGTCTGCGGTTCAGTTCTCTCGCCCTTGCCGTGTGGCACGGACTGATCCGTTGCCAGCAGCGCCGCGCCGATGCTGGTGCCGGTGGCGGCCTCGGAGGCGATGACGATTCGCGCGGTCGCTGCCGCCAGCATGCCGACAAAGAGGCGGTTGCGGGCAAACGGTCCTTCCACGGTGGTCGGGCCGTCGGCGCCGATCAGCTCGAGGCAGGTCGCCGTCATCAGTGCCAGATAGAAGGAAATGGCGGCGAACCGCTCGCCTTTGCTGATGCCGTCGGCATCAAGCCATTCCGCGGCATGGTGCGGGAACGGTCCCGATCCCTGCTGCGTAGAAGGTAAAAGCAGCATTTTTCCGGTCAGAACGGCCAGCACCTCGCTGCCGCTGCAGTCCTGCGGCTTGTCCTTGGTCAGCTGGGAAAACTCGCGGCCACCCATGAACCGCGCCGAGGGGACGGGAGCGCCAAGCGCGCTGACATTGACCAGCGTGTCGCGCGCAGCATCGAGCGCAATCTCTCTGCCGCCGACCGCCATCGATACCACCCAGGTGCCGGTCGAGACGACCGAGAAGGGCGGCTCGTCGGACAGAAGATGCGGCAATAGGGAGGCGTTGGAATCGTGCAGGCCACAGAATACCGGGGTCTGCGGATCGAGCCCGGTGCGCGCGGCAAGCGCCGGCAGGATCGGGCCGAGCTGGTCCCTGGCCGGCCGCACCGGCGCCATCAGCCTGCGCCAATCCAGCCTGTCGACCATCGAGGAAAAGTCCGCCTCCCAAGGGCTCCACAGATCGGTGTGGCAGCCGAGCGAGGTCACCTCGTTGGCGGCAACGCCGGTCAGGCGCAGCGCCCAGTATTGCGGATACATCAGCATCGCGGCGGCCTTGGCGAATTCGGTGGGAAAACGCTTCTCAAGCCAGAAGAATTGCGCACCGAGATTGAGGCCGAGCGGCAGGCGCGGCGTCCCAGTCTCAATGAAGGGCGGACGGATCGCACTATACTCTGTAGCCAGCCTGTCGGGGCCGTCGAACTCATAGTCGAGGACAGGCAGCACCAGCTCGCCCGAGGCGTCGACCAGCACGCCGGTCGCACCATGCGTGGTGATCGAAATCGCGTCGATACGCTGTTCGCGGTCGAGGCTGGCAAGGCTGTTGAGGATAAACGTCCACAGCGCCTCGATATCGTGATGCGGATAGGGCGCTTGTCGCAGCGGCGCGTTCGCCATGCGGCGCAACCCCACCTCGCTCAGCGTGACGAGATCGACCAGCGCCACCTTGGCGTTGGTCTTGCCGATGTCGATGACGGCGATGTGGCGCAGCGCACTCATGCCATATGGAACATTGTTTCCAGGGGGATGGCCACCGGTTGGTTGTCCGGCCTGGTCTCCATGATGTCGGCCATGTGCGCCCACCAGCGCTGCATCACCGGGTGCTTCGGCAGGTCGGCCATGCCATGGTCGTCGCGCCGCCACAGCACGCCGAACAGGTGTCTTCATCGAGATGGATCGAATAATCGGCGACGCCGGCCTCTCTCAGCAGCGCCACCAGCGACGGCCAGATCTCATCGTGGCGCTTTTTGTACTCGGCTTTCATGCCGGGTTTGAGCTGCATCTTGAAGGCGTATTTCTCAGGCATCAGCCGTTACCACGCAGCCGCCGCCAGACGATCGGCAGCGCGATGACGACGATCAAGAGCAGGCCGATGAAGATCGACATGACGATGCCGGGCACGTTGAGCAGGCCGAGGCCGAAGGTCACCAGCCCCATGATGAAGGCGGCGAGCACGACGCCTAAAATGCTGCCGGAGCCGCCCAGAATGCTGACGCCGCCGAGCACCACCATGGTGATGACTTCGAGCTCGTAACCCTGCGCGATGGACGGTCGCGTCGAGCCGAGCCGCGAGGTGATCAGCACCGAGGCGATGCCGGCCATCAGCCCTGTCAGGCAAAACAGGATGAATTTGATGCGGCCGACGCGAACGCCGGAAAACTGTGCCGCGACCGGATTGTTGCCGATGGCAAAGACACGGCGGCCGAAGCTGGTGCGATGCAGCAGGAACCAGTAGGCGACGGCCGCGATGAGGAAGAGCACCAGTTCGAACGACACCACCCACCAGACATAGCCCTGGCCGAAGGAAGCAAAACTCTCGGGATAGCCCTTGTAGGCCTGGTCACCGAGGATGATGAAGGCAATGCCGCGAAACAGGCTCATCGTGCCGATGGTAACGACGATGGACGGCAGGCCGAGCCTCGTCACCAACAGGCCGTTGAAGGCGCCGCAACCGAGCCCGACGACGATGCCGATAGCCACCAGCACCGGCGTGTCGGCGCCGGCCTGTACCGCCATGCCCATCATGGTCGAGGCGAGCGCGATGATGGCGGCGACCGACAGGTCGATCTCGCCCGAAATGATCAGCAGCGCCATGGCGAAGGCGATCAGGCCTTTTTCGGTGAAATTGAAGGTCAGGTCCGACAGCGAATAGGCATCTAGGAAATAGGGTGAGGCGAAACTGTTGATGGCGAAGATGGCGACGGCCACGACGACCAGCAGCGCTTCCCAGGAAAAGATCGCTGAAGAGAGCGGCTTGTCGAGCCGGTCGGGAATGTGGCGCGGGGCGGGGGTGTCGGTCATGCCGCTTCCGCTTTCCTCAGGATGATCCGTCCCTGCTGGCGTTCGCCGCGCGCGTTGAGCACGACGGCCAGGATGATGGCGCTGCCCGAAATCGCCATCTGCCAGAAAGGCGAGATGTTGATGACCGGCAGTGCGTTGGAGATGATGCCGAGGAACAGCGCGCCGAGCACCGCGCCCCCGACCGAGCCGATGCCGCCGGCAATCGAAATGCCGCCGATGACGCAGGCGGCGATGATATTGAGTTCATAGCCATTGGCGACCTCGACCGAGGCGATGACATAACGAGAAATCCAGAGATAACCGGCGAGCCCGCCGATCATGCCGGAAATGCAGAAGACGATGAATTTGGTTCGGCCGACATCGATGCCGGCATAGACCGACGCCGTCGGGTTGACGCCGATGGCATAGATCGAACGGCCAAGCGCGGTTCGCGTCATCACCACGAAGAACAGCGCGATGACCAGTATGGCGATCCAGGACAGAACCGGAATGCCCAGGAAAGCTGCGCGCTGGAAGCCGATGAACTCAGGACTCATCTTGTCGGCATTGACCCATGCGCCGCCGGACAGGACGAAGGTGGCGCCGCGATAGATGGTGAGCGTGCCCAATGTCACCACGATCGAAGGGATGTTCAGCCGCCACACCAGCAGGCCGTTGATGGCGCCGAGCACCAGTCCGACGGCCAGCGCAATGACGATCAGCAGCGGGATCGGGATCGCCGGATGCGCGGCGTTCAGCATCGCCACCACCATGCCGGTGAAGCACAGGTTGGAGGCCATCGACAGGTCGATCGAGCGGGTCAGGATGACGACCATCTGTCCCAGCGCCAGGATCATCAGGATCGAGGTGTCGTTGAACACCTGGGCGAGATTGCCGGGGTCGGCAAAGGCCGGGAAGCGCGTCGAGATCAGAGCAATCAAAACGACGATCGCCGCTGCCAGCCAGATCTCGCGGTATTTCAGGAGAGCCTTCATGCCGCGATCCCCGCTGCCGTCCGGACCAGCGTTTCGGCGTCCAGCCCCTTATTATCGTAGACCGCCGCAACCAGCCCTTCGCGCATGACGACGACGCGGTCGGACATGCCCAGAATCTCCGGCAGTTCCGACGACACCATGATCACCGACAGGCCCTGCGCGACGAGCTCGGCCATGAAGCCGTGCACGGCGGCCTTGGAGCCGATGTCGATGCCCTTGGTCGGCTCATCCAGGATGATCACCTTGGGCGCCGTCGCCAGCCATTTGGCGATGACGATCTTCTGTTGGTTGCCGCCCGACAGCGTGCCGACATCCTGGCTGAGCGAGGAGGCCCTGAGGTCAAGCCGCTCGGTGTAGGAGCGGGCGAGCGCGAATTCGTCCGACAATCGCAGCAGGCCGGATTTGGAGGTGCGCTTCAGCGAAGGCAGCGAGACATTCTGGAAGATCGGCAGGCCGATCACCACGCCCTGCTTGCCGCGCTCTTCCGGCACATAGACGATGCCGGCTTCGATGGAATCCGCCGCCGATTTCGGCGTGATCACCTTGCCTCCCAGCGTGATCGTGCCGCCCGATATGCGGGTGATGCCTGAAATCGCCTGCATCACCTCTGACCGCCCGGCGCCGACCAGGCCATAGAAACCGAGGATCTCGCCCTCGTGCAGCTCGAAGCCGATATCGCTGAATTCGGTCGGGTGCGACAGGCCGGATACAGACAGCACCGGCGCGCCGATCTCGGCCTTGCGTTGCGGGAAGATGTGGTCGACCGAGCGGCCGACCATCATGCGCACGATCTGGCTCTGGCCGGCATCCTTTATAAGGCCCTCGCCAACCATCTCGCCGTCGCGGAACACGGTGTAGCGATCGGCGATCCGATAGATCTCGTCGAACTTGTGGCTGATGAACAGGATCGCCTTGCGTTCCTCCTTGAGGAATTCGATCAGCAGGAAAAGCTCCTCGATCTCCTTCATCGAAAGGGCTGCGGTCGGCTCATCCATGATGACGATCTGCGCATCGATCGACATCGCGCGAGCAACCGCTACCAGATGCTTGTTGGCGATGCCGAGGTCTTTCAGCCGCGCATCGGCGTCGATATGGCCGGCATGCATGGTGTCGAGCACTTCGCGCGCGTGTTTTCGCATGGTGCGCCAGTCGATGGTGCCTAGCCGCGTGCGCGGCGCATGGCCGAGAAAAATGTTTTCGGCGACGCTCAGATCGTCGAACAGCACGGTTTCCTGATGAATGGCGGTGACGCCGTGGCCGAAGGCGGCATGCGCGCTGGGCAGGGTGACGGCCTGGCCGTCAATGCTGATCGTGCCGGCGTCCGGCTGGTAGATGCCGGTCATGATCTTGACCAGCGTCGACTTGCCGGCGCCGTTTTCACCGATCAGCGCCGTAACCTGGCCGGGGTAAAGCGACAGGCTGACATTATGCAGCGCGCGCACGCCGGGAAAGCTTTTGGAGACGCCGGACAGCGTCAGGTGCGGGGCAGGACCCGTGGGCTCCTCCTTCGCAATGCCGTGCTGGGCTGTCGTGTCCATATCCGTATCAAGCCCTGAAACAAGGTCCGTTTAAAGTCGCGGCGGGATTTTGGGTCCCGTCGCGCTTGGTCCGAGACGTCCGAGATCAATAGATCTTGGAGAACTTTTCGATGTTGGACTTGTCGAACTGGAAGGGCGGAGCCATCGCAGCCGAGTTGCTGTCATCGAGCGTGACCTTGCCGACGCGGCCGATCGACAGCGTTGCGCCCGGCTTTGCCTCTTCCTTCTTCACCGCCAGATCATGAGCGAGGTAGACGGCGGAGTAGCCGAGGTCGATCGGATTCCAGAGGGCAACCGCATGGCTGGAGCCGTTGTCGATGAACTTCTTGAACTCCGACGGCAGCGCCAGACCCGTGACATTGACCTTGCCGATCAGATTCGCGTCGGTGACGACCTGGGCAGCGGCAACGACGCCGACGGTGGTCGGCGCGATGATCGCCTTGAGGTTCGGATAGGATTTCAGCAGGCCCTTGGCTTCGTCGGTGCTCTTGGCCGAATCGTCATCGCCGTAGACGGTGGCGACGAGTTTGATCTTGGGGAATTTTTCCGGCAGGATTTTCTTGGCCGCGTCGATCCAGGCGTTCTGGTTGGTCGCGGTCGACGAAGCCGACAGAATGGCGACTTCGCCGCCTTCCGGCAGATAGTCGGCGGCAAGCTTGATGATGGTCTCGCCGATCAGGCCGGTGTCGGACGGGTTGAGGTGCAGCTGGCGGCCTTCCTTGGCGACGCCCGAATCCCACGAGATGACGGTGATGCCGCGCTCCATCGCCTTCTTCAGCACCGGCACCAGCGCGTCGGCGTCATTGGCCGAAATCGCAATGGCGTTGACCTTCTGCGCGATCAGCGAATTGACCACTTCGATCTGCGCTTCGGCGGTCGCCTTGGTCGGGCCGGTGTAGATGATGTCGACATCGCCGAGTTCCTTGGCCGCCTCTTCGGCACCCTTGTTGGCGGCGTCGAAGAAGCCGTTGCCGAGCGACTTCACCACCAGCGCGATCTTGACGTTCTCGGCATAGGCGGCATTCACGAACATGGCGGCCGAGAACGCGGCCGTCACCATCAATTTCTTCAGAAAGCTCATCGTATTTCCTCCCTTGAGCGTTGCATTCCATCGTCGCTGCGGTTGGCCTCAGGCCTGCAGCGAGGATTCTTCCTTTGCCGACTTGCGGGCGACGATCAGCGTCACACCCGCGGCCTCCAGCATGTTGGCTTCGCGATCCTCGATGCCGTCATCGGTGATGACGGTGGCGATGCGCTTCAGCCCGCACAGGATCAGGCTCGAGCGCTGGCGGAATTTCGATGAGTCGACCAGCACCACCAGTTCGTCGGCTTGGTCGATCAGTTTCTGCTCCGCCTGGATCAGCAGCGGGTCGCCTTCCATCAGGCCAAGCGGCCCCAGCCCTTGAGCGCCCATGAACATGCGGCGCGCGTAGAAATTACGCGTCACGTCATTGTCGAAGGGCGAGAGGATGATGTTCTGCTCGCGGTAGATGGTGCCGCCCGACAGCATGACGGTGTTCTTCGAATGCTTGAGCAGGTGCTCGGCGATGGGGAACGAATTGGTGAAGATCGGCATGCGGCGTCCGGTCAGGAAATGCACCATCTGGAAGGTGGTGGTGCCGCCATTGATGATGATCGGTTCGCCGTCCTTGCACAGCTCCACCGCTTCGCGCGCAATCGCGCGCTTCTGCGAAGCGTTAAGCGTTTCGTTAACGGAAAAGGGCCGGCCGGCGAGGCCGATGAACTGCGGTGGCGAGATCGCCTCGGCGCCGCCACGCACGCGACGCAGGCGCTTTTGCACATGAAGAGCCGCGATATCGCGCCGGATCGTCGCCTCGGAGGAGTCCGTCAGGTCGACCATCTCCTGCACCGTCACCACAGGCTTTTCCTGGACGGCGGACAGAATGATCCTGTGGCGCTCTTTTTCGTGCATGGTTCCTCCCTGCATGGTCATGAGGCACTAGAAAACCACCAGTGTCAATCATTTCCGCTCATATAATTTCATTGTGCAGTGCAATATGATCGATCTTGATCGTTTATGATTGACAACCGAGATGCTTGCGTAGACATTTCCGGCAAAATGGACCGCGCCTTTTGCGTCCCAGGGAGGATAATCATGCTCGACAAGCGCTCCGGCTCGCGCCTTGCCAACCTTTGGGACGATGCGAAAGCCAAGGGGCTGAGCGAGCCTGAGCTTCTGGTCTATCGCTCCAACACGCTCGGCTCCGACAAGCGTGTCACCAATTATGGCGGCGGCAACACCTCGTCCAAGATCCGGCAGAAGGACCCGCTCTCCGGCGCCGAAGTCGAAGTGCTATGGGTCAAGGGCTCGGGCGGCGACAGCGCCTCGATCAAGCTGGACGGTTTCGCCACGCTCTACATGGACAAACTGCAGGCGCTGAAAGGCCTCTATCGTGGCGTCGCGCATGAGGACGAGATGGTGGGCTATCTTCCCCACTGCACCTTCAACCTCAACCCGCGCGCGGCCTCGATCGACACGCCGCTGCACGCCTATGTGCCGAAGCCGTTCGTCGATCACATGCATCCCGATGCCATTATCGCGATTGCCGCGGCCAAGGATTCCAAGGCGTTGACCAAGGAGATATTCGGTGGCGCCATCGGCTGGCTGCCGTGGAAGCGGCCGGGCTTCGAACTTGGCCTCTGGCTGGAGAAATTCTGCGTCGAACACCCCGAGGCCAAGGGCGTCATCCTCGAAAGCCACGGCTTGTTCACCTGGGGCGACACACCCAAGGAGTGCTATGAGACGACGATCTCGGTCATCAACCAGGCGATCGAATGGTTCGAGCGCCGCTCCGAGGGTCTCGCCATCTTTGGCGGCGAAGTCGTCAAATCGCTCGACGCCGCTGAGCGCCGCGCCATCGCGGCGAGACTGATGCCGAGGATCCGCGGCCTGATTTCGGAGAAGAGCCACAAGCTCGGCCATTTCGACGATTCCGCCGCCGTGCTCGAATTCGTCAACTCCAGGGATTTGCGCCCGCTGGCGGCGCTCGGCACTTCATGCCCGGATCATTTCCTGCGCACAAAAATTCGCCCGCTGGTTATCGAGTTCGACTCAGCGAAGCCCGACGTCGAAGCCGTTATCGCCCGACTCGCCGACGATATTGCTGAGTACCGTGTCGGCTACCAGGCCTATTACGACAGCTGCAAGCATCCGGACTCGCCCCCGATCCGTGACCCCAACGCCGTGGTCTACCTGATGCCCGGCGTCGGCATGTTCACCTTCGCCGGCGACAAGGCGACGGCGCGCATCTCGGGCGAATTCTACGTCAACGCCATCAATGTCATGCGCGGGGCCTCGACCGTTTCGTCCTATGTCGGCCTGCCGGCGCAGGAGGCCTTCGACATCGAATACTGGCTGCTCGAGGATTTGAAGCTGCAGCGCATGCCGAAGCCGAAGTCGCTCGCCGGCCAAATCGCGCTGGTCACCGGCGGCGCCGGCGGCATCGGCCGCGCCACCGCCAATCGCCTGTTGCGCGAAGGCGCCTGCGTCGTGCTGGCCGATATCGACGAGACCGCACTTGCCAACGCCAACGACGAACTGGCGAAAGCCTATGGCAAGGACTTCGTCCGGCCGGTGCTGATCAACGTCACCGCGGAGGAGCAGGTGATTTCCGGCTTCGCCCAGACAGCCGTCGAGTTCGGCGGCATTGATATTCTCGTCTCCAACGCAGGCCTCGCCTCCTCGGCGCCGATCGAGGAGACAACGCTGGCGCTGTGGAACAAGAACATGGACATATTGTCGACCGGCTATTTCCTGGTCTCGCGCGAAGCCTTCCGGCTGTTTCGCGCCCAGAAGATCGGCGGCAATGTCGTCTTCGTCGCCTCCAAGAACGGCCTTGCCGCGTCACCCAACGCCGCCGCCTATTGCACCGCCAAGGCCGCCGAAATCCATCTCGCTCGCTGCCTGGCGCTGGAAGGCGCCGAAGCCCAGATCCGGGTCAATGTCGTCAATCCGGACGCCGTGCTGCGCGGCTCGAAAATCTGGACCGGCGAGTGGAAGGAACAGCGCGCCGCCGCCTACAAGATGTCGACCGACGATCTGGAAGAACACTACCGCTCGCGCTCGATGCTGAAGCGCTCGGTGTTTCCGGAAGACATTGCCGAAGCGATTTATTTCCTGGCGTCCGACATGTCGGCCAAATCCACCGGCAACATCATCAACGTCGACGCCGGCAACGCGCAGAGCTTTACGCGCTAGGCTTTTTCTCGTCCAAGGCAGGGCAATCGCATATGACATTGTCTGAAATGTTTGCCCGGCACCTACCCCCACCCTTAATCCCTCCCCACAGGGGGGAGGGAGACCCGCTGGCGCTGACCTCTGCAAATTATCGAGGTCTGGATGCAAGGGCGGAAATAGCAAGGGCGCGCGGCAGCGTCCCCTCCCCCTTGTGGGGAGGGCTAGGGTGGGGGTCCTCCTCGTAAGAATTTTTATGCAATAGCCCTGCCGTCTACGGGGAGAAATGCCTGGCAGGCGGGGCAGCGCCGATGCAGCAAATATTGGGAGGAATAGCAGTGTCGGAATTCATCATCTCCGCTGACGTTGTCGAAAAGAGCAACGCCGCCCGCAAACCCGACCTCGAACGCGACTACGCCTCGCTCGGGGAACGCCTCGACCGTCGCGGCATCGCCATCGACGCCATCCGCGGCAAGGTCGAGAAATTCGCCGTCGCCATTCCGTCCTGGGGCGTCGGCACCGGCGGCACACGCTTTGCCCGCTTTCCCGGCGCCGGCGAGCCGCGCGACATTTTCGACAAGATCGAGGACTGCGCCGTCATCAGCCAACTGACGCAGGCGACACCGACCGTCTCGTTGCACATCCCGTGGGACAAGGCCGATCCGAACCGGCTGAAGCAGGCCGCCTCGCGCTTCGGCCTCGGCTTCGACGCCATGAATTCCAACACCTTCTCGGATGCCAGGGACCAAAAACTGTCCTACAAGTTCGGGTCGCTGTCGCATGCCGATGCCGGCACGCGCCGGCAGGCAGTCGAGCACAATCTGGAATGCATCGAGATCGGCAAGACGCTTGGTTCCAAAGCGCTGACGGTGTGGATCGGCGACGGCTCGAATTTCCCCGGCCAAGTCAATTTCGCCAAAGTCTTCGAGCGCTATCTCGACGCGATGAAGGAGATCTATGCCGGACTGCCCGCCGACTGGAAGCTGTTCACCGAACACAAAATGTACGAGCCGGCCTTCTATTCGACGGTCGTGCAGGACTGGGGCACTAACTACCTCATATCCAAGGAGCTGGGCAACAAGGCCTACTGCCTGGTCGACCTGGGCCACCATGCGCCCAACGTCAACATCGAGATGATCGTGTCGCGGCTGATCCAGTTCAAGAAGCTCGGCGGCTTCCATTTCAACGATTCGAAGTATGGCGACGACGATCTCGATGCCGGCTCGATCGATCCCTATCGGCTGTTCCTGGTCTTCAACGAACTGGTTGATGCCGAGCTTTCCGGCGCCGAGGGTTTCGATCCCGCTCACATGCTCGACCAGAGCCACAACGTCACCGACCCGATCGAAAGCCTGATGCTGTCGGCAGTCGAGGTGCAGCGCGCCTATGCGCAGGCGCTGCTGGTCGACCGCAAGGCGCTCGAGGGTTTCCAAGACGGCAATGATGCGCTGATGGCGACGCAGACGCTAAAAGCTGCCTACCGCACCGATGTCGAGCCGATCCTTGCCATGGCGCGGCTGAACACAGGCGGCGCCATCGATCCAGTCGCCGCATATCGCGCGGCGGGCTACCGGGCGAAGGTCGCGGCGGAACGGCCGGCGGTTATGGGCGGGTCAGGCGGGATTGTTTGAGATTGGCTAATCTCCACCACAGGGGGGGAGATTAGCTTGCCTCTGCCGGCAGGCGAACACCAATATGTGTTCGCTCATATTGATGATGGACTCGGGCGCTCCATGTAGCTCTTCTAGGCACACCGCACTTGGAGCACCGCCATGCCCTTGACCCGCCGGACGCTGATTGGCGTCACCCTTTCGCTCGCAATTGCGCTCGCGCCATCCGGCGCGCTCCATGCCGCCTCGCCTCAACCGGCGAAGGGCGAGCACGGCATGGTCGTCACCGCCCAGCATCTGGCGTCGGAAGCCGGCGTCGAGGTGCTGAAGAAGGGCGGCAATGCCGTCGATGCGGCGGTCGCCGTCGGCTATGCGCTCGCCGTCGTCTACCCTAATGCCGGCAATATCGGCGGTGGCGGGTTCATGACCATCCGCTTCAAGGACGGCAAATCGACCTTCCTCGATTTCCGCGAGCGCGCGCCGCTGGCGGCAACCAAGACCATGTATCTCGACAAGGACGGCAATCCGGTGAAGGGCGCCAGCCTTGATGGCTACCTCGCGGTCGGCGTACCTGGTTCCGTGGCAGGGTTCGAGATGGCTCGTGAAAAATATGGCACGCTGCCACGCCAGGATTTGATGGCGCCGGCAATTGCCTATGCCAAGGATGGCTTCATCCTCGACCAGGGCGACGCTGCTTCATTCGCGAGCAATGCCGCACGGCTGGCGAAGGACCCTGCCGCCGCCGCCATCTTCCTGAAGCCGGACGGCAAACCCTATGGCGCCGGCGAGCGTCTCCTCCAGCCCGATCTTGCAGCCTCGCTCGCCGCCATCTCCGAAAAAGGCGCCGACGCCTTCTACAAAGGCGCCATCGCCGACGCCATCGTCAAGGCGAGCGGCGCCAAGGGCGGCATTCTGGCCAACTCAGACTTCGAGCAATATAAGGTACGCGAGCTGCAACCGGTGAGCTGCACCTATCGGGGCTATGAGATCACGTCCTCGCCGCCGCCAAGCTCCGGCGGCGTCATCATCTGCGAAATCCTCAACGTGCTGGAGGGCTACCCGCTGTCTTATCTCGGCGCCCGCTCGGCCGAGACCGTGCATGTCATGGTCGAGGCGATGCGCTACGCCTATGTGGACCGCAACTCGGCGCTCGGCGATCCCGATTTCGTCGACAATCCGGTCTCGAAACTGCTCGACAAGGGTTACGCCAAGGAGATCCGCGACAAGATCGACCCGTTCCGCGCCGGCGTCTCGCAGGATTTGATGCCGAAGGGCTTCGGCGAGTCGAAGGAAACGACGCACTATTCAATCATCGACGATGACGGCAATGCGGTCGCGGTCACCTATACGCTGAACGGTTCGTTCGGCGCCGGCGTGGTCGCCGACGGCACCGGCATCCTGCTCAACAACGAGATGGATGATTTCACCCAGAAGCCTGGCGTGCCCAACCTCTACGGTCTCGTGCAGGGAGAGGCCAATGCCATCCAGCCGAAGAAGACGCCGCTGTCATCGATGAGCCCGACCATCGTCGCCAAGGACGGCAAGCCGTTCATGGTTATCGGCAGCCCCGGCGGCTCGCGCATCATCACCATCACGCTGGAAGCCATCGTCAACGTCATCGACCACGGCATGAACATCCAGGAGGCGATCGACGCATCGCGCATCCACCATCAATGGCTGCCCGACACGATCTATGTCGAACCGTTCGGCCTGTCGCCCGACACTGAAAAACTGCTGGCCGGCATGGGCTACCACCTCGATCTCGCGGATTCTACCTGGGGTCAGGCGGCCGGCATTCTTGTCGGCGGCAAGAGCCTGGCGGAAATCGAGAAGGGCGGCGGCGCCCGCTACAACGGCGCCATCGACAGCCGCGCCGCATCCGGCGAGGCGATTGGCTACTGATCAAAACAAGAGATTGATCAGAGGACGAGCGTAAGCGTCGACCCGACGAGCATCAGCGCCGCGATCACGACGAACGCCGCGTAGATGCGGGGACGGTCGAGGAGCAGCGCATTGCCCGATATCCAGGCCGCGGTTGCGCCGCCAAGCGCAAACAGGAAGCCGTTCCGGTGACCAAAGGTCATGGAAGCGGCCATCAGCCCGCCAATGATCAGCGCGCCGAAGACGATGATCACGGCAACGGCGTATTTCTCGAAGTCGTTGCCGCCGCCCATGGCCGGGCCGATCGCGTTCAAATTCGTCAGATCGTCCGGATCGAACGGGTTGGTCGATCCATATTCATCTTGACCGACAGGTTCTCGCATCATTCATTCTCCGCTGACCGGCAACAAATCATCAACATCTGCCGAGCGCAACCGGATCGCGCCGTGCCGAAGGCCGCCGATGCGGTCTTCAACACTTTCTGATGCCGACTTGCCACGGTTTTTTTGCGCCGGTTCACAAAATCTACCCTGCTTTCGGGTCCACACGCCTGAATACCTGGAAAATGAATTACCTGGAAAAATCGCTGCGCACGATGCGGTGCCGCTGCAGCTTGTCGTAGAAGGTCTTGCGCGGAATGCCGAGCGCTTCAATCGTGCGCCGGACATCGCCGTCATTGCGGCCAAGCGCCTCGCGGATGACATTGGCTTCATAGCGTTCCAGCCGTTCCGGCAGTGAGCTGGCGTCATCCGGCTCCGCCGGGGCGGAAGGTGGCGCTTGCGCCGCTTCCTCGAGTCCCAGCACGAAACGCTCGGCGAAATGCGCGAGTTCACGCACATTGCCCGGCCAGTCGTGCTGGCTCAGATGGCGGTGCACTGAGGCAGGCACGGCTGGCATTTGCCGGCGGAAGCGGCCGGCTGCACGCTCGGCGAAGTAGAAGAACAGCAGGGCGACGTCGTCGCGGCGTTCGCGCAGCGGCGGGATCGAGATCGTCACCACATTGAGCCGGTAGTAGAGATCCTCGCGGAAGGCGCCGCGCCGGCTGGCGTCGCCGAGATCGACCTTGGCGGCGGCGACGACGCGCAGGTCGACCGGCCGGATTTCATTGGTGCCGAGCGGCGTCACCTCGCGCATTTCCAGCACCCGCAGCATCTGCACCTGGGTCGAGGCCGGCATGCTTTCGATCTCGTCGAGGAACAGCGTGCCGCCGCTCGAATGCTCGATCCGGCCGATGCGCTTCTTCTGTGCGCCGGTGAAGGCGCCGGCCTCATGGCCGAACAGCTCGCTTTCGATGACCGTGTCCGGCAGCGCGCCGCAATTCAGCGCCACGAAATTGCCCCTGGCGCGGCGGCTCCAGCGATGCAGCAGGCTCGCCACCACCTCCTTGCCGGAGCCGGTCTCGCCGGTCACCAGAACGTCGACATCGGTATCGGCGATTTGCCGCAGCGTCCGGCGCAATCGCTCCATCGCCAGCGTCTGCCCGATCAGCGGCAGGCCGTCCTGCGCCTGTTCGGCGCTTTCGCGCAAGGCGCGGTTCTCCATCACCAGCCGGCGCTTTTCCGCCGCCCGTGCCACACTTTGCGCCAGCCGGTCGGCGGCGAAAGGCTTGGTGATGAAGTCGTAGGCGCCATCCTTGATCGCCTTGACCGCAACCGCGATGTCGCCATGCCCGGTGACCAGGATTACCGGAATGTCGGCATCAAGCTGCAAGACGCGGTCGAAGAGCTGCAGGCCGTCAATGCCGGGCATGCGGATGTCGGACACCACCACGCCGGGAAAATTGGCGTCGAGCCCGGCCAGCGCCTCGTTCGCCACCGCAAAGGCCGAGACGGAAAAACCAGCGAGTTCCAGCGTCTGCCGCGTGGCCCTCCGCAATTCGCTATCGTCGTCGATCAATACGACCGGTGCGGTGTCCATCATGCTGCCCTGGCGAGGTGAATGGTAAAGCGCGTGCCGGCCTGGTCGCTCGCCACCTCGATGCGTCCGCCATAGTCGGCGACGATGTCCTGCGAGATGACGAGGCCGAGCCCGAGGCCTTTTTCCTTCGAGGTGTTGAACGGCGTGAACAATGACTTGAGGATGGCAGGCGAAATGCCCGGCCCATTGTCGGCGACGGCAAGCGCCACGCCGTCGGCCGTCTCCTGGGCCGACACCTGCACCCTGGCGCCGTCGCGCCCGTCCAGCGCTTCCAGCGCATTCTGGAACAGGTTGATCAGCACCTGTTCGAGCCGCAGCCGGTTGCCCATCACCTTGAGCGTTACCGGCGGAAGCGTGATATCGAGTGCGTCCAGCCGACCGGCAAAGCGGCTTCTGAGCAGCACCACGGCGCCCTCGATGACGCCGCGCAATTCGACCGGTTCGGCTGCCGTGCGCCCCTTGCGGGCAAAGACCTTCAACTCTTCGGTGATGCCGCCGATGCGCTCGGTCAGCGCGGCAATCGCGCCAAGGTTCTCCTCGGCCGAGGCGGTCTGCTTGCGCTCCAGGAACACACGCGCATTGTCGGCATAGGCGCGGATCGTCGCCACCGGCTGGTTGATCTCATGCGCGACCCCGGCGGCAACCTGGCCGAGGGTAGCAAGACGGTTGGCCTGCACCAATTCCTGCTGCATGACCTGCAGCTTGGCTTCGGTGCTGCGGTGATCGGTGATCTCGGCCTGCAGCCGGTCGCGCGCCAGGCTGAGGTCATGCGTACGCTCGACGACGCGGCGCTCAAGCTCGATGCGCGCTGCCTGTTCGGCAGCGATGCGCATCTGCGCCGACTGACGGCGCCACAGGAGATAGCCGGCCAGCGCCAGCAACGGCACCACGACGCCCAGCGCCAGCAGCCGCATCTCACGCACCGCAGCCGCGATCGGCGCTTCGACCGGCACGAGATAATCGAGCCGCCATGGCGTCGATTGGACCAGTGTCGAAAGCCTGAGATATTCGGCATCGCTGCCGCCCGGTGTTATCGCATGCACCATCGACACGTCAGGGCTCAATGCCTCGGGGCGTGTGATCGGCAAGGGGATCAGCGGCGCGTTGCCGAATTGCTGGCTGCTCCGGATGGCGGCAGCCACCGGGCCGGTCAGCGGCGCGGTGGTCATGAAGCGCCAGGACGGCACGCTGGTGATCAGCACGACGCCGTGGTCGTCGCTGACATAGGCCGGCCGGTTGGCCTCATGCCAGTCGGCTTCAAGCTGGTCGAATTCCATCTTAACGACGACGACGCCGAGCGGTGCCGCCGCATTGCCGACGCGACGCGAAATATAGAGGCCCGGGCGCTTGCTGATGTTGCCCAGCGCAAAATATTCGGCCGTTCTCGATTGCATGGCGCCGGAGAAATAGGCGCGGAAACCATAGTCGTTGCCGACGAAGCTGGTTGTTTCGCGCCAGTTGCTGGAGGCGATCGCAAACCCGTCGACGCCGGTGACGTAAAGCACCGAAGCCTTGGTGCCGGAGACCAGCCCTTCGAGCTTGCGGTTGAGCACGTCGATCGTGACAGCGCCCTTGTTCTGCAGGGCGTCATGCACCTGCTGGTCCTCGGACAAGAGCAGCGGCAGCGCCCGCGGGCTTTCCAGCACGGCGCGCAGCAACGCAACCTTCAGATTGGCATCGGTGCGGCCTTGCGCCGCCAGTGCCGCGACCTCGGCGCGGCGCGAGTAGAGGCCGGCGCCGGTGAGCGCCGTGGCAACGATCACCAGCGCGATCGCCGCAAACAGCAGCCAGGCGCGACGCGCGCGTTTGCCGAGTTGCTCGGGCGTCGGCGACAGGACCGCGGCAGGGCGTTGCAGCATTCCCTATTTGTGCATGATTTCGCACAAAGCACAATTCAGTCATGCGGATGTCCGCACTTGCGGTTGCGGCGCACCAGCTCGGTCGACAAAGATCTCCAACAAAATCAATGGATACGGTAATGCCGCTCAGTCTGGCACGGCAGTTGCAGTGACCAGTACAGCAGTCGCGAGGCTGCGGAAACAACTTGCCCCGGGAGGTCGAGCTTTCGATCGGGGCGCCATGGAGGACGTCATGCAGCCAGCATTCGCTGCCGCCGAACCGCGCGGCAAGCTACCCTTTTACCGTCATCTCTACGTGCAGGTCCTGACGGCGATCGCCGCCGGCATCCTGCTCGGTCATTTCTATCCCGAACTCGGTGCTTCGCTGAAGCCGCTCGGCGATGCCTTCATCAAGCTGGTCAAGATGGTGATCGCGCCGGTCATCTTCCTGACGGTGACCACAGGCATTGCCGGCGTCTCCGACCTGAAAAAGGTTGGCCGCGTCGCCGGCAAGGCGATGATCTATTTCCTGGTCTTTTCGACCCTGGCGCTGGTCGTCGGCATGGTCGTCTCCAACGTCGTCCAACCGGGCGCCGGCATGCACATCAATGCGGCGACGCTCGACCCCTCGAAGGTCGCCACCTTCACCGAGAAGGCGCATGACACGACCATCGTCGGCTTCCTGCTCAACATCATCCCCGACACCATCACCGGCGCCTTCGCGCAAGGCGACATCCTGCAGGTGCTGTTCTTCTCGGTGCTGTTCGGCATCTCTCTCGCTCTGGTCGGCGAGCGCGGCCGCCCGGTCGTCGATTTCCTGCAGGCGCTGACCTCGCCTATCTTCCGCCTGGTCGCCATCCTGATGAAGGCCGCCCCCATCGGCGCCTTCGGCGCCATGGCCTTCACCGTCGGCAAATACGGCATCGGCGCGATTGCCAACCTCGCCTTTCTGATCGGCACCTTCTACCTGACGTCGCTGCTCTTCGTGCTGGTCGTGCTCGGCGCTGTCGCTTGGTACAACGGCTTCTCGATCCTCGCCTTGATCCGCTACATCAAGGAAGAGCTGCTGCTGGTGCTCGGCACCTCGTCCTCGGAAGCCGCTCTTCCCGGCCTGATGGCCAAGATGGAGCGCGCCGGCTGCAACCGCTCGGTGGTCGGCCTGGTCATCCCGACCGGCTATTCCTTCAACCTCGACGGCACCAACATCTACATGACGCTGGCGGCGCTGTTCATCGCCCAGGCGACCGATACGCCGCTCACCTATGGCGACCAGATTCTGCTGCTGCTGGTTGCCATGCTGAGCTCCAAGGGTGCCGCCGGCATCACCGGCGCCGGCTTTATCACGCTGGCCGCCACGCTCTCTGTCGTGCCTACGGTACCCGTTGCCGGCATGGCGCTGATCCTAGGGGTCGACCGCTTCATGTCGGAATGCCGGGCGCTGACCAACTTCGTCGGCAATGCAGTGGCGACGATCGTTGTGGCGCGCTGGGAAGGCGAACTCGACCAGACCAAGTTCGCCGCCGCCATGGCCGGCACATTGTCCGAGGAAGCCGACCTGGCGCTGTCGGGCGATCTGCAGCCCGCTTGACCGCTCCGGGCACTGACGTTTGAGCACAAGGCCGCAGCCGATTCGGTTGCGGCCTTTCCTTTTCCGCCTGCACGTGGCTGGCGCTGGCCGGGCCCTCCCGGGTAGGGTGCGGACGTAAAACCGAAAGGCCGGCGCATGAGCAATCCGTACCCCGAAATCTACCTCGTCCGTCACGGCGAGACGGAGTGGAGCGCTTCGGGAAAACACACCGGCCGCACCGACATACCGTTGACGGCAAAGGGCGAGGCGGCAGCTCGCGGCGTGGCAGACCGGCTCAAGGATCTGTCCTTCCAGGCGGTGTGGTCGAGCCCGTCGCAGCGCGCCTTCAGCACCTGCACGCTTGCCGGCTTCGGCGCTGCTGCCGTCAAGAAGGACGACCTGCAGGAATGGGACTATGGCGCCTATGAGGGCGTTAAGACCAAGGAGATTGTTGTGCAGCGCCCCGGCTGGCAATTGTTCCGTGACGGCTGTCCCGACGGCGAGTCGGTAGCGGATGTTGGCGCCAGGGCCGACAGGATCATCGCCGGGCTGCGGGCAATCGAGGGCAATGTGCTGGTGTTTTCAAGCTCGCATTTCCTGCGCGTGCTGGCCGCGCGCTGGCTCGGTCTGCCACCCGAAGGCGGTGCGCACTTCGTACTTGATACCGCGAGCCTCAGCATCCTCGGCTATGAGCACGATCTGAGCGAGCCGGTGATACGCAGGTGGAACCAGAAGTAGGGTTTCGCGGCAAGCCTGCCTCTTAACGCGCGAGCACCGCCAATTCCTCCGATGTCAGATGCCGCGCCTTGCCCTTGGCGAGTTCGCCGAGCTGCAAACCGCCGATCGCCACCCGAACCAGCCTCAGCACCTCGATATCGAATGCCCCGAGCAGGCGGCGGATCTGGCGGTTGCGGCCCTCGTCGAGCACGATTTCCAGCCAGGCAGTGCGGCCGCCGCTGCGCAGCAGTTCGATCGAACTTGCGGTCAGCAGTTCGCCGTCGACGATCGCTCCGTCGCGAAAGCGCGCCAGCATCGCTTCGTCGGGCGCGGTGCCGATCTGGACATGATAGGTCTTGGCGACATGCGAGGCCGGATCGAGCAGGCGGTTGGCCCAGCGCGTGTCGTTGGTCATCAGCAACAGGCCTTCGCTGGCCTTGTCGAGGCGGCCGACCGGCGACACGAAAGGCAACTCCAGTTCCACCAGGCAGTCATAGACGGTGCCACGATCCTGCGGGTCATCGCGCGTGGTGACCTGTCCGCGCGGCTTATTGATCATCAGGTAGACTTTTGCCTCGCCGACGATCTGCTCGCCGTCGACAGCGATGCGGTCGCGGCCGAGATCGACACGCAGCGACGGATCGCGCACCACCTTGCCGCCAACCCGCACGCGCCCTTCGGCTATCAGCAGCTCGGCCTGCTTGCGCGAACACAGGCCGAGTTTGGAAAGCGCCCGGTTCAGGCTAACGCCTGCCTTGGCGGCCTGGTGTCGGGCGATGTCTGGTGGCCGTGCCATGTCCTGCTTGCCATCCCAATGATCGGCATCGACAAATGCCACGCCCCGCATTGGCTTCGCAACCTGCCGCGGCATCAACATCACGGGTCGCGGGAGCGGGGCTGTTCTCAAATACGATGTGTCAGGGGGTCGGGCTCAACAGCCCGCCATGGAACGCTGCCCCGCGACGGACGTTGTTGCCGACGAGCGATTTGTCGCGAAAGGCACCGCCATGAAGAAAATCTACCAAAAGCCGACGCTCGTGAAGCGAGGCAGGCTCACCAGCCTGACGGCTCAGATCGTCGCTTCTGGGGTCATTCTGGGGGAATGATCCCCCAGATAAGGGAAGGGATAAATCGATGAGCGAGCGCGGCGTTGATTTCCTGCAGGGCTGGATCCACGAGCACCTGCCGGGCGAACTGCCTGCCGACAAGGCAACGGCTCGAACCCTAACCACGCGAGCTGCCCTGGATGCTCGGCATTTAGGCCTTGAGGTCAGCGAGATCGAAGAGGATCTCGGTCCGCTGGAACGGGTGATTTTCGAGGCGCTGGATCAGCCCGATATCTGAGCCCCCGATATGAGCCCATTGCAGGCGATATTGGCCCATCGCCATCCTGGCGGGGGCTTTTCCGTGATGGCATCCGTGGGTGCGCAGCCCTAGGCAGCCCGCGCAGCTGACGCTCCCCGTGCCGGCGGCAATTCGAACACAGTGGCGCCGTTCTCTCGGCCGCGTTCGACATAACCGATGACACGGAACCATTTGCCGACGTCGGCCCGCTGCAGCCAGCTGCGCGAGTGGATGGGAAGGTTGCCGGCCAGCGCCTGAATGTGGCGGATGTGGCGCCTGCAGAAGCGGACCGTCGCGGCGCTGAAGAAACCCTCCTGCGCGGCAAACAGCGTGTCGGCGGCGTCGCTGTTCTCGTGCCAGGCGACGATCGCCACCGTCTTGTCGCCCTCGACCAGCGCGTGCGCTCGGCCTTCCTTCAAATTCATCATCAGATTGTCGTAGGCGACCTTGCTGTCCTTGCCGGCGGCCACATACTCGTCCGACATCCGCGTGGACAGATCACGGAAGACACTTTCGAGATCGCCGATCGTAGCTGCGCGTGCTCGCATTTCTCCTCCTGCAGCCCCGGCAGGCAGTTTGCCCTAGGTGGAGGGGATCACCAAGCAAAGCGAATCCGCCATTTGGCCGATGGGCGCAAAGTGATTTCATTGGGCGGGTTTATTGCGTTGGCAAATCGCTCCCGTGGAACCGAACTTGCCTCCCCCGAATTGACTCGCGATCGCGTTCGGGAGGGGAAGCATGCAAGATCAGCATTTCGATGAGCCGGTTCGCGTGGCGCTTGGCAGGTCCAGAAACACGATCTACAAGGTGGAGCGTGTCGCGCAGGCCGCTGACATCCTCATGAACCGATGGCCCGTGAAGACAGGCGGCTATCACGTCGCCGCCCGTAAAGCCTGCCTTGGCGTTCTGGAAGGCCTTCAAGAGGCGCGCTATGCCCGCGCCGCCTTCGTCAACGCGGCGATCGAGCCCGATATACTGCTCGAGCGCGACCGCGAGGGTTGAGCGGTCCATCGCCTCTTTGTTTGGCGTGAGGTAAACTGGCAGACCGGTCGGGAGCCTTCCATGTGCAACGACTATGAGCAGCATATTCTCTGGGCTGAATATTGCCGGATGCTGGAGTCGCTGGCACTCGAGATCCCGACCCATCAGACCGAACTTGAACTGCCGCGGGTTGATGACATCCATATCAACGATCCAGCCCCGATCATGCGCGCCGCCGGCGACACTGGCGTTGTTGAACTGACGTCGATGACGTTTGGATTTCCGCCGGCCGGCCCGAAAGGCGGACCAGTGTTCAACTTCCGCTCCGAAGGCCGGCAATTCGCCGGCAGCAAACGCTGCCTCGTGCCGGCATCCGCCTTCTTCGAGTTCACGGGCACGAAGTATCCGAAGGCAAAGCATCGCTTCACGCTCAACGGCTCGCCGTTCATGGCCATCGCAGGGCTTTGGCGTGAAGCTGCCGGCAACAAGCCGCCAACCTTCACCATGCTGACAACCGAGCCTGGACCGGATATTGCGCCCTATCACAGTCGGCAGGTCGTGGTGCTTCGGCCCGGCGATTGGGCGGCTTGGCTCAGTCTGACCAAGCCGGAAGCCGAACTGCTGCAGCCGCTTCCAGCCGGCTCGCTGCGCGTGGAGACCGTGCGCCCCGAAAGTTCATAACTCGGTTGCGCAGGCTTGCCGGCACAGCCGGCAGGCCGAAATCAGGAATCCGTCGGTGCGGCGCCAGGAAGTCAAGCCCTTGATGTTCAGAGAAAACTGGTGCCCAGAGGCGGAATTCAAGTGAAGAAAATCCCGTTTTGCTTTCAGATACTTAGGGGAATGTTAGCCGCATCTGATACCAACATAAATACCAACAAAATATTCCTGTGGATTGGTTCGGTTCCTGCTATTTCTCTCAATGCCTTGCACCTGCACCTTGTCTCTTCCAGTCTACATCCTTCTTGGTCATACCTCATCATGCGGGGTCGAGTGAAGACCACGGCTGGCCAAGACGACTTAATCAGAACGGATGGCCATTGCGCTCAATATCGGGATCGCTTTAGGCGGTTTCTGAAAGCCGACATCGTGCGAAGAACAGGTGGCTATTTACGGGTCCTGAGACCTTGGCCCATACACCGCTTTGTAGGGTGGACGCGGCGCAACGAAAAGCGCGGCCAGCCGTTCCTCATGTTGCTTGACCAGTGAGGCAGCAATAACAGGTAACTCTGCGGCGGACCGGTGTAGTCGTCGAGGTCGATCGGATTAGACTTCATAGGTGCTCCGTCGACGCGTAGTAGACGGTCTCGTCCTACCAGCAGCCCAGCTTGGCCCAGTGCATTCTGGCTTTGCAGGCGCATGGCGGCAGAAATGATCTCGCGCCAGTGCCTGATACCGCCCTTGGCGATTTGGCCCTTGGTGAAGGCGAACTCCAATTCAACGCAGCCGAGAGACAGGATGTCGATTTGATGTCGGTCAATTGCGTAGCAGGCCATGGCATCGACCAACGCTGTCATATAACTGGCATAGTAGGATCGGCGCCTCGGAGGTGCCGGGCCACATCCCACCCGCTTGGGCCGTCCCCAAGTCTGATATCTGTCAGGAGAGCCACAACTCGCTCCGGCTCACGATCGAAAGTCGCAATCGCTTGAAGGCCCTTTTAAGCCGGCGACCACCTCGAACCCGGCCTCCCGGAGAGAGTTCTCGACGTCTCCACGATCAGCACGGAACCCGATGACATTGAAAGCCTGCTTCGTGCGCCCCAACAGTTGAACGGCTGCGAACTCTTAAGGTTCCTGGCGCGCAATAGCACTCGTTAATCCGGTGGAAAGCAGGTTGTGATCCAGCCGTTTCGAACAGGTTGCGGCAGGCGAAAAGGATTGAGGACAGCTGAACTTTGCGCGCATCATCGACGCACTGACCATTGGCCTTCGTCTCCTCTAGGCAGCGGGAACATTAGCGCCAACTAAAAGTTGGGAGCAAACACGAACAGGTTCTTGATGGCACATGATCATTCTTTCAAAATGTTGATCCGCAAGCTCCAAGCCATCTCGGAACTCGCAGAATCAGACATTGCGACCTTGGGGAACATCTCGATTCAGGAGAAGAGATATCAGGCCAACGAAGACATTCTGCGCGAGGGCGATAAGCCGAGCCTTTCGTTCGTCGTTCTTGAAGGCTTAATAGGGTCGATCAAACTAACCGGGGAGGGGAAGCGTCAAATCTCCTCCTTTTTTGTTCCGGGCGACATTCCCGACCTGCATGGTTTGCATTTGTCGGTCATGGATTGCACTTTCACCCCTCTCATGCCCGCTAGGGTGGGCTTCATGCGGCACGACGAACTTCGCGCCGTTTGCGACCAGCACTCTTCGATAACGAGAGTGTTTTGGCGCTCGACGGTGATCGATGCGGCGATCTATCGAGAGTGGGTCACCAACGTCGGTAGGCGCGACGCCTACTCGCGTATGGCTCACATTCTTTGCGAACTCATTGTTCGCCTTCGGTCGGTAGGCCGCATTGAAGATCATGTGGCCTATCTCCCCATAACGCAGGCTGCACTTGGCGACGCACTTGGCCTCTCTACCGTGCACGTGAACCGAGTGCTTCAGGACCTTAGACGCGACGGTCTGATATCCACCGTTGGCTCGCGTTTTCATGCGACCGACTGGGCAGGGCTCGTTCGCGCCGCAGATTTTGATTCTACCTATCTTCATCAAAGGGCTGCGCAGACGGGTGCCGGTTTCTGATCCTGCTGGGTCGCTCATGATCCGTTGAGTCCTCGCGATCCTCAAAACCGAATCTCCTGTAGAACCCGCACTCCAACAGGAATGTCGATCACCGCTTGAGAACTGGACCGCAGACTTACCTAGCGACGGCATGGCTTCTCAAAGATACGACCTCAGGAGGGACTCGACGAAACCTGAGCGGTGTTTGACGCGTTCACTGGCCAACCAGCCGAGGCGTGGGGCGCTCCGGCTAAATATCTGGACGGGGAATATTCCCGCGATTTTGTAAGCCTTCTGACCGCGTCGACCTGAAGCGAAGTTTCGCCGGGGGGTAATCTCTAAAGTGCGACTGCCATGGAACACGTGCCGAGCGCCGGAGAGTGTCCAATTCCCCGGTCTGTGCATCCCGGGCACAAGCTCAGCCATAGTGGAGACGCGGCTTTGGCAACGTTCCTATAAATTGAACCCCAATTCGGTCGTTCCTGCGCCACCGCAGGACTGCCTCGTAGGCAACGCCGTCGGTCGGCACGTAAACCACGAACCGCTCAGGGACACGCGATTCCACCGGGACTTTGAGCTCAGCTCTGCCACTGTTTTGGTTCCGAATGGTGCAACTGATCTCGGAGTTTGTGATTCCGCTGATGATTGAGGCGCCTTTCAGCACCCGCTGCCTCCGTTCGCGGCGATGCTCTTCATCAACCATGTGACCTCCATCGGTCACCCGCGGCCCTATATGGTACGCGCACCGGCGAATAAACTGTCCATCTAGGTCGTCGCTCGTTAGTGTCTCACTTTAAAGTTTGACGACGGAGACGGACAGCATAAATGCCCGTTGCGCCGGTGAATTCGCAACGCGAACAGACCCGAATGGGCTCGTCGTATAGCGTTGTTAATCCGGCAGCAGCATCTCCTCTTCATCGGCCGCGGCTTCGAACAGCAGCCGGAAGTCATTACCCGGCATTTTGCCATCCATCGCAGATAGGCAAGCCTCGGCCGCCAGCCGCCACTTGGGGCCACGATTGGACCACTTTAGGAGCTCCTCGGCGGCGGCATCAACCCGGTTGACACCAAGGCGAAGCCCCGGGCGCTCAGTCTTCACATAAACCGGAGGGTTGAACCAACGGTGGGGCATCACGCCTCTCGAACGTCAAAGGCGATGAACAGTCCCCAAACGGAGGCTGATTTGACGATCATTTCGACTAACTGGCAGTCAGTTTCGAGAAGATCGCCGCCGCGCTCACGGACCGCTACAATGGTCGCTTTGACGGAAATAATGTCGCCGGGTTGAGAGCCCAACAGGACCTCGCGGACCAGCTCCTTGGCCGTTTGCTGCGTAGGCCGAACAGGTGCTTGAATGTCCATCCCATCCTCCCAGAGAGATAGAACCTCAATCAGCTATTCTGTGGGTCACTTTCCGAAAAAGGCAAGAGTCGGAAACGTACAAAGTAGGTTCCCGCAAACACCGCCCTACGATGGCTAAATCCCGCGACAGGCGCTGATTTGCACCTCACCGTGTCAGCTGCCGACGCGACCATAAGGAGCGAGGGCCCGCCTCTCTCCCAAGTTCTCACGGACGAACGCGAACAACGGTCTTGCCCGCGCGTCGGTCCGTTGAGTTGAAGGTGCCGATGGCATCATCCAAGCTCGAAACCTTGACGATGTTCGACCGCAGTCGTCCATCGCGGATCCGCTGCACTATCTCAGAAAGCTGGGCTCGATCAGCCTCGACGACGAAGTCAACCGCCAGGCCGTGTGCAGGTCGAATATCCGTTGGTCCGACGACTGTGACAAGGATACCTCCGGCCCGGACAAGCGTTGCGGATCGCTTCTGGACATCGCCGCCGATGACATCGAACACCAGATCGACGCCGCCGACATCTTCAAGGGTGTCTTTTGCGAGGTCGAGGAATTCATTTGCACCGAAGTCGAGCGCTTTCTGGCGGTCGGCGGCCCGCCCGGTGCCGATCACATAGGCTCCGGCCTCCCTTGCAAGCTGCGCCACCATCGAACCGACGGCACCGGCAGCGCCATGCGCGAGAACGCTCTGCCCGGCCTTGATGCGGCCATGCTGGAACAGCCCCTGCCATGCGGTTAGGCCGGAGATCGGCAGGCTAGCGCCCACCGTAAAGTCGACATCGCCGGGCAGCGGCGCGAGGTTACGGGCCTCCAAGGCAACATACTCGGCGAGGGTGCCGTCGCGATGCCAGTCCGCGAGGCCGAACACCCGCTGACCTCTAGAAAGCCCCGTGGTGCCGTAGCCGAGCGCAGTGACCACACCAGCCAGTTCGTGGCCGAGGATCGAAGAGGTCCGGTCACGGAAGGCTCGGTCGGCCCACGTCGAGGGCCACTCCAGTTCGGTGTTGACGAATCCTGCCGCATGAACCTGTACGACCACGTCGTTAATTGCCGCCTGAGGCTCGGGCAGCTCCACCAACTTCATCCCGGCCGTTCCTGCAGTCTGGTCCGTCGCTACGATTGCTTTCATGGGGCGTCTCCTCACCGTTGGGGTAAATTGCGGGCGCGGAGGGTCTTCGATGTCTCGCGCAGAGTTGGCGTTGAGTTCATCGTTGGCGACCGCGAGCGGAAGCTAAGCAATCTCGTCGGATTCTTCCAGCACGGGTAAACTTGCGTTCGTGAACACCCCTGCCATCGCAATCTCAGACACTTCAAGCATGTGGAACAAAAGCAGATCAAATACGTTGTGCCGTTCCCAACATGGAGAGCGTCATGCAAAACTACACCCCGAGCCAAAGGCGAAGCTATCAGCAAGGATCCTGACGAATGGACGACGGGAGACGAGCCAATGACTCCGTCGCAAGCTTCCTACTTGAAAACATTATGTGAGCAGGCGGGCGACGACAGAAGCTACGCCGAAGATCTAAGCAAAGCCGAGGCCTCGAACGGAATCGACGCGCTAAGGACTGAGCTCAAGCTCTAAAGGCGCTGGGAGACCTACGACAGGTTGGTCAGTTTTGCGGTATTTGGCCTCTGATCTGGACGGTCGTATTAGTGAAGGTGGTAGAGTTTGCTAAGGATCTTCAATTCTCCTGCGATCTTGAGCAGAGAAATATAGTCGGTGAACCTTGTGGTTCCAAATTCGTCCTCGACCTTCGCAGTGGCTGCATCGCCCGTAATGTCGAGCGATGCGACTGCCCAGTTGGGGCTGGTGTTCGGCGGCAAGGCCGCACTCATTACCTCGCCGACATAGGCATCGACACTCAGCCATGGAGCTCGAAGAGATCGCGGCTATCTACCCGCTCTATCAGCAAACCGGGTATGGGCGGAAAGTGGGCGTAGGCCGACCATGTGGTTGTCGACGCCGAGATGCGCAGTGCTGGTATCGGCGCCAAACTGATGGGGCGGATCGAGAAGGAAGCAGCGCGTTTCGGCTGCGACATCACCCGCATCTCGATACGAGCGCACACACAAATTCTACAGCCTAAACGGTTAGGCCGATGATGCGCTCGTTCTGGTCAGCCACTGAGTGCATGGGCCGAGGCAGAGTTCCCACAATATGCTGCGCACAAAGTAGCGACAGAGCGGGCCTAGAAGCGACATAGCGCCGGGTGTGAACGCGAACGCAGCCGGCGCCCGAATGCGTTCAGCGAGCGCCGTCGCGTCCACCTTGCCTTTCTTTGACGGCCCTGTTGTTCAGCTTCCCACGGCAACGCGTGGAAGTCGGGCTGGTGCCCCGCTTCACGGTAGCCAGCCTGAGTGAGTAACTTGCTTTGTCCCGCTCCACAACGCAAACAAACGGCGGATTCCCCAAGCACCTATAAACGCCTACAGCTTTTTCCATGCGACAGGTGTGCTGCGGGTGCTCGAAGATGTCGTCCTTCATTGCGATGACAGAACAGGGAGCGAGGACAACCGGTCAGGCCCAGCGCGCCCGCTGCAAAGTCCCGCAGACGGCTGCTGGGCCGCTGGCGGGCAGCGGCTACTTGCTGAGGATCCAATCCACCAAGCCAGTTTCGATCAGCTCGAACCAATCGTGCACCAGGGCCTTGGCTAAATCGCGCCATTGACACTCAGGCGTACGGGAGACGGCAACAGTAGAATGGTCGGCATCTTCCCAGCCTCGCGCCACGTCATCGCGATGACGTTAACGAAGGCGCATCAGCAAGGTGGCCGTAGTGGCCGCTTGAGCGATATCTATGGGTGTTGCAACCATCGCAGCCTCCCTCAAAGCGATGGCAAACCCCTCACTAGTAAGCCCGCTCAGACTCTCTCTGCAATCAAAAAAAGAGGGTGGGGCGGTGTGGTATCCGCCGGCTGGCGAACATATGCGCCTCCTCCCAACGCCAGCGAAACATCCAAACGAACGAGGCGATCTAACAGCGATCTCACCATCCAGCCAACACATAGGCCTATAGCAAAGGCTTATAATCGCTGAGAGAACGAAAATGGCCGACGCCATGGTTGGGGAACCCGGGTGGGTAGGCGCCGGCCACAAGCGGAACAGGCCCGCCGCGCCACACACATGGCTGATTTGTCATCACGTGGTTATGGTGTGATCGCGTAGGGCTAGACCAGCGGAACCTAGTAAACGCCGCTTATTAAGCGATCCTCGACGCGATCGTTCATCGCCACGACGACCTGGGAAACTTGACGGTTGCAGCCCTCTGCCATGTCGAGCTCGTCATGAACATCGGCCCTCCGATCATGAGCAGGCATGCGCCCATCCTAGCATATCGCGCTGCCGGTATCGCAAGGCGCCGGCAGCAAGGGGGAGGCGACCAGAGCCGATGTGAAGGGACTAGGCAGCTAATATTCGCTTGCGCTAATTTAAATGTGCCGTAACGTCAGGCTCAGCCTTTTTGGGGAGGCACAACGTGGGGAGTATGATGAGAGTTGCTGTGTTTTGCGCGGCGATCGTGATCGCTGGGACTGGTGTCGCTGTTGCCAAGGAGAAGAAGGTGGTGGTGAGTGACGCCACGGACCTTTGCTCTACGAAGCACTCGGCCAAGAAGCAGGTGCTCGAGCTGGACTGCAGGCCGACCGGAACCGCCAAATTGCCGGCCGGTGGAACGCCGGAAAAGCCGCGCCTCGGATACGACACCGATCCGTGGCTGGTTAAAGGCCTTTAGAGACTAGCCGCTGGCAATACAGCGCAGCTAAGGGGAATGTGCGCTGGCGGTGAAGCCTTCTTTGTTCTCTCATCGGTGGAACATTGTCGCCTGGAAACGCTTCGGACGGTGCACTGCCCCATCAGTGCAACGTTCCCTTCCTTGTTTGCACTGGCCGGCTGCCGAAAGGTGGCCGGCTTTTTTGTATATAAGCGCGACCTGATGTTTGGGATTGTTGATGGACAGCAGCGAGTGGCCGCTGCTGGCTTAGCGTCCAGGATTGGAATCTGTAAAGGCGAGATCACCAAGGCAGGGATGACCAGACTAAATAACGGTTTCGTCTGTTAGCCGCCACGCCGACGATAATTGAATTCAGAAGGGAGTCGGCCCGGCTGCCCAACATCAGGGTGCAAAAGACAGCCGGGCCAAGGCTGGAAAGAGTTCCGCTCCAGCCCAGCCGTGCCCAGCACGATACGCATCGCACCTGGGCGCAAGCGGTACCAACGGCTCGCCTATTCCGCCGCGCCTTTTCGGCAGGAAACCCTCGGCCTCATCACAATGGAGGGCGACATTCGCAGCGCCCTATGGAACCATCCAGAGTGACATAGGCTGTTTCATGGAACTTCCTGATGACATCAGGAGGCCTGTTAAGCATGCCAGTTGTTCGCGCTCATAGCTCAGATGCAGGTTGGAGCCCTTCCTAGTGCACCAGTATGAGAAGCGAGAACTAGGAACCGGGAGTGCTACGAATAGATTGCCGCAGTCCAGCTTTCATCAGAGCATGGCAAGGGCTGCCTTTCTCTCCACGTTGGCAGTCGTCCTGCTGCTCGCGCTATTGCCAGACCACCTGCTGCACGCCCTCGGATTGGCCTTTACGTCTCATCACGACAAGCTCAACCACGCCGCCGCGTTCGCCACCTTGTCAGCTTTGGGCAGCCTCGGCTGGCCCCAACAGGTGGTCCGGCTGGCGGTTCTACTTGCTTTAACGGGCGCAGCGATTGAAATCCTTCAATGCGTCACAGGGCGTGACATGAGTGTCTTCGACTGGTTTGCCGACTGCGCCGGAATGGCATACGGGCTGAGAACTATGAGCTGGGTGAACGAGATTCTAGGCGAACCGGTTATTTGATCGCAACAGGCTCCGCTTTTCCGCCGCGTCTTGGCCCCACTTGCCAGCCTCACGCCCGGGGCCGCCTTCGATCACCCTCGCTATTGCCGTTCAATTTCCGACGCAAAGGCCGATAGCAAGGGAAATAGGTTTCTGGGCCGCTCACCATTTAGACTTAGGTCCGATTCTTTCGCGCAAATGGCCGAAGCCGGAAACATTTCTCCTTCTACTTTGTTGCAGTGGCCGTGCCGCTGAGGAGAACATGCACAGTGCCTCTATCAAATGAACTGCGCGACGTACCGATAGAATTCCAATGCCCCTCCTGTTCGTGCCCAATGGTGAGAAGGGGATCCTGGCTGAAAACGATTGCCGGTTTCAGCTGCGATAGCTGCAGGTCCAGAGTGCGGATCGGCTACGAAGCGAAGCTGGCCATATTCGACCGGCACCTTAAGCGACGCGCGCCGGATCTGGGCCGACGACCAATGGAGTGCGATCCCGGCAACGGTTCCTGAGAGTGTGTCGGCAATTCAAGCTCCAACTGCTTGCGGTCTGCCGCAAGTCCAAGGTTTCATCTGGTCGCAGGGTCAGGCGGCTCTTTCGTCCGTACGGAACCGATGATGGCGAGAGGTTTCGATGCGCTCGGAGCACCGAGCAGGTCGACACGTTTTTCGTAGCGACCACCAATCTCTAGCTGGCCGCTCCGACGCTCTGACGAGGTGCGAGCAACTTGATCTTCAATAGTCTTTTTCGAGCCAGCATGCGCGCCAATGATAGCGTCGACAGGTCGACAATGAGGTCGTCGATCGCGCCCGCCAAGACACTGGACCCGCGCCCAAATTGGATCTGGTCGGCGACGGCGCGCCATTGTACGGACGCGGCCTCGGGCGTTTCCTGGGCGAAAGCGGTGGCGATGAAGGCTGAGACGACCCTGTGGCCGCTCTTGCCGGCATGGGCCAGCACGTTCCTCATGAAGTGGACGCGGCACCTCTGCCATGTCGCGCACAGCACCTTGGTGACGGCCGCCTTGAGGCCTTCGTGAGCATCGGAGACGACGAGCTTGACACCGCGCAGGCCGCGACGTGTCAGCTTGCGCAGGAACTCTGTCCAGATCGGCTCGGCCTCCGAGGTGCCAATCTCCATGCCCAGTACCTCGCGCCGGCCGTCCGCGTTGACACCGACGGCGATGATAACGGCGACCGAGACGATCTGCCCACCGCGGCGGACCTTCAGGTAAGTGGCGTCGATCCACAGGTATGGCCAATCGCCCTCGATCGGCCGCTCGAGGAAGGCCTTCACCTTCCCGTCGATCTCCTCGCACAGCCGCGAGACCTGGCTCTTGGATATGCCGCTCATACCCATGGCCTTGACCAGGTCGTCAACCGACCGGGTCGAGATGCCTTGCACATAAGCTTCCTGGATGACGGCGGTTAGCGCCTTCTCGGCCATGCGGGCGCGGCCACCGGCGCCAGCTATGGCGAGAAGAACCGCTGCGGCTCGCCCAGCGCAATGGCTACCGCGACCGGGACTGGGAGACCCGGGCCGGCACGGTCGAGCTGCGCATCCCGAAGCTCAGGAAGGGAAGCTACTTCCCAGGTTTCCTCGAACCGCCACCTCCATTTCCATCAGTCGCTCGGCGGCAAAGCCGATCATCTCCCGCAGCAGATCGGCATCCGGGGTCTTCTCCACGAGCGTGCGCAGGTTCATCATGTCGTCGGTCATCGGTGGTCCTTCCGAAATGGGTTGGCGTCAACAACCAAACCCTACCGGAAAGCGCCGATGACCACCCACACCCCGCTCGCTGGCTACAGCGCTACTAACGGCGCGCTCGTGAGCGGCTTCGCTACCGCCGAGCTACACCCACCTGATGGGACACGACCTTTCATTTGCATTAGGAACAACGCGTAAATGGAAAAGTTGGTCCACCGCAGCGCTCGTGAGGATGCCTTACCGCTGCCCGCCGGCGGCAAAGGGTCCGGCCCGCGCTTTCCTTCCTAGTGTGACGTGGCCCTGAAGGCTGCCAAGTTGTTCCTGCCTCACTGATCCAGTTCAAGCGGATCGTGATCTGGTTGCTCGTGCCACATCACCTCGCGGAAATCGCCTTTGTCGACCTGCTGCCCGCAGATCGGGCATGCGTGAAATCGATCGTCACAGTCCTGCGGTTGGTGTGGCTTGCCGGGGATAGGCGGGTCCAAGGTCGGCTATTCTAGCCATGCGCGACCGAACAAGATGCTGCGGCAAAGTTCCGTCAGTTTGGTTTTCTCAGTTGGTGAAAGACATCGCACCAAAAGCGGTAGTCATCTGGTCGACCGTCGAAATGCGCCTCCAAAGCGCAGTGCGCCACGGCGGTCGGTGCTTCCATCCTATAAAGTTCGATCGCAGATTGAGCGGCCTGATCTCTGTCGACGAGATCGGCAATCTTCAAAGCGGCGAAATCAGCGCTCCGGATCGCGAGCCTCCGTGGACCAAATATTCCCAACACCTAAGGGTGACTATATGATCCCCTCATGGCAACTCTGCGGTACGACGAAAGGCAGGAACCGGATGGGACGTGGACGGTATTCGACGTGTTCACCGGGCTCCCGGCTATTGTAGCGGGCCACCCATCTGTCGACCTTCCCGACATGGAGTATGCCGAGGAGCTGGCCGCCATCCTGAATGCCAACGACCTGAAGCAGAGGCTATCTCACGGTAGGTTCCCCGGAGGGTTCGCCTGACCGAAGTGGCATTAGCCCCCGGTCGTATTGCCCATCCAGGTTGGTTCGTCCGATCCGAACAAGCAATTGTTATTGATCTACCGGCTACGACGGTTTTAAGTCGACTCGCCATTGCTTTTCGTAGGGAGGACGTGATGGGCAACGTGGTGCCAATCTGCAAGGCCGCGCCTTGCGTGGAAGTGGTCGGAGCCAGTGGCGAATGGGTCGTCCGCATCATTGAAACTGACCAGGAAATTACACGCTCATTCGCCCTGGAATCGTTCGCACTGGCCTTCGCAGAAGGCCAGCGGATACGCCTGCATCTCGACAAGGTTGTGCGGCTTTAGGACCCTCCTGCGGCTGGGTACCCTCAGGGCCGCGACGGTGATGGCCGATTGTTCCATTGCTGGTGAGGCTTGCGGTGTGACGTCTCTGTCGTCAGCCCGCGCGGCCGGAAGGGCGGCAGGCTTTTTATTGGTTGAGATCGAGCGGCTCGTGATCGGGCTGCTCGTGCCACATCACCTGCCGGAAGTCGTGTCGGTCTACCTGCTGGCCGCAGATGGGGCACGCATGGAAATGCTCCGGCCAGTCAGCGTCATGTGGCTTGCCGGGCTTAGGCGGTCCAAGGTCAACAATTTTCGTCATCACCAACGAACACGGCGACCCGGCAAAAGTTCCGGGGGGTGTGTGTGCATGCGTTCGAAGGGCTGACAACAAGACCCCCACGCCGGAAGGTGAATGATGATCGCGACGCTAGCCTAGCCATTCCCCAACGGCTCGGACAAATCCGGTTCCCGGCGGCGTTCCCGTCGTTCTTCAAGGAACAGCTTCGGTGTGCTCGTCCCACTCAAGGGGCGTTGTCCCGCGCTCTTGACGAAACTTTCCAAACTCCTTGCGCAGGTCGGCAAGGTCCAATGCCCAAAGATGCTCACTGCTTCCGGGGTTCGACAAAGCGCTCACCAGCTCCGTCCGCTCTCTCGGAATTAAGTTGGCTTCGCGGTTGAGCCTTCAAGGTGGCATTGCGAGATAATTTGCTCGCTTGCTAATATGCCTATATCTTAGGCAGAGGAGTGGGGGGCTCATATCTTCCCGCAGTGGCCGGTGCGGTTAAGCCCCACAAGCACCCCCAGCTGCTCCGGCCATGTCCCACGGCTGGGTATGGTCTTTGCGCTCGGCATATCTTTTCAAGAGCTTCCGTGAAGCCTGACGCAAATTTGTTGCTGCTGCGAGCCGCACCCCCCGTTTGGCGGAGCTTCGTATATCTCTCGCTTTACGACGATCTTATCCGAAGTGATTAGGCGAGCTAGGCGCTTCAGCGAGCTGCCACTACCTCGTAGGCGTCCAAAGCTTCTTGGTGTGCCGATGCCGAAAAGCAACCCAGCGGCCGGTCCATAAACGGCCAGCAAGTCGAAGTCCTGGGCTCCATCCGTAGGATGGGTCGACGAGCGGGTCGAACAGTGGCGCGCGCGCCCCCGAGAGGAAGAGGGAATGTCTTATAACGGAGCGTCCGCAAGTGTCGGACGCTGACCGGGCTGCCCAGCGCAACCCTGCTGAACCCGACGCTTTGGTGTCACTTCCAAGTATACCCTGATGTGCAACAACAACATATGCGCAAATCGAAAGCCGTCCGGCTTACCGGTCAAGAACTGGAGCGCCGCTAAGACGAAAAAGCATCTCGCTGTAGGGTAGCCGAGCAAGGATCTTGCCGTGGTTGGCAATTGCCGCAGCTGTCATTCCTCTACATAGGAGACTGACGCCCCCTTGGGTTCGTTGGCAGATGGCATCCGGACTGTCAACGAGATGCAGATCCGGAACCCCATATACTATGGCAGTTACACCCTCAGGAATGGCTCCGATCGGTTGAACTACCAATATGCGCACACCGAGCAGCCACCCTATGATAATGGCGGCTACGCAACCAGTGCAGCCAAAGACGCCGAACTTCTTCATCGCATCGCACCTATTCCCCGCATCCCATCATAGTACCTGATGGCGTGATGGTGCATTCGTTGCCTTCAGTGTCCACGGAATGAGTTCCGGTGCTGTCTCTCCAGGAGCGAATGGAGTAGGAGTTTCCTTCGCTATCGCTACTGGTGACCTCTTGGCCTCCGTTCGGAAAGCGAAGAGTTTCGGTGTCAATCGAATAGTTATTCCCTTCGGTATCGTACGATCTCACATGTTGATCCCCATTTTTACCGGAATAGGAATCTGTGCAGACCCTGTAGTCGCTTTCACCCAAGCAATCAGCGTATGCGGAAGCGGTGCAGCCGAGTAGAAATGCTGCCGTCAACGATGACGTTTACTTTCATTGAATTTCCTCGATAAAAACACTAAAGCCCCATCAACAGTCATAACGGCTCTGGGGGGCGAGGAACCGCAGCGGCTAGGTATCCTTGAAATTAAACCGCCTATCAAGCCAATCTGCGCCTCTGAAATATACCGCACTCGAGTGCCACGAGTTATTCAAGGTAAGCGTCCAGGCCCAAAGGCTTATGGATACAAGTGCACCAATCCACCCGTACAGCAGAGCTGCCGCAAAAAGCGATGGGGTCGACATAACGAGTATCCACCACTCCCAAATGAAGCGCAGGGTAATACCGACGCAAAAATAAACGGAGATGAAGAGTATAATCCCGACAACGACCCCTATAAAGTCCATTATCCCGCCAGTATTTTTCTTTTTTGCTGTTCGAATTCTTGATCTGTGATGATTCCGTTCGCCTTCAAAGCGCCGAGACGCTCAAGCATTGACACCACGTCGGTACCCTGCGGTTGATTGTAGACTGGAGCTGGCTGCCTTCTCTGCTCCAGTGCATCCCTAACCTTATTGACGAATTTGACAACAGTCTTCTTCCAAACGTTGCTGATGTGCCGCTGCGAAGCTCCGTCTTCGATGGTGATCGAACCAAAGATGAGCCCCGTTTTGCCGCTAACAGCATTTACCTTGTCAAGGCCTATGCTGGCCTGCTTCAGGCCGTAGATCATTCCTTTGTCGAGAAAGATGATACGTCGGTCTGTCAGGGTGATGAGCCACGTGTCGCCGTCCATGAGCCCAGAAGTGAATGCCAATACCTGCTCACCGTCTGAAAGAATCTCCGGAAGGTGATTTAGCTCTTTCTTTGTAAAAAATTGATCGTCGCCGATTTCATCGGCGATACGTTTATACTCAATTCGAAGCTCCGCCTTGGACGCATTTTTAAAATCGAAGGTCATATTCTCTCCAATCGCTATCCGAGTCAGCAGCGCACAGATTGTATTTCTAAGATTTAGGCTAGGTTATCCCACCGGGCGACCGGCTTTCGTAATTTTCAACCAATCTGATGTTCTATTTTGTTTGAAACGCCGAGATATGGGAGCTTCGTGCAAGGTGGCTAGATGAAAAGAAGCCACCACATTCGGCGCGCTTGGAGCAGCTTGTGCACTCGTTCAAGTACGCATTTTTCCAGTCACTAATCGACCGCTTTGCATACTTGTGGATAGAGCCATCAAGAAGACAGAGCTGGTGATTGTAGACTGAAACATTGATCCTAGCCGCAGCCAGATATTGCACAGCCGCCCGCAACTCACTTCGATAGTCGTACGGGTCCATCCAGAGCTTATCCATATTTGCCCTTGTGAAGCCAGTGATCTCCAGTCCCATAAACGTCACGTGGTCTACGAAGGTGAGGTTTCTAAAAATGAAATCTGACAGGTCGACGAGACCTTCATAGGTCTGCTTGTGAACGACAACTCGTATCTCAACCTCAGCCCCGACGGCCTTCAGGTTCATGATCCCGCGGATGGTCTCATCGAAGGCGCCTTTGGACTGAACCACGTAGTCGTGAACTTCCGGGTCGGCGGAATAGATCGGTATGCCGACCGAAAGACGAGGATGTCCAATCCCTTGATAGCGCTCTGCGAATTGCCGATCCTTGAACGTCCGGCCATTGGAAAGAATATGAACCGGCGTAGACGGAAGGTGGTCACGAGCTGATGACAAAATGTCAAAAAAGTCCTCACCCACCAGCGTTGGCTCACCGCCAGTGATCCCGAGAAACGGGGTCGTTACGGGCAGCAGGGGCAGCACATCCAAAATCTCCCTCGCCAACCAGCGATCATCAACGTCTTTGGGTGGCTGGGAGCACATCAAACACAGGTGGTTGCACCGCTCCGTTACGAGGAAATAGTTCGCGTTGGCATCCTTTCTGAACAGGACACGCACTGCCTTCCGATCCGGCACAAAGCGGATGACGTCTCCTTCGCAAAGGTAGTCGAACTCGTGGGGCAGAACGACTAGTCGTCGGTCTGAAAACAGTCGCTCAGCTTCCGGCCGATGCTCCTCAAAGGTGACAACCCACTGGCATTCAGGATGAAACGTCTGCCCCTTGAAAAGGTACGCATCATGTTCTCGGTTAGGCGCTTGGTCAGCTTGGCCCGTCACGAGCCTAAGTGCCACTCGCTGTGAGAAATCACCGACGCTTGCTGACGCAGCGAAGCCACTCAGTCGCAACATCCTAATTCGCCCAACTTAGAAAGAGTTCTCGGGCGGTAACGTCCCTCTCCATAAGGCCGATCAGCCTCTTGAAGATCGACATATTGCGATTGCAGAATCCCGACCGCGTTTTGAGGCCAACAAAGTCGCCCTGCGTTGCGGTATGGAATACTGGATCGGAGCCACAGAACGGCTCGTAAGCGCAGTCGGCGCACATCGGTACGGAGCCTGCAAAAGATTGCTCGATAGGATCGAGGAGAGCGTCGGACCCGAAAATCTCGCCATAGGTGTTTTCGTGGACATTCCCGAGCAGAAATGTCTTGTCGCCCATTTCGGCCAACATTCGTGCTTCGTCGGACGCGTAGACGCTGGCGTCATAGTTATAGACGACGGCGGAGATACCGATGCCTGCCGGGCTCATAAGATCCACATATCCTGGCTCGAAAGGCGTGAGCATCTTTGTAAGGATGGTGGCCGCGTAAAACTCCTTGAAAGGAATGCCGTTACGGTTCAGTTCCAGGATGTAATTCAGCCCGTCGAAGTAGAAATCGAGCCAGCGGTCCACGTCATAGGCTGCGTACGATTTCGTCTTGACCGCGAAGCCGTAAGGGGAAAGCGGCCGAAGGAATATTCCGGGGAAATCTAGCCGCACGTATTCGTCAATGATCTCGCGCGCCAGTGGAAGACTGGCTTTGGTCGTTGTCATAAGTGCGCTGACGCGTTCATGGCCGAGAGCCAGTCTGGCCTTGTGGATACCTGCCACAGCCAATTCGTAGCTGTTCTTTCCCGGGCGCGGTCGATTGGCATTGTGAAGAGTGGCCGGTCCGTCGAGCGACGTTGAAATTAGAATCCTGTGCACGCGACAGAATTCCAAGATTTCGTCGGTGATGACGGCGAGATTCGTCGTGATGACGAATTGCAGCGACCGCCCGGCGACCTTGTTGATCGCTTCAGCCCGATGCACGACGTGTTGGATCAACGGGAAATTCAGGAGCGGCTCGCCGCCTTGGAACTCGATCTTGATAGCCGGACTTGGAGACTGGAAAATGAGCGCCAACGCCTTCTCGGCAGTCTCCTCTGACATATCGAAGGCTGAACGATCTTCGCTTTGGCGAGATACCTGACAGTAGGGGCAGGAGTGCTCGCACCGCAAAGACACGACCATGATGTGAAGCGATGTGAAGTTCTCAAGCCTTCTTGCCTTGGTCCGAACCTTCAGCGCCAGCAGCTCCTTGCCGATATTGGAGGATGCATCAAAGAGGAACTGCCTGCTGCGCAGGCGGGAGTAGGCGGGGTGTGTGCTGGGAAGCTCGTGCCTGATAAACGAAGCCAGCACGGCGCGCGGCAATAGCAGATATTCGCCCGCTTGGTTGGTCAGCACATACCGCTCGTCGTCCAACTGGGAAAAACGAAAGTACGCGAGCTGATAAGTGTCGTCCAACGGTCGTTGGAACTCAGTTGCCGGAGCAAACTTAGTCATCGGACTGCAGGCCCGATCTGGAAAACGCAAGCGCCAGTATCGCGTTTCTAACAGTGGCGGTTTCGGCGGCGATGCTGCTACGCAGGTCCTGATCCAAGACCTCTAGCCGCAGTCTTTCTACCGCTGCGTCGGCCGAAGTTCGCGCGGCCGCCTTGCTGAAGTTGATCGTGCATACTGCGAAGCCGCCCTCGATCGTGATCTCAACCGCAGCGTTGCCGGTTACCCGATACGCTGCGCGCTTTACACAGTCGAGGCTGAAGACTGACAGATCAAACTTGACTTGGGCAGTCTGGACGAGCTCGCTCTCGCGAGGGGTGTCCGCCATCAACAATAGCTGTAGCCAGAGCAGTGAGACCCGTGACTAGCATGGCTCGAATGGCTGGTGTGGTACGCCATGATAACGTCCGTACCATTTGAGCGATCTAGCACCTCACCGTAGCCGAGGTCCGCCGGGACAGTGCCAGCTTCAGCGAGCTTGGTCGAAGGCTGATTTGCCGATTCGACAAGGACTGCAGCCTGAACTTGGCCGCCGAGAATCATCGTGGCCGACAAGGCCATTGGTGACAGGAAATTGCGTTTCGACATTATCCAAACCCCCGTTTGTACGGACTCATTAGCAAAACGCGCCAAGCCGGACAAGTACCGCTTGTGGAGAAGTGCTTAAGGGACCACTAATGTTCCGGGTCAAATACTTGTATTGTGGAGTTGACGGGGTCCGTCTTCTGAGCGCAATCGATCGCAGAAGCGGCCCGACGATGCTCTTTTGCAGCCGCTTCGGCTGCCGCCAGAAAGCGCTCGGATTTCAGCCCGAGACAGCTGTTCGGAAGGTTTGGTTCTGGGCCATTGGCGATCTCCGCTTGATGGGGTTCGCCGCAACGCGGACCATAGTCCTACATGCCACGCTGCCTGACCTCCTGGCCTACTCTCACGGGAGCGATAGGGCCAGGCGCCAAGCGCCACCATCAGGAGGGAAGCGGTCGTGCCGACCATGTCTCGCGCCTGAGCGTCGCGGGCGCCGCATCAAGGAAGCGGGCTACAGCGCTGCGGCCTGATACTGGACTCCCGGCTTCAGACGATGCATTCTCGCCTCGGGGAAGGGATCATGGGCAATTCTGTTCATGCCAGGAGGTTGCAGAGGCGACGGCCTTGGTGGCGCTCGCTTTTCCGCTATCGTCTCGCCGCCGTTCTGGTGATGCTCGGGGCGACTTCCGCGGGCTATCTTGCAGTCGGCGACGATCGGCACGAGCTGCCGCGCGTTCACCATGGCGGCGATTCGTCGGCCAGCAACGCGGCTGTCCGCGAGGCGGGCTGCGATATCAAGGGCAACATTAACGAGCGCGGCGAGCATATCTACCATATGCCGGGGCAGGAATATTACTCTGCTACGCGCGTCAACCCAGCTCGAGGAGAGCGCTGGTTCTGCTCACAATGGGAAGCGTGGTGGGCGGGCTGGCGGAAAGCGAAAGTGTAGCGATTGCCTTTAGACTACACCTTCAGTTGCTCGATGCGCGTGCTCTTTATTGGAAGTTCGAACATCGCGCCGCCCGCGAGTTCCGGGTAATGCGTCGATCGCCAGAGATGACGATCCAACGCCCCCTCCGTGCTCAGCTGGGCGATCCAGGCCACATCTTTCACGCCGGGGCCGAACTTCTCTCTGATATGGACGATCTCATGCTCCCCGGCGAACAGGGCATTTAGCGAACGGGCGAGAGCGGGCGACAGGTTTTCGTCGACCAGGGCTTTCACGCGGCACTCTGAAGGCTCTCTTCGAATTTCATGGCGTCTCTAACAGCGGTAGCTGAGACATCGAAAAGGCGCGCCACCTTTTCCACAAATCCTTCGGCTTCTACAGCTTGCGCAAGCGCCACGGTCGGGACGCCATATTTGGAGGCGATCGGCTGACCGAACGAACGATGGGGGTCGATCACGATGGACTGCTTGCCATTGAAGGGCCGCCAGCGCGCCACCGCGTCATCCTCGATATCCAGGTCTTTGAACGTCCGCTCTATGCAGGAATGCAGCCAGAGCGACGCGGCAAAGCCCATCGGGACGCGCCAGCCTAGGTCTTCCTCCCCCCGCTGCATGCCAGACGTATTGTCCTTGGGCATCGCGCCGCTCCATCGGCGAGGCGTCAGTTCGTCTCGTCTACGATACTGTCATAGTCGCGGCCGATCAGTAGCAGCACGAAGCCGCAGGGCACTGTCACGCTGGTGAGGGCAATAAGGCCGAGCCATCCATAGTCCGGCTTCGCAAAATAGTAGTACCAGCTAATCGCCTGCACCAGCGGAGACACGATCAACATCCAAGCACCCCATTTGCCATCCGTGTTGAGCCGGATCGTTGTCGTCGCCCGATATCTGATTGCCATACGTATGCCCTCCCGTTCCTCAAAAGGCAGCTTCGCGTCGGTTGAGCGCGAACGCAAGCGCCGGCCCGGCTACGGCTTTGCGAGCCTCACGCCGGCGCCTCCTCCATTCTGCGGAATGAGCTCAACCCCGGCAGCCTCCAGAGCGGCCTGCAGGTCGACCAACGTGCGGTCGTATGGCGTCCGCTTGCCAGCTTCGAAATTGGCAATGGTCGTCTTGGCCACCTGGGAGGCCGCTGCCAGCTGATCCTGCGACCATCCAACAAGCGCCCGGGCTGCCCGGCATTGAGATGGCGAAAGTGTCATTTTAGTTAAACCTTACATTAAAGTGACTGTACGATACGTGCAGCCTTAACCATTAGTGCAACGTTATCGCAAATGCAGACCCAAATGCCTAACACCCCTCTTCTGGAGGCCGGCGAAGCTATGGCCGCTGCCTTCCCTTTAGAAGATTTTCCCGCGCCCTGCTCGGTGCCATCGCCTCTATTCCGGCCATAAGAGGCGCGGCCGCGGCGCATGTCTCGCCGCAACCGGCGCCTCTGCCCTCCGAGGAGGAACTGCTGCAAGCCTACAGTGAGTGGCTGTTCTTCGAACGTCTGCTGCTTATGCGCGACATCTACCCTCGCGAGCGCAACCCCTACCGCCAAACAGCCCTCGTGCCCTGCAACACTCTTGCGGCGCATTACCATTTCCCGCTACGATGACCGAGAGTTGTAGCCCGACATGGGAAACGGTGCCCTCGCCAGCCACGCGTGCGCTGCTCGTCTTGCAGACTGTCGGCGTTGACTTCAGGCCGCTGAGTGAACGGCAATGATCTTTCGTTCAGAAGGAAACTGCCATGCGAACGACCGAAGGTGATCGACCGCCTTCCGGCTGGTTTGTGGTCGACGTGATGCGCCGCGAAGCCCGGAAGTGGGACTGGGCGGCGCTTGTGACCGATACGCATCCTGACGATCTAGAAGCTCGGATCTTTGCGAAGCAGTGCTGGGTCCCCATTCCCGGCAAGCACCGAAACCGAGATGCGGCTTGGGATATGTTCGAGGCGATGTCAGCCACGCGGCACTGACTGACTTTCATTCCGCAGAAGAGAAACGAACAGCCCGCTGCGGCTGGTGGCGGGTTTTTCATGTCGCGTTTCATGTCGCGTCCATCAGCCGCGCACCAGTAAAAACCGTTGGAAACCAAGGATACTCAGTTGCAACATGGTGCAACATCAGCTGAATATTACAGAAACAAGCGGTGCCCAGAGGCAAGTAGGAAATGTCTGTGCTTTCAGATCTTACCACGCACATAGCATGCGGACAACCAACAGAAATAGCAACAATAGATTCCTGTGGGTTATTTCATTCCTCCCGGAATGTCCGACTGATTTGGTCCGACAGCGGCTTTACGAAATAGGAAAGCGCCGTACGCTCACCCGTCTGGACCATCGCTTCGGCCGGCATACCGGGCACGAGCGTCAGGCCCTTGAGCTTCGTCAGTTCCGCCTGCGGAACCGACAGGCGCACCAGGTAGTACGAAATGCCGTTTTTTTCATCCGTCGCCAGATCGGCTGCGATCCGGCTGACATATCCGTTCAATATCGGCGTGGTTCTCAGATTGAAGGCTGACATCCGCAGCACGGCCTTGTGACCAAGCTGGATTTGGTCGATGTCCTTCGGGGTGATTCGTACTTCAAGCGCAAGATCGTCGCCTTCCGGCACGATTAGCATGATCGGATCGGCGGGCGTGATCACTCCGCCGACCGTATGAATTGCGAGTTGTTGAATGGTGCCTGACTGCGGCGCGACGATATCGATCCGCCGCAGTTCCTGTTCAACCGCCACCTTGCGCTCAACATACTCCCCGACCTGCGCCTGAACCTCTCTGAGCTCCTGGCCCACTTCCGACTTGAAATCCTGATCGATCTGCGGGATCTGCAGGCGCGTTTCGGCTATGCGGGCTGCCGTCTGTGCCTGATCTGCGATCTTCTCACCGCGTTCGCCACCGAAAGTGGCAACCTGGATCTTCAGGCTGTTCAACCGTTGGTCCGAGACAATGCCTTGGTTGCGCAGCCCACTTAGAACAGCAATTTCCTTTTGGAGAACCTCGATCATTTTTTCACAGGCAATTTCCTGCGCCTTGAGTCCTTCGATCTCGTGGTGATATTGAGTAATGCGTTCCGCCAATTGCGCCTGCTTCCCGTCGCGGGATTGCCTGCGGAATTCGAACAGCAACGTCTCGCTATCTATTGCCGAAGCTACGTCCGGAACATCTCTTCGGGCGAGTAGCCAGTCCGGGAAGGGGATTTCCGCGAGATCGTCACGCTCAGCATCGAGTCGAGCTAGGTAGGCGGCCAGCTCATCGAGCCGCTTGGTGACTATGGCGAGATTAGCGCGCGCCTGGGTGGCATCGAGCCGCATGAGGATGTCGCCGGCTTTTACCTTATCGCCTTCGCGCACCAGGATTTCTCCCACCACCCCGCCAGTCGGGTGCTGCACCTTCTTGACATAGGAAACGACGACAAAGTGTCCGGACGCTACAACCGCACCGGAGAGATTCGTGAAGTTCGCCCAGGCTCCGGCTCCTCCCACAAAGATCACGCTCGCCAGAAAGCCCGCCACCAGGTGGCGGCGAATGGAGCTTGAAACGTCATTGTTCTGATCAATGCCGGACACCGGTATCCTCCATGTCAGCGCGCTCTGCCACGTTATCCTGTGTAGACTCGATGGCCTTCAGGACTTTGGAAGGCGCACCGAATGATCGCTGCCGTCCACCTTCCATCACCAACACCAAATCCACGGCGCGGATGACGCTCGGCTGATGGCAGACAACAACCGCAATGCCCTTGCGCTCGCGCACAGAGGCGATCGCCTTAGCGACTGCAGCTTCGCCTTCCGCGTCGAGATGGATATTGGGTTCATCCAGCACAACAAGGAACGGGTCTCGATAAAGGGCACGGGCAAGACCGATAAGCTGACGCTGCCCGGCGGAAAGTGCCGATCCGACCTCACCAATCGGAGTTTCGTATCCGTGCTCAAATCGGAGGATCAGTTCGTGCGTGCCCGCTGCTTTCGCCGCGGCGACAATAGCCTCAGGGTCAGGATCATGTTCAAAACGAGCGATGTTTTCGGCAATGGTGCCGTCGAACAGTTCAACACCTTGCGGCAGATAGCCGATATGACGGCCTAGTGCTTCCCGGTCCCATTGATCGAGGCTTGCGCTGTCGATGCGAACCTTCCCGGCGACCGGCGTCCATGCGCCGACGATGGCGCGCGAGAGTG